>CAZUZY010000052.1:0-31457 GCA_964624885.1 uncultured Polyangiales bacterium | reverse complement strand
GTGGTCCCGCCGCTGCCGCCCGCGCCCACCGTGGAGAGTGGCCTCGACGGCGCGGGCGAGGCGCTGTGCAGGGCGCTGCTCGAGCTCGTGGCCGCGGAGCAAACCCTCGGCGGCCCGCCGTGCTTCGCCGACCGCGTGCCCGCGCGCGCCGAGATCGTCTTCGCGCGGGGTGGTGGGATCGTGCTCGAGGCGACGAGCCTCCGCGAAGCGCCGTTCCCGCGGGCGCTGCTCGGGTTCCCGCGGCGCGGCAGCAAGCTCGTCGTGGAGCCGCTCGCCGAGCCGCTCGGCTGGCCGCTGCCCGATCTGCTCACCCTCCGCGCGAAGGGCGAGCCGGGACCGCTCGAGCTCGGGGCCCCGGTCGGGCTCCCGCGCGTGGCGCTGATCGACGGGGTCGCCGTGTTCGTCCACGGCACGCAGACCCTCTCGCTGCGCGCGGCGCACTACCAGCTCGAGTGGCGCACGCCGCTGTTCGAGATGGTGGAGCCGCTCGTCGAGGTCGGCGTGCCCGGGAAGGCTCACGCCTCGATGGGGCCGTGGCCGGCCGGCAGCGCCGCGCCGATCGCCTCGGTGCGCACCGGCCCGTAGTCGTCGTCGCCGTAGGCGCGCGGGCCCTCGTGGGTGGCCGTGATCGCGTCGGCGACGATCTGCAGGGTCTCGACGCGGCTCGAAGGGGCGAAATACTCCTCGACCTCCACCTCGGGCAGGTGGGCGAGCGCGCGCTCGGCGATGCCCCGCTCGTCGGGGTGGAGGCGGAAGAACGCCCCGAAGCCCTCGAGCTCCTTGGCCTGGATGGCCTCCAGGGCGACGCCGATCGGGTTGAACGAGAGGAAGACGTCGTGCAGCTCGATGCGCCACAGCCGGTATTCGCCCGGTGGGGCGAACCACCGCGCGGGCACGAGGCGCCGGACGACCTCGCCTAGGTAGGCGCCCGCCGGCGCGGCGATCGCCTCGAGGTACGGGTCCTCCGCTTTGTCGGTCGGCAGGACGCGGAGCTCTTCCGCAGCCGCGCGGAGCCAATGGTCGAGCAACGGGAGGGTCTCGGGCGTGAAGTCCAGCTCGACCCCCAGGGTTCTCTGGACATAACCGATGCAGGCGACGGCCAGCTCCCCGACGTGGGAAGGAGGCGGTTCCACCACCCATTCCGCGGGTTCCGGGGCCTCGTTCGTCTCGGACGGTTCGTCGGTCGACATGGTGCGTCGTCTAGCCCCGCGAGCACCCCCTGGCGAGGCGAGGCGTATCCCTCTAGTCTCCAAGGCTCCGCCGATGCGCTTTGGAATCTTCAGCGACGTACACGCCAACTACGAGGCGTTGTCCGCCGTGCTCGAGGCATACAAGAAAGAGCGCATCGACATCTTCTACTGCCTCGGAGACACCGTCGGTTACGGCGGCTCGCCCAACGAGTGCGTGGACATCATCCGGCGCCTCGCGCGGCTCACGATCCTCGGCAACCACGACGCCGCGGTCGCCGGCCGCATGGACTACTCGTACTACTACGAGGCCGCGCGCCACGCGCTCGACACCCACGCGGCGATGCTCACGCCCGAGAACATGGCGTGGCTCAAGGGCCTGCCCTACCGCGAGAAGCTCGAGGAGTCGGGCGTCGATCTCTGCCACGGGTCGCCCGTGCGCATCGAGGAGTTCGAGTACATCTTCGCCCCCGAGCAGGCACGAGAGTGTCTGCCGATCTGGGACGAGCTCGGCAACCTCACGGTCATCGGGCACTCGCACCTGTGCAAGGTGTTCATGCTCTCGAAGACCGAGGTCGAGGAGCTGCCCGCGATCGACCTCACGCTGTCGCCCGACCGCAAGTACATCATCAGCGTCGGCTCGGTCGGCCAGCCGCGCGACTACGACAACCGCGCGAGCTACTGCGTGTTCGACACCAGCACCCGCCGCTTCGAGTTCAAGCGCGTCGAGTACGACGTGGAGACGGCGGCGGACAAGGTCCTGCGCGCCCGCCTCGAGCGCAACTTCGCCCACCGCCTGTTCCTCGGCGTCTAGTTCGCGTGGGTCACGGACCGTGGCTTGTGGCAGTTCTGGGGTTGCTGCTCCTGAGTTGCTCGCCGGATTCGTCAGCGCCCGTGGAGTGCTGTCCGGTCGGTGGCAATTGCGACCAGTACTACCTCGGTGGCGACATGCCGGAGTCAGGCAGGTGTCCCGCGGCGGCGGATGTCCTCGCGGTGCGTGAGATCGCGCCGACCGCCGCCGGCTGTCGCCGCGTCGAGCCGGAGTCAGGTCGGAGCTGCTACCCACCGATCTACGACAGTGGACTCATGGACACCAAGCCGAGCACCGACGCACGCGACGCGGCGGACTCGACTTCCACCGATGCGACGAGCGACGCCGCGGACACCAGCGATGGAGCTGGCGAGGCCAGCGACGCGGTCGATGCGTTCGAAGAAGCCGGATGAGGCCTCAGGACCCGACGCCCGGCCCGGGCCGGGGTGCCCCTTGACCAAGGGGGGATCGCCCCCTAGAGTACGCCCCCCTTTCTCTCAGACCAGGGTGTACCGACATGGCGCGCAGCGACTTCACCGGCAAGCACAAGGTTCGAGCGCAGAACATCTCGCACTCGAACATCAAGACCAAGCGCTGGCAGCGTTTGAACGTCCAGAGCCGTCGGCTCTACGTGCCGGAGCTCGGCAAGTTCGTCCGCGTGAGCGTCACCACCCGTGACCTCCGCTCGATCGACAAGCTCGGGTTCTGGCCGTACCTCACCAAGACCCTCGATCGTCGCTTCGCCGCTTCGGAGCTCCGCTCGCCGCAGGAGATGAGCGGGCTCTTCAAGAAGCTCGGCATCGAGGTGGTGTTCGAGGAGCTCCCTGCCTCCGTCGTCGACGCCAAGGCCTGAGCGTCACAGCATCGGCGCGAGCAACCTCGCGCTCGGTCACAGCATCGGCGTCACAGCATCGGCGCGAGCAACCTCGCGCCGGCCTCGAACAGCCGGCTCCACGCCGGCTCTCTGCGCAGCTCTCGCTGGCGGACGGGGTGCGCCTTCTCGAGGTCGGCGGTGAACAGCGCCGCGAGCGCGCGCGCCGTGGTCGGATCGTAGATCGCCGCCGTCACCTCGAAGTTGAGGCGGAAGCTCCGGTTGTCCATGTTGGCCGTGCCCACGATGGCGACCTCGTCGTCCACCACGACCGTCTTGGCGTGGATCATCGAGGGCTCGTACTCGTAGATCTTCACCCCGTGCTCGCGGAGCTCCTCGTAGAACGAGCGTGAGGCCGCGCCGACCAGGCGGGAGTCGCCCTTCTTGGGGACCAGCACGCGCACGTCGACCCCCCGCAGCACGGCGGTGATCAGGGCGGTGAGGATCGACTCGTCCGGGATCAGATACGGCGTCGTGATCCACACGCGGTCGTCGGCGGCGTTGATCGCGGCGAAGTAGAGCTTGTGGATGGCGGCCTCGTCCTCGTCCGGGCCGGAGCGGAAGATCTGCACGGGGATGCTCCCCGGCGGCGCCTCGGGGAAGAACCGCGACACGTCGCCACCGACGCGCCCGTGCGCGAAGGCCCAGTTCTCGAAGAAGGTGGCGGTGAGGCCGCGCACGGCGTCGCCCTCGATGCGCACGTGGGTGTCGCGCCACGGGGGCTTTCCGTGGTCCTCGTGGTGGTAGTCGACGACGTTGATGCCCCCGGTGAAGCCGACCACGCCGTCGCAGATCACGATCTTGCGGTGGGTGCGGAAGTTGAGCAGCCGCCCGCGCAGCAGGTGCACCGGGTTGAACCAGGCGACCTGCCCGCCGGCCGCGACCAGCGGGGCGAAGAACCCCTCGTCGGCGCGCGGCGAGCCGATGGCGTCGACGAGCACGCGCACCTCGACGCCGGCCTTGGCGCGCGCCACGAGCGCGTCACGCAGGCGGGTGCCCACGTGGTCCGGCTCGAAGATGTAGTACTCGAGGTTCACGTGGTGCTCGGAGGCCTCGACGGCCGCGACGATGGCGTCGAACGTGGCGCGGCCGTTGACCAGGAGCTCCACCGAGTGGGCGCGGCTCACCGGCACGTGCGAGGCGCGCAGGCCGAGCGTCATCAGCTGCGAGACGTCCTCGCTCAGCGCCGAGAGGCGCAGGCTCTCCGCGGTGTCGAGCGCCTCTCGCAGCGCCTTGCGGGCGCCGCGGTAGCGGATCTTCTTGCGCTGCAGGCGCCGTGGTCCGACCAGGTAGTAGAACGGCAGCCCGACCACCGGCAGGAGCGCGAGTCCGAAGATCCACGCCAGGGTGGCCACCGGCGAGCGGCGCTCGAGCAGCAGCCAGACCGTCATCGCGACGATCCAGATCACCTCGGCCGTGGCGAGGATCGTGGGGAGCTGCACGCCCGGAGAATAGCCGTGCTAACGCGGCCTGCATGGAGCCTTCGCTCAGCACCGTCGATCCCGAGATTGCCCGCCTGATCCACGAGGAGGAGCGGCGGGAGGCCCGCACGATCCGCCTGATCCCGAGCGAGAACTACGCCTCGCGCGCGGTGCTCGAGGCGAGCGGGAGCGTGCTCACGAACAAGTACAGCGAGGGCTACGCCCACAAGCGGTACTACGAGGGCCAGCAGTCGATCGACGCCATCGAGGAGCTCGCCATCGAGCGCCTCAAGCGCCTGTTCGGCGCCGCGCACGCCAACGTGCAGCCCTACAGCGGGAGCCCCGCCAACCTCGCCGTGTACCTCGCGTTCGCGAAGCCGGGCGACGTCGTCATGGGCCTCGGCCTCCCCGCGGGCGGCCACCTCACCCACGGGTGGGGTGTGTCGATCACCGGCAAGTACTTCAAGAGCGCCGCCTACGGCGTGCGCAAGGACGACCACCGGGTCGACCTCGACGAGGTCCGCGCGCTCGCCAAGGAGCACCGCCCGCGCCTCCTGTTCTGCGGCGGCACCGCGTACCCGCGCACCTGGGATTTCCCGGCCTTCCGCTCGATCGCCGACGAGGTGGGGGCGATCCTCGTGGCCGACATCGCGCACATCGCGGGCCTCGTCGCCGGCGGCGCGCACCCCTCGCCCGTCGGCATCGCCGACGTGGTCACGAGCACCACCCACAAGACCCTCCGCGGGCCGCGCGGCGGCATGATCATGGCCAAGCCCGAGCACGCCGCGGCCATCGACAAGGCCGTGTTCCCGGGCCTCCAGGGCGGCCCCCACAACCACACCACCGCCGCGATCGCGGTCGCTGCGCAAGAGGCGCTGCAGCCCTCGTTCAAGGACTACGCCCACCAGGTGGTCGCCAACAGCAAGGCCCTCGCGGCGGCGCTGATCGAGCGCGGCTTCACCCTCGTGTCGGGCGGCACCGACAACCACATGGCGCTGCTCGACCTCACCCCCCAGGGCGTGCCGGGCAAGGTCGCGGCGCGGGCGATGGACCGCGCGGGCCTCGTCGCCAACTACAACTCGGTCCCGTTCGATCCGCGCAAGCCCTTCGACCCGTCGGGCGTTCGCATCGGCACGCCGGCGGTCACCTCCTGCGGCATGAAGGAGCCCGAGATGGTGCTCATCGCCGAGTGGACCCAGCGCGCGGTCGCCGCCCACGCCGACGAGGCGGTGCTCGCGAAGATCGCGGGCGAGGTCGCCGAGGTCACCGCCCGCTTCCCACCGCCGGGCATCCCGGTCGGCTGAGGCGTGTCCCAGGCGCCCGCGAAGGCGCGCGGCGCGCTCGGCTCGCTCACGCTCCTCGGTCTCGGCGTCAATGGGATCGTCGGCGTCGGGATCTTCGTCGCGCCCAAGTCGGTCGCGGCGGCGGTGCCCGGCCCGCGGGGCGCCCTCGTGTACCTCGCGCTCGCCGCGGCGTGCGTGCCGGTGGCGCTGGTCTACGCCCGCCTCGCCCGCGTGCTCCCCTACGACGGCGGCCCCGCGCTCTACGCGCAGCGCGCCTTCGGCGCCGGCTTCGCGCAGGC
The DNA here is from genome assembly GCA_964624885.1 of uncultured Polyangiales bacterium. Classification (GTDB taxonomy): domain Bacteria; phylum Myxococcota_A; class Polyangia; order Polyangiales; family JADJMO01; genus JADJMO01. Next base: position 25,585 of record CAZUZY010000052.1, on the reverse strand, counting down.
CATCGCCGTGCTGTGCTGGGTCAGCGCGCTCTTCTCCACGGCCGCGGTCACGCGCGCCCTCGCCGAGCGGCTCTCGCCCGCGCACCCCGCCCTGGTCGCGGTCTCGGTGTGTGGGCTCCTCGTGCTGGTCAACGCGCGGGGCCTCTCGCTCTCGGCGTGGGCCTGGACGGCGCTCACGGCGCTCAAGCTCTCGCCGCTGCTGGTGCTCGCGTTCCTCGGCCTCGCGACCCCTGCGCGCGCGCCGGTCGCCCCGCCCACCTCGCCGCTCGGTCCGGCGCTGCTCGCGGTGCTGTTCGCCCTCCAGGGCTTCGAGATCGTGCCGCTCCCCGCCGGGCAGGCCGACGGTGGCGAGCGCTCGGTGCCGCGGGCCACCGTCGGGTCGCTGCTCCTCGCCGGAGGGCTCTACGCGGTCGTGCACCTCGCCTGCACGCGGGTCTTGCCGGTGGTCTCGGACGGCGCGATCCCCGCCGCCGCAGGGGCGCTCGGCGGTCCGCGCCTGGCCCGCGCCGTCGACCTCGGTGTCCTCTGCTCCATCGCCGGGATCGTCGTGGGCATGCACGCCATGACGCCCCGCTACCTCGCCGCCGTCCGCGCCGACGTGCAGTCGGCCGCGCCACCCCCCTGGGCCCTCCTGCCGACCGCCGTCCTCGCGGCCGTGTTCTCCGCCCAGTCCTCCCTCGCCGAGCTCCTCGATCTCTCCAGCGTCGCCGTCCTGGCCCAGTACGGGGCCTCGGCCGCCGCGCTCCTGGCGCTCTCCGCCCGGGGCGCACTCCGGCTCGGCTGGCGCGACGCCTGGCCTGTGCTGCCTTCCTTCGGGGTCGTGGTCGTGCTGCTCTTGCAGGCCCGGCCCCGGGAGCTCCTGCTCGCGGCCGCCGTGACCCTCGGGGCCACCCTGGTCGTTCGTCGAATCCTCGGCCTCGCGAAGTAGCGGAACAACCCGCGCCCCTCTCTGGTTCGCAGCATCTCAAGCCCACTCGCTGTCCCTCCTGTTGTTCCTCGGCGCACCCCTGCGCGCCCCCAGGCTCGCCACCGACCCATGGCTCAGAAGCGCTCGAAGAAGCCCCAGTCCCCCGAGACCCACGAGGCCGACGCCCAGGAAGAGGGCGCGGCTGGGCGGGAAGACGGCGAGGAGCGCGACGAGCGCGAGGATGGGGACGAGCCGGAGGAGGTCGTCGCCGAGGTCGTCGCCGACATGGACCCGGACGACGACGAGCCGGTGGTCGTCGAGGACGACGAGGACGGCCCGCCCCGCCGCAAGCGCACCGACTCGACCAACCCCGTGTCAGGCGGTATGGGCGCCGCGGCCGAAGACAAGAACGAGGCGGCGCTCTCTCGCTACGACCCGATGCAGGCCTACCTGCGCGAGGTCCAGCGCCACCCGCTGCTCACCCCCGAGCAGGAGCTCGCGCTCGCCAACAAGTACTACGGCACCGGCGACGTGCAGGCCGCGCACCGCCTGGTCACCGCCAACCTGCGCCTCGTGGTGAAGATCGCCTACGAGTACCGCCGCGCCTACAAGAACATCATGGACCTCGTGCAGGAGGGCAACGTCGGCCTCATGCAGGCGGTCAAGAAGTTCGACCCGGCGCGCGGCGTGAAGCTCTCGTCGTACGCGGCCTGGTGGATCCGCGCGTACATCCTCCGCTACATCCTCAACAACTGGCGCATGGTCAAGCTCGGGACCACGCAGGCCCAGCGCAAGCTCTTCTTCAACCTGAACAAGGAGAAGCAGAAGCTCCTCGCGATCGGCATCGACCCCTCGGCCAAGCTGATCGCCGAGCGCCTCCACGTGGACGAGAAAGAGGTCGCCGAGATGGACGTGCGCCTCGGCGCGTCCGAGGCCTCGCTCGACGCGCCGGTCGGCGACAGCGACGGCAAGCAGACCTCGCGCATCGATCTCATGGCCGCCGCCGGCGACGGCGCCGACATCATGCTGGCCGACGCGGAGCTCAGCGCCAAGCTCAAGGACAAGCTCCAGAGCTTCCGCACCACGCTCAAGGGCAAGGACCTCGAGATCTTCGATCTGCGCCTGGTCGCGCCGGACGAGCCCCTCACGCTGCAGGAGCTCGGCGACCGCTTCGGGGTCTCGCGCGAGCGCGTGCGCCAGCTCGAGGCGCGGCTCGTGGGCAAGCTCCGTCACCACCTGCGCGACGAGATCGAGGAAGGCCACTGACGCCGTCGCGTCGCTCGCCATGCTGACCCCCGACGTGCGCTTCGAAGGGTGGAGCCCGACCGACTGGTCGCGCATGCTGGGAGTGTTCCGTGGCGCGATACCCGGCGACCGCCGTGGCGGCCTCGTGCTGGTCCACGACGGCGCGCGCGTCCGCAAGGCGCTGCACACCCTCGAGGGTCGCCTCGATCCCCACGCCATCGGCTGGCCCCGGCCCATCGAGGAGATCGTCGTCGAGCAGGGCGTCGCCTGGGCGTGGGCGCTGCGGTCCGGCGCGCTCGACGAGCTGATGGAGCGCCTCGGCACCCGCGTCCGGCGCGGCGACGACGTCCTGACCCAGGCCCTCCTCGGCGCCGCGATCCTGAGGGAGCTCGTGGAGGAGGGGCAGATCGTCCCTCACCCGCGGCGCTTCGCGCAGGTGCCCATCCCGTCGCGCGCGGTGGTCGACCGCACCATCGACACCCTGGTCCCGGCCGGGCGCTGCGCGATGCTCTCGCTCTACGACTGCGGCGAGCTGCACACCGCGCTCGTCCTCCGCCGCGCGGCGGGCTCGAGGGTGCAGCCCGCGCGCTTCGACGTCGTGGCCGGGCCCGCCGAGCTGCGGTCCGCGATGGGCCTCGTCTCGGGCGAGTTCCGGCGTGACTACCGGTTCCTCGTCGGCGCGGTCGAGCGCACCTACGGCCCCGTCTCCATCGGTCTGCACGCCGATCTGCCCAGCTTCCGGGCCCTCCTGTCCTCGGCGTCGCCCGGCGACTGGGCTCGCGCCGTCGGACTGCGTGACGTCGTGTTGAGCCCGGTGCCGGCCGTGCTGGCCATCCCGCTCGGGGTCGACGCCACCCGCGGGGCCGCCAACGCCCTCGCGCGCGTGGCCAAGCAGGTCGACCCGCTCGGGGTCGTGCAGCCCCTGCTGCGCATGTTCGCCCGCACGCTGCCCGCGCTGCCGCCCAAGCCGGGAGACCAGCAGTTCCAGCCCCTCGATCTCCTCCGCCGGTGGCTGAACGGATGATCGGCTAGCCGCGGGGCGGTTCGCGGCTCCGCCGCCTCGCGGGAAGCGTGCTAAGACCGCGCGCCCCCATGCTCGATCTGTTCCGCAAGAAGGGACTCGCGTCGGTGATCTACACCGCGCTGATCGGCGCCGTCGCCGTCGTGTTCCTCATCCAGTTCCGGCCGAACAGCAACTCTCCGGTCGCCGAGCTCATCCCCAAGTGCATCGCCAAGGTGCGTGGCACCTGCATCAAGGAGCCCGAGTGGCGCACCCAGCGCTACCTGCTCCAGGGCGGCGGCGAGCACCCGATCCCGAACATCAACAAGGCGGCCCTCGACTCGCTCGTCGAGCGCGCCCTCCTCATCCAGGAGGCGCAGCGCCTCGGCGTCCGCGTCGCCGAGGAAGACGTGATGAACGAGATCATCCGCTGGCGCGTGTACGTCACCGTGCCCGTCGCGCTGCGGCCGATGATGCGCAACCTCGGCATCGACCCCTACGGCATGCGGTTCCGCCAGTTCGGCACCAAGGACAAGCCGTTCGACCAGGACACCTTCAACAAGGTCGTCCAGGCGTTCACGGGCCAGAACACCAACGACTTCGTCGACAACCAGCGCAACGAGCTCCTCGCCGCGCGCATGCTGCTCCTGGTCGCCCAGCGGGTGCACGTCTCCGACGTCGAGGCCTTCGAGCAGTACAAGCAGGACACGGCGACCACCACCCTGCAGTACGTCCGCTTCTCGCCGGCGTACCTCGGCGAGCACTTCGTCGCGGCCGACCAGGCGGCGATCGAGAAGTGGGCCGCCGACCACAAGACCGAGGTCGACGCCCGCGAGAAGGGCTTCGCCCCGGGCATCCCCAAGCTGCTCTACGACGTGCGCCAGGTCCACTTCGACTTCGCCAAGGACGCCCCGCAGGCCAAGAAGGACGAGGCCAAGAAGAAGGCCGAGGCCCTCGAGAAGCAGCTCTCCGAGGGCAAGATCGACTTCGCCAAGGCCGCCAAGGACTCTTCGGGCGACCTCGCCACCAAGGACAAGGGCGGCTCCCTCGGCTGGAAGCTCCCCGCGGAGCTCCCGCCCGCGCTCAAGGACGCGGTCGGCAAGCTCGAGGTCGGCAAGCCGACGATCGTCGAGGGCGAAGACGGCGTGCGCGTCGTCGAGCTGCTCGCCAAGCTCGACGGCACGGCGGCGGTCGCCTTCCCGCTCTACCGCGAAGCCCGCGGCGTCGACCTCGCCAAGGACGCGGCGGCGCGCCTCTCGGCGGCCCTGGTCGGCAAGCTCCCCGTCGTGCTCGACGACGGCCTCAAGAAGAAGATCGAGGACGCGAAGAAGTCGGGCAAGTCCGAGGTCGACGCCACCGCGGCGGTCACCGCCGACGAGGCGCGCGCGCGCCTCTCCAAGGCGGTCGAGGACGTGCTCGTGGGCCTGGCCAAGGAGTCCAAGACCCAGTCCCCCTGGCAGTCCGACGAGCGCAAGGCGCGGGTCGACGAGACCGGCGCGTTCGGCATCCAGGGCTCGCCGATCCCGGGCGCCGAAGATCCGAAGCCGATCCACGAGGCCGCGGCCAAGCTCACCAAGGAGGCGCCCATCGCCCCCGCGCTGACCGTGGGCAAGGACACGGTGGTGCTCGTCCTGCGCGACCGCCACGTGGCGACCCACGAGGAGTACGAGAAAGACAAGCCGCGGTACCTCGGCCGCCTGCTGTTCGAGAAGCGCGAAGACGCGATCACGAACTTCCAGCAGAGCCTGCGCGACGCGCTCCCCAAGGGCGATCTCACCATCGACCCCAAGTACACGGGCGAGGCCAAGCCGGGTGCCTCGGGCGGCCCGCCCGAGGAGCCGATGGGCCCGCCGCCGATGCCGGAAGAGCCGTAGCCGATGGAGGATCTCGTCCCGCGCGTCGTCACCGTCGGCGAGGGACTGCGGGTCGTGATCACCGAGCAGCCCGCGCTGCACCGGGTGGCGATCGGGCTGTTCGTCGGCGTCGGCTCCCGACACGAGTCGCTCGACGACAACGGCATCACCCACTTCCTCGAGCACATGCTCTATCGCGGGACCGCGCGCTACCCGAGCGCGCACCTGCAGAACCGCGCGTTCGAGGAGCTCGGTGGCGACTTCGGCGCGGCGACCCACGGCGACCACACCCACCTGACGGTCGGCGTCCCCGAGGCCTCGCTCGGCGCGACGCTCGAGCTCCTCGCCGACCTCTGCACCCGGCCCCGGCTCGGGGAGATCGAGACCGAACGCGGCATCGTCCGCGAGGAGATCCGCGAGCACCTCGACGAGGACGGTCGCCTGGTCGACGCCGACGACGTCATCCGGCAGTGCATGTTCGGCGATCACCCGCTCGGGATGCCCATCACCGGTCCGCTCGCGGCGCTGGACCGGTTCGACGAGCCGAGCCTCCGCGCCCACCTCGCGCGCCACTACGTCGCGGGCAACGTCGTGCTCTCCATCGCCGGGCGCTGCAAGGCGAGCGCGGTCGAGCGGCTCGCGGCGCGCACGCTCGGTCGCCTGCCGCGCGGCCGGGGCGTCACGCCGATCCCCTATCTCGAGAACGCGCACGCGCGCTTCCGCAAGCACGTGGCCTCACCCGGCAGCCAGACCGAGCTGCGCATCTCGTACCGCACGCCCGGCGAGCGCGACCCGATCGCCCCCGCGCTCGAGCTCTTGCTGCGCGTGATCGACGACGGGATGAGCACGCGGCTCTATCACAAGCTCGTCGACGAGGGTGGCCTGGTCTACTCGTGCTCGGCGGGCTGGGAGCCGTTCCACGACGTGGGCGCGCTCGACATCAGCGCCGACGTGCAGCCCGCCCGGCTCGCCGAGGTGGTCCGCGCGATCTTCGCCATGATCGACGAGCTCTGCGCCAAGGGACCCACCAAGGCCGAGGTGGAGAAGGCGCGCATGCGCCACCGCTGGGCGGTCGAGGCCTCCCTCGACTCGGTGGAGGCGCTCGAGGTGATCATGGGTGGCGCGGTCATGTTCGATCGCCCGCGCTCGATCCGCGCCCAGGCGGCGCGCTTCGACGGCATCGACGCCAAGCAACTCCGCGCCGTCGCTCGCCAGGTGTTCGACCCGGCGAACCTGCACGTGGCCTCGATCGGCACCATGACCAACGAGGCGCGCGACGTGATCCGCGGCGTGCGCGCGCAGTAGCTCACTCGAAGGCCGACGTGCACGCCGGATCGGCGCCGAGCGACCCCGAGGAGAGCCCCGCGAGCCCCGCGCAACGCGCCCAGGCCGGCTGCTTGCCGAGCAGGAGCATGGTGGACTCGCTCACGAACGGCGCGTCGCTCCGCCACGCCTGCACGAACCCCTGCATCGCCCGCTGCGCGCGCTCGAGCGCCGCGTCGCCCTGCAGCTTGCGGAGCCGCGCCGCGATGCGCTCGCGGACCTCGTCGTTGGTGGCGACCGCGTAGGCCCGCTCGAGCTGCGCGATGGCGAGGCCCTTGGCGCCCGCCTGCGCGAGGTAGCTCGCGCCGGCGATGTTGATGGTGTCCATGAAGTAGCCGAGCTCCACGGCGCGCTGCGCGATCGGCGCGCCGCGCAGGCGGAACGCCTTCTTCTCCTCGGGCGGGAGGAACTGCGCCCCCTCGAACAGGAGAAAGGCCGCGTAGGCCCCGAGGATGCCCGCGTCCTCCGGGTAGAGCTCGGCGCCGCGCGCGAACAGCTTGTCGGTGCGATCGATCTCGATGGGCATCGGGTTCGCCGCCTGCATCGTCACGAGCGTGCTGAGGAAGCGGTAGGCCGGTCGAAACCCCGGATCGAGCTCGAGGATCGTCTCGAGGTACTGCGTCGAGTACTGGAAGCGTCGGTTCTGCCCGAGGTGATCGCCGTACTGGTAGAGCGTGGAGGCCCACAGCAAGGAGGCCGCGGCGTCGGTGTGGCCGAGCGTGAGCACGCGCACGAGCTTCGGTGGTGGGAGCGCGTAGACGTCGTTCTGCTCCTTCACCTTGTGCAGGCGCTGCGTGGCCTCCCCGCGGAGCGCGTCGACCCCGAAGATCGCCGCCACGACCCCCACGGCGAGCGCGGCGTCGCGGAGCTTCACTCGAGATCCTGGGTGACGAGGAGGCCCGGGCGGACGACGATCTGGTTGCCTTCGCGGCCGAGGGTGCGGCTGAACGTGGAGAGCACCCCGTCGCCATCCAGATCCCCGTGCGCGACCGCCCGGAGCGGGGTCGCGATGTCCGGGTCAATTTCGACCCGGTAGGCGTACCAGTGCGGCTGCGGCGGCTCGAAGCCGAGAGCCTTGAAGGTCGGGTGGGCCCAGGTGCCCTCGGCGTCGCTGACGGGTTTGCCTGCTGGCACCTGCGCGGGGGTGGTGGGCGTGCTCACCAGCTTGGCGGCGTTCTTCTGCTCGAGGTAGAGCGCGCCGGCGACGGTCAGCTGCTCGAGCGACTCCGAGGCCTCGGCGGTGCGGGACAGCCGGATCGCGCGCAGGCACGAGGGGACACCGGCGGCGAGCGCGGTCCCGATCACGGCGAACACGACGGCGAGCTCGAGGGCCCGGTTGCCGCGTGCGCCCCTACCCCCGCGAGCATGCCCTTCGAAGGAGCCGCCGTGGCCGGCCCCGAGGCCCCGCGGGCCCAGGTTCACTTCACTCGTCCTCCAGGAGGACGCGGAAGGAATCACGCACGGCGTCGCCGAGCGGGCCGCCGTGGCCGCTGAGCTCGAAGGTGGACTTCACCCCGTTGCCGTCGAGATCGCCGTTGGCCGTGGCCGTGTACATCGCGTCCGTCCCGGTTGCCGAGTTGGACTCGTATTTGTAGGCGTAGAACTGCGGGGAGTCGACGTTGAACTTGAGGCAGGTCCAGCCCGCGACGTTCCAGTCGGCCGGGATGGTCTTCACCTTGGACGCCAGCGGGATCGCCGCCGGGGTCTGCGGGGCGCTGGGGCAGAACGTGTGGACGAACTTGTTGTCGTCGCCGCCGAACGGGGTCTCCCGCTGGTACTGCTGCCGCGACCCGGTCTCGATCGAACCCAGGTTCGCGACGGCCTCCGCCGTCTTGCTGTGCTTCAGATACCGCGACACTCCGTAGAGTGCCAACGCCGCGAGGACGCCGATGATCGCGACGACGATCATCAGCTCCACGAGCGTGAATGCGCGCCGGTTGCCCATCGAGCCCTCACCTCCCCGAATCTGCTTGGTCGTGGCGAGACGGATCGCCTTCCGCGCGGCGTCGACAGGACCCCGCGCGGAGAGCGATCGCCGCGTTCACTCGTCTTCGTTGGTGATCTTGAGGGCCTGGCGCTGCGCATCGCCGGTGAGGCTGCCCGCGCCGGTGAGCTGGAAGGTCGACAGGGTGCCGTTGCCGTCGAGGTCACCGTTGGCGGTGGCCGTGTAGGTGGCGGCCGTGCCGGTGGTGCCGGTGTTGCCGACGTAGCTGTACTGGTAGAACTGGGGCTCGTTGATCGAGAACTTCAGGCACTGCCACGCCGCCTGGTTCCAGTCGGTCGCCGTCGCCTTGACCTTGGCCGCCGCGGGCACGGCGGCCGGGACCGGGCCGGTCGTGTCAGGGCAGAAGCGGTGCACGAACGGGCCGATGCCGGTGCCGCTGGTGTCCGTCTCCTGCTGGAACTGGTTCTTCGAGCCAGTCTCGATGCTGCCGAGGTTACGGGTCGCCTCGGCGGTCTTGGCGTGCTTGAGGTAGCGGCTGACGCCGTAGATCGCGAGCGCGGCGAGCACGCCGATGATGGCGACGACGATCATCAGCTCGACGAGGGTGAAGCCGTCCTGGCGCTTGCGCATGAGGGTCTTGAGCATGGTGGTTTCTCCTGGGTTCCTTCGGTCAGATCTCGGGCCGGATGAAACCGCGAGGCACGGCTCATCGAAGCGAGGGTTGGGTCTGCTTGACTGGTCACGCTCGCGCGGGCGAGCTCATTCGTCGGCGTTCTTGCTCCACACAATCGAGTCCCACGACGACGTCCAGTAGAAGCCGAACGTGCCGTTGGCGTTGAGGTCCCCCCGTGCCTTGGCGATGAACCACGGATCGTTGGCCGCCGGGAAGGTCTTGCCGTCCACCGTCTTGATCGAGCCGTCGGCGGCGCCGGCGATGATCGAGTACCGGTAGTAGACCTGCGACTCGGCTTGCACGTTGAGCTGGCGGAACTTGTCGCAGATGGCGGTCCCCGCGCAGCCGGCCGGGTCCCAGACGACCCGCTGGTCGTTGGGCGTGCTGGTCGGATAGTAGGTGTCGATCGCGCCGCCGCTCACGTCGAGGTAGCGGAGGGTCTCGGCGCGGTAGGTCTCCTCGGCGCTCTTCATCGCACCGAGCATGGCGGTCGCTTCGGCGGTCTTGGCCGAGCGGGTCCAGCGCGCGTAGCCCACGACCGCGAGGAGCGCGAGCACGCCGATGATGGCGACCGTGATCATGAGCTCGACGAGGGTGAACCCTCGGGGAGCCTTGGCCACGGTCGGCGTTCGCATGACGGCGCTCACGCTGCACCATCCGTGCCCATGGGGCGCGCCGAAGGAGACCTCGCCCACCGCGCCAGAAACCGCCGCGATCCGCGCCATGACCACACCTGCTCCCCTCGTCGTCCATCAGCCTACGTGACGAAGTTCGTCACGGCCAACCTCGTGGATGGACGAGAAAGGGCGCCCCCCTTCCGGGAGGGAGACGAACCCTCAAGGCCGGGAGTCTTCGTCGGGCTCGTCGCCCGACTCGAGGCCCAGCTTGTCGAGCCGGTAGCGCAGCGATCGGAACGTGACCCCGAGGAGCTTGGCGGCCTGGGTGCGGTTGCCGCTCGTGCGCTCGAGGGCTTGCAGGATCAGGCGCCGCTCGGCCTCCGCCATGAGCTGGTCGAGGTTGCAGCCCTCGGCGGGCAGCTCGAGCAGGGAGCGCGCGCCGGCCGAGACACGACCCGCGATGGAGGGCGGGAGGTCGCCGAGGGCGATCCAGGGGCCCGCCGCGAGGGTGACGGCGCGCTCGATGGCGTTCTCGAGCTCCCGCACGTTGCCGGGGAACGGGTAGGCGAGGAGCTCGCGCAGCGCCTCGGGCGACATGCCGCGCACGCTCTTGCCGTGGTCCTCGGCGAACCGCTGGATGAACTGGTCGACCAGCGCGGGGATGTCCTCGGTGCGCGCGCGCAGCGGGGGGACCTCCACCCGGATGATGTTGAGGCGGTAGTAGAGATCCTGCCGGAAGCGCCCCGCGGCCACGTCCTCCTCGACGTCGCGGTTGGTCGCGGCGATCACGCGCACGTCGACGGCGATCTCGGCGGTGGCGCCGACCGGCCGCACCTTGCGCTCCTGCAGCGCGCGCAGCAGCTTGACCTGCAGCGCGAGGGGCAGCTCGCCGATCTCGTCGAGCAGGAGCGTGCCCCCGTCGGCCTCGCGGAACAGGCCGGTGTGCCGGCCCGAGGCGCCGGTGAACGCGCCCTTCTCGTGGCCGAACAGCTCGCTCTCCATCAGGTTCTCGGGGAGCGCGCCGCAGTTCACCACCATGAACGGCTTCTTGTCGCGGTCGCTGCACTGGTGGATCGCGCGGGCGATGCGCTCCTTGCCGGTGCCGCTCTCGCCGGTGACCAGCACCGTGCTGCGCGAGGGCGCGATGCGCCGCACGAGATCGGCGATGGCGCGCATGGGGGCGCTCTTGCCGAGCACCTCGAGCGGATCGTCCGGGGAGACCTGGGCGATGCGGGCGCGGAGGCGCGCGTTCTCGGCGACGATGGCGCTCTTCTCGACGGCGCGGCCGACCAGGAGCCGCATCTCGGCGGCCTGGAACGGCTTGGCGACGAAGTCGTAAGCGCCGCGGCGCATGGCCTCGAGCGCCACATCGACCGTGGAGTGGGCGGTCATCACGATGACCTCGGTGGCCGCGTTGCGCTGCTTGGCCACGGTGAGCAGATCGAGCCCGCTGCCGTCGGGCATCACCACGTCGGTGAGGATCAACGCGAAGGCGTCCTGCGCGAGGATCAGATCGCGCGCGCGGGCGAAACCCGGCGCCACCGTGACCTCGTGGCCTTCACGCTTGAGCAGGATGCCGAGCATCTCGCGGAGGCCCGGCTCGTCGTCCACGACGAGCACCCGCACGCCCGTGCTGCGCGGGGGAACGATGGAGGTCACCGGCCGATGATAGCGAGGACCAAAGCGACCAAGGAAGCCTCACCTCCACGCGCGGCCGCGGGACCGAGGTAAGCTGCCGGCCGCATGACCGACTCGGAGCAGGGACGGCCTCGAAGCGACGAGGCGGCCACGGTGGGTGGGGTCCGGCCCTCGGTGCTGACGCTGGTGGTGATCGGCGCCGCGATCCTGGCCTTCGCGCCCGCGCTCGGCGGCCCGTTCCTGTTCGACGACCGGCCGCTCATCGCCACCAACGCCTACGTGCACGGCTTCGCCCACTGGAAGCGCTGGTTCGTCACCGATTTCTGGAACCTCGGCGAGGACTTCCTCCGGACGAGCGCGCGCATCGTCTACTACCGCCCGCTCGTCACGGCCACGTACGCGCTCGAGTGGAAGCTCGGTGGTGGGGCGCCGACCCTGTTCCACGCCGTCAACCTGCTCTTGCACGGGCTCGTCGGATGGCTCGCGTTCCGCGCGCTGCGGCGCTGGGCCGTGGCCGTCCTGCCCGCGTTCGTCGCCGCGCTCCTGTTCGCGGTGCACCCCACCAAGGCCGAGAGCGTGGCCTGGATCGCCGGGCGCACCGACGTGCTCTGCATGGTGGCGCTGCTCGTGGTGGCCGAGGGGGTCGCCCTGCGGCTCCGCGGCGATCCCGCGAGCAAGACCCGCGGCCTCGCGCTCGAGGCGCTCGGGACCGTGCTCGCCTACGGCACCAAGGAGCAGGCCATCACGCTGCCCGCGATCGTCGCGGTCGAGGCCTGGGTCGCGGCGGGACGGCCCGCGCTCGATCGGGCCGCGGTGACCCGCTGCGTGCGGGCGGCGCTGCCCCAGCTCGGGCTCGCCGTCGTCTACCTCGCCCTCCGCGCCCGCCTCCTCCCCGTGCGGCAGAAGATGTTCACCGTGTCGCTCGGGGACTGGGCGGCCATGATGTTCGAGACGTGGGGGCGCTACTTCGAGCTCACGTTCTTCCCGCACGACCTCTCGGTGCAGCAAGGGCTCGTGCGCGCCGAGAACAACAAGCTGCTCGTCTCCATGCCCCACGTCGTCGTCGGCGTGCTCGGGCTCGGCGCGCTGCTCGCGGTCATGGTCGTGTTCGCGCGGCGCAAGCCGGCGGTCTCGGTCGGCGTCGCGTTCTATCTCGCGATGCTGCTCCCGACCTCCAACGTGGTGCCGACCGGCATGGTCACGCTGCTCTCCGAGCGGTTCCTCTACGCGCCGACCCTCGGGCTCGCGCTGGTCGTGGCGACGCTGCTCGCCGAGCTGCCGGAAGCGCCCCGCAAGACCGCCCTCGGCTTCGCGAGCCTCGCGGTGGTCCTGCTCACCGTCGTCGCGGCCCGGAGGAGCGCCGACTTCGACGACGAGCCCACGTTCTGGCAACGCGAGGCGCGGCTGCACCCCGAGAGCATGGAGGCCATCCGGTTCCTCAAGGGCCAGGCCATGGTCGAGCGAAGGTACAAGGACGCGCTCGTCGCCGCGGCCGCGCTGCACCGCACCTGCGCGCGCTGGTACGCCCACACGGGCTACGAAGCCGACGCGCTCGTCGAGAGCATCGAGGTGCTGGCGCTGCTCGCGCCGGACGGCGACGCGTCGGCACTCACCGCCTACGCCGGCTTCCTCGGGCAGACGCTCGACCGCACCCCCACGCCCACCCTCGACCGTCCGGGGCTGCGCATCACCCTCGCGCGGCGCGCGCCCGTGCAGCGGCGGATCGAGGCGCTCGAGCACCGGATCCTCGGCCTGCGCGCCGGCATCCTGAGCCGGCTCGGCAAGGACACCGACGCCATCGCCGTCACCCAGGTGGCCACGGGGTTCTGCCCGCGTTGCGGCTCGGTCTGGCGCGACGCCTCGCTGGTGCACGCGCGGGCCGGCGACTTCACGGCCGCGACCCGCCTCCTCGACGAGGCGGCGCGCCTCGAGGGCGAGCCGGCGGTCAAGCTCCTGCGCGTCTCGCTGAACGCCGCCGCGATCGACGCCCAGCAGGCGGCGCTCGCCGACAACGAGATGATGAAGGCGCTGCTCGGCGCGCGCTCGCTCTCGCGCCTCGAGGCCTGGGGTCGCGCCTACGCGCTGCTCGCGCCGCACCGCACGCTGCTCGAGAAGGCCCCCGGTCTCGCGCTCACCTACGCCGAGCTCGCGTATCGCTCGGGAGACGAGCCGGCCGCGCGCCAGATGCTCGCGGTGGTGCGGCCGCCCGAGACGATCGACCCCACCCTCAAGGAGTGGGCGCGCAAGATGGGCTGGTGACCACCGTCGCGCCCGCGCGGGCCAGCCACGTGCGCTGGCGCCGCGCGAACACGCACGTCGAGCGCACGATGGCGGGGGCGAGCTCGGCGAGGGGCAGCGCACCGTCGAGGTGGGCCTTGGTCTCGGCGTAGCCCACGGCGCGCATCGCCTTGCAGTCGCCGTGACCGGCCGCGACGAGGGCGCGCACCTCGTCCACCAGGCCTCGCGCCAGCATGCCCTCCACGCGGGCCGCGATCCGCTGCTCGAGCTCGGCGCGCGGTCGCTCGACGCGGAGGAGGCGCGCCTGCACCCGCCGGGTGCGGAAGCCGTGCGCGGCGTGCAGGGTGGAGAGGGGGGTGCCGGTCAGCGCGTGCACCTCGAGGGCGCGCACCACCCGCACGGTGTCGTTCGGGTGCAGGCGCTCCGCGCTCGCCGGGTCCACCGCGCGGAGGCGCGCGTGCAGGTGGGCCGCACCCTGGTCGGCGAGCTCGGCGTGCAGCTCCGCGCGCAGCGTCGGCGACGCGGGCGGCGCCTCGACGAGCCCCTCGACGAGCGCCTTGATCCACAGGTAGGTGCCGCCGCAGACGATGGGCAGCCGCCCCCGCGCGCGGACCTCGGCGATGGCCGCGTCGGCCAGCGCGACGAACCGCCCCGCGTGGAACTCCTCCGCGGGATCGGCCACCGACAAAAGGTGGTGGGGCACGCCCGCGAGCTCCTCGGCCGTGGGCTTGCCGCTCCCGACGTCGAACCCGCGGTAGACCTGGACGCTATCGGCGCCCACGATTTCCCCTTCGAGCGCGCGCGCGAGCGCGAGGGCGAGGGCGGTCTTGCCAGAGGCGGTCTCGCCGCACACCACGAGGAGCTCTCCGTCGGCGAGCGCGATCTCTGCCCCGACCAGGGCCGCGGGCAGGACGACGGACGCCATCGGTTGCGCCCTCTCCTAGCATGCCTTACCTCCTTCGAACCCCTCATGACCGTCAAGGCGCACCACAAGGTCCTCATCATCGGCTCCGGCCCCGCCGGCCTCACCGCGGCGATCTACGCCGCGCGGGCCAACCTGAAGCCGCTCTGCATCGAGGGCTGGGCCGCGGGTGGTCAGCTCATGATCACCAACGACGTCGAGAACTACCCGGGCTTCCCCGAGGCCATCACCGGCCCTGAGCTCATGAAGCAGTTCCGCGCCCAGGCCGAGCGCTTCGGCACGGCGTTCGTCACCGCCGACGTCACCAAGATCGACTTCAGCGCGCGGCCGTTCAAGGCCTGGGTCGAGGACGACCTCTACACCGGCGACTCGATCATCGTCTCCACCGGCGCCACCGCGCGCTGGCTCGATCTGCCGAGCGAGAAGCGCCTGCAGGGCCGCGGCGTCTCGGCCTGCGCGGTGTGCGACGGCGCGTTCTTCAAGGGCGAGGACGTGATCGTCGTCGGCGGCGGAGACACCGCCATGGAGGAGGCCAACTACCTCACCGGCATGTGCAAGAGCGTCACCCTCGTGCACCGCCGCGGCGAGTTCCGCGCCTCCAAGATCATGCAGACCCGCGCCCTCGAGAACCCCAAGATCAAGGTCGAGTACTGGAGCGCGGTCGACGAGATCCTCGGCGAGAACGCCGTCGAGGCCGTGCGGCTCAAGAACCTGCAGAGCGGCGAGACCAAGGAGGTCAAGGCCGGCGCGGTGTTCGTGGCCATCGGTCACTCGCCCAACACCGAGCTCTTCAAGGGCGTGCTCGACCTGCACGACAACGGCTACCTGCGCACGGTGCCCGGCACCACGCAGACCAACATCGCGGGCGTCTTCGCCGCCGGGGACGTGCAGGATTTCGTCTACCGCCAGGCGGTGACGGCCGCGGGCACCGGGTGCATGGCCGCGCTCGAGGCCGAGCGCTGGCTCGCCGCGAACGGCCCGGCGCACTGAGCGACCGCCCGCAAGTCCGCTGGGATATGCTGGCGCGGTGGGTCAACCGATCGCGCTCGAGTCCGTCGTGTTTCGCCTCGGGGCAGAGCCGCGCCTCGCGGTGATCGCCAAGATCACCTTCGACATCTCCCATCAGGGTGCGGCCGTCACCGAGCCGATCGGCCTGCACGACGACGTGCACCACGACGGCAACGAGGGGCGGAGCCTGCTGTTCGCCTCCGACCGCGTGCCCCGCAAGGGCGGGCGGTGCGACGTGCTGTTCGTGGGCGCCGCGTATGCCCCGGTGGGGCAGCGGGTCACGCACATGGGCATCCGGCTCCGCGTCTCCGAGCTGAACCACGTGCTGGTCGACAAGCGCCTCGACCTCTCGACCGAAGAGCCGTTCGATGCTCTACCGCTGCGCTGGGAGCTCGCCGCCGGCGGCGACCACAACCCGTATGGCTCGAGCACCCCGATCCTGGTCGTCGCCGACCCCGAGAGCGGAGCCACGCCAGGGCTCGGACCACTCACCCGCGCAACGCGTCCGGCGCTCGTCCCGGCCGCGAGTCTCCCCGCCGAGTTCGACTTCGAAGCCTACCAGGTGGCGCCCGCGGATCAGCGGATCCGGCCGCTGACCGGGCACGAGGAGCTGCTCCTCGTCGGGCTCCATCCCCACCTGCCGGAGGTGCGCTCACGGCTGCCCGGGGTGGTGGTGCAGGCGAAGGTCGGGATCGACGGCACCGAGGTCGACCTGCCGCTGATCGCGGACACGATGGTCGTCTTCGGCGACACGCTCGGGTGCACGGTCACCTTCCGCGGGGATCTCGCCGTGTCCGAAGAGGTCTTCGCCGATCCGAGCCGTGCGGTGGTCGCGGCCCGCTTCGTGGAAGTGGCCCGCAAGCTCCCGCCGCGGGTGAAACAGTTCGCCTCCACACAGGTCACGGTCGGCGCCGCGCTGCCTCCGTTGCCGATGGGCGCGCCCGCGCCCGGGCCTTCCGCGCCAGCACCGGCGGAAGAGGGCGAGCGGCAGACGATGGTGCTCGATCAGCTGCCGGCCGCCTTCGCGGTCCCGCCGTCGTCGAGCGTGCCCCGGAAGCCGAAGAACCCGCTCGCCGCCACGCAGGAGGCGGTGAGCCCGGTGGTCGCGTTCGAGGCGCAGAAGCAGGCCCAACTCGCGGCGAGCGCAGCGCCCACCCCCGAGGCCACGCCCGCGGTTGCCCAGACGGGGGCGCTCGGGCCTCGCAAGAAGGCCTTCGTGGCGACGCTCGAGGCGGGCACGGGCACGGCGTTCGCGTGGCCGACCGTCCAGCTGCCCGCCGCACGAGACGGCGACGAGCCCAGAGACCCCGAGGAGCGCTTCGTCCTGCCGCCGGAGCCGCCGCGCGTCGCCATCCCGGTGCCCCTGATGGACGCGCCGGAGATAGAGATCCTCGAGGCCTACGAGGACGAGGAGGAGGCGCCGCTCTCCCCCGTTCGCAGCTCGCTGCCACCCTCGGTGATCGCCTCCTCGGCGCCCCCGGAGTCGCACATCCAGGTGCCGACGCTGCCGCCCCTGCGACCCCCGCCCCGCACGACCGAGCAGCTGCCCCTGATCGATCTCGGCAAGTGGACGGCGTGGTCGTTCCCCTACCAGCTCGACCCCCCGGAAGACTCGCGCGTGGTGGTGGTGAAGCTCACCGCCGATCTCGTGCCGAACGGGCGCGCCCGCCTCGCCGACGAGCCGCTGCCGCCGAGCGGCGACGCACACTGGGACGACGATCCCGAGGCGAGCCTGCGGTACGCGACCGACTTCGCGCCGTTCAAGCCCCGGGCCGATGCCCTCCTCGTCGGGCACGTGCCCGACAGCAGCAAGAAGGGCGTGGCGTTGGTCCAGTTCCGCCTCGGCAAGGAGGTCTCGCGCAAGATCGCCGTGTTCGGTGACCGCACCTGGGAGCGGGGGGTCGGGACGACCGCGCCGTTCGACGCCGTCCCGCTCCGCTGGGAGCGCGCCCTCGGAGGGCCGCTGTCCGAGCAGAACCCCCTCGGGATGGGTTACCGCACCGGTGTCCGGATCCCGAACCTCGAGGACTTCGACGTGCGCCTCCGGGGAGCCACCGACACGACCGCGCCGGCCTGTACGGCGCCGACGTCCCCGAGCTTCCCGCATCGCCGCGGCAAGCTCGGCACCTATGGCAGGAAGTGGCAGGAATCGCGCTGGCCGTACTTCCCCGAGGACTTCGACTGGGCGTTCTACAACGCAGCGCCCCCTGGCCAGCAGCTCGAGTACCTGACCGGCAACGAGAGCTACCTGCTCGCGGGGGTCGGCAAGCACGCCCTCGTCGAGGGCCAGCTGCCGGCCGAGCGCCCCCGTGCGTTCGCCCTCCGCACCGAGGCCCAGGGCGGCGGCCTCTTCGAGGTCGTCCTGCGCCTCGACACGGTGTGGTTCGACGCGGACGCCGGTCAGGTGGTGCTCGTGTGGCGAGGCTTCTTCGCCGCCGACGACGACGAGGCCACCAACGTGTCCACGCTGCTCGTGATGCCCGATGCCCCCGGGCTCGACCTCGATGGTGCGCGCGCGGCGCTGCACCGCGAGCTGTTCACGCGCGGCCTCCTCTCCACGCGCGTGGAGGCGGACGACGCGCCGCCCGAGAACGAGAACGCCGGCGCCGGGGCCTCGCTCGGAGACCTCTACCGGCAGATGGCCGCGAAGGTGGAGGCCGCGCAGAAGGCCAAGCGCACGCCCGCCGCCGCGCCACCTTCGTCCGTCGCGCCCGTCGAAGCGCCGCGACCGCTCCCCGAGATCGACCGCGAGACGCTCGCGCGGCACCTCGAGGCAGCCCGCAACGGCGCGAGCCTCGCGGGCAAGGATCTCTCGTGGGTGAAGCTCGACGGCGAAGACCTTCGGGGGCTCGATCTCTCGGGGGTGATCCTGACCGGCGCTCGGCTCCGCAACGCGCGGCTCGACGACGCCAAGCTGGACGCCGCCGTGCTGGCCGAGGTGGACGCCGAGGGTGCGTCGTTCGTCCGGGCCTCGCTCGTGGGCACCGATCTCACGCAGGCTCGACTCGTCGACGCCGACCTCACCGACGCGCTCCTCGACGACGCCGTCCTCGATGGCATCCACGCGCCACGCCTCGTGCTCGACGGGGTCCGCGGCGAGCGGACGAAGCTCGTGCGCGCGAACCTCGTCGGCGCGCACGGGGAGAAGGTCTGCCTGCACGACGCCGACTTCACCGACGCCGTGATCGAGGGGCTGCGTCTCGTGGGCGCGGATCTGGCGCGGGCGCGCCTCTACGACGCGGAGGGCATGGACGTGTGCCTGGACGAGGCCGACCTCGAGGGCCTGCGGGCGGATGGCGCGCGCCTGCGCCGAGGGCGCTTCCTGCGCGTGAAGGGCGCGGGGGCCGTCTTCGCCGGCGCCGAGCTCGAGCTCGCGGACTTCTCGTCCGCCTCGCTGGCGGGCGCCGACTTCGCCGGGGCCCACCTGTCCGAGGCCGTGCTCGACCGCGCCGAGCTGGTCGGCGCGCGGTTCCGCAAGGCCGAGGCGCGCCGGGCGTTGCTGCGCAAGGCGAACCTGATGCAGGCCAACTTCGAGAAGGCCGACCTCACGGGCGCCGATCTGCGCGGCGCGAACCTGTTCGAGTGCAACACCTACCGCGCGCGCGCCGCGGGGGTGCGGCTCGACCTCGCACTCGTCGCGGGGACGCGCCTCGGCAAGCGCTAGGGCGCCACAATCACCTTCGCCTGCGACGGGGCGATCTGGGCGCCGGCGGGGGCGTTCGGGCTCGCGCCGTTGTGGGCGGTGAGCGAGGTGATGAAGCAGGCCTTCTTGCCCTGCATCATCACCTTGCTGCTGCCCAGCTTGAAGGAGACCTCACCGCGGTTCATGCCTGACATGACGCCGCCGTTGGTGCCGGCCTCGTCGCCCGAGCTCTGCGGGATCTTCGACATCTCGACGATCACCGGCTTGTTCTGGATCAGCACCTTGGTGGTGGTGCTCGTGGCCTGGGCGCACTGGGCGAGGTTGGGGTAGGGGATCGGCACCGGCGGCGCCGGGGGGGCGGGCGTGAGGCACACGTCCGGCATCGCGAAGCACATGCCACCAGCGGTCGTCGAAGCAGGGAACATGGCCGTCTCCTATCCGAGCAGGACGCGCTTGCCGTCGATCACCGTGTCCTCGCGCGAGGCGATGTCCGTCCGTCCCGCGAGCAGGCGGAACGTTTCCTTCACGAGGGTGCGGGCCCGGCCCGCGCGCAGCTGCAGCAGCCCCTCCACCTCGCGGAACACCTCGCCGGCCGTCTCGATCAGGCGCTGCGCCGAGACCTCGAGCTTGCCGACCTGGACCACGTGGGTCGTCGCGTCCACACGCGAACCCTCGGCGCGCAGGTGCGCCTCGCGGGTGTCGAGGCTCGCGCGGTGGGTCGTAGCCTCGAGCACGCTCGCCTCGAGGCGCGCCGTGCCGCCGCTCGCGAGCTCGAGATCGCCGCCCGCCTCCAGCCGCAGCCGCCCGCTCGCGCGCAGGTGCAGCTCCGCCGTGGGCGGGGCGATCACCAGGCGACAAGCGTGCGGATCCCAGGTCGCTACCAGCGCGCCGGCCGGGTCGCGGAGCTCGAGGGCCCCGTCGCGCACGCGGGCGGTCGCGCCGTCGCTGGCAGCAATGGCAGCAGCGCGCAGGACGCCGACCAGGAACGCCTCCTCGCCCTCGAGGACGAGCACCCGGTCGCCCACGGCGGGCTGGTAGCCAGGGACCGCGTTGCGCGCGGCAAACGCCTTGCGAGGCGCGCCGCGCCCCACACGCCGGACGAGCAGCTCCCCGTCGGCGGTGGTCACGAGCGCCTCGAACGGACCGCCAGCGCGGTCGACGGCGGGGGACTTCTTCGCGGGTGCGCGGCGAACGGGACGCGTCATCGGGTCTCCTTGCCGAAGTCCTCGGCGCGGGCGCGGTCGGGGTCGGTCTTCTTCACGCGCTTCTGCGAGGCGCGCCGCAGCTCGGCACCGTCGAACGCCGCGCGGTGCTGGTTGGTGTCGTCGAGCAGCGCGTCCTCGAGCAAGGCGGTCTCGAAGCGGGCGTGGGACAGATCCGCATAGGTCAGATCAGCATAGGCGAGGTGAGCGCCGCGGGCATCGACGGCGGTGAGCACGCAGCCCCGCAGGTCGGCACCGAACAGCTTGGCGAACCGCAGGTTCGCGCCCTCGAACAGGCCGTCGCGGAAGCTGGCCTTCTCGCCGTCGATCCCCTCGAGGTTCGCGCCCCGCGCGTCGACGAGGGGGGCGATCAGGCGAGAGACCCGCGCGTGGCTCGCGACCGCGCCCCGGAGGCACAGACGCGGCGCGCGCAGGTCTACCAGCAGGGCCTTGGGGAGCTTGGCGTCGAGCAGGGACGCGTCGGTGAGGTCGGCGCCGGTCAGGTCCACCCCACTGAGGTCGGCGCCCTGGAGCAGGCTCTGCACGAGCGCGACCCCCCGCAGCCGCGCCCTCGTGCAGTCGAGTCCCGAGAAGTCCGCGAGGAAGAACCGCGCACCGCTGAGGTCGGCCGCGCCGAGGGCCGTCGCCGACACCCTGGCCTTCGAGAAGTCGACGCCCGGCGCGACCACGTCCGTCAGGTCGACCTGGCGCAGGCGCGCGCCGTCCAGCTTCGCGTCCGTCAGCAAGGCGCTCCCCAGCCGCGCCGCGTCGAGGATGGCGTCGCGGAGGTCGGCGCCCCGGAGGTCGGTGCCGCTGAGGTCCACCTCGGTCAGGTCGACGCCCGAGAGGTCCTGACCCGCGAGGACGGCGCCCCGCAGCTCGCCCGCGAAGCCACGGGCCGTCCAGTCTGCCTGGTCGCTCCCGGACCGTCCCAGTCCGGTCCTCCGCTCCGGGTCTGCCTTGGGTTCCACCGGCCCATTGTCGCGGGGTTTGACGATGCCGTCGAGCCTTGGTCCCATGGCGCGACGCCATGCCTGTCACCGCCCGTCACGTCCGCGTCGAATCCAAGGCCCTCCCCGAGTCCATCCAGGTCCGCACGTTGCGAGGTCGGGAGCGCATCTCGCAGCCGTACGAGTTCGAAGTCGAGGTGCTGACGGACGACATGTCCGGCATCGACGAGGCCGCGCTCCTCGACGAGGGCATCCAGATCCACTTCGACACCGACCCCAACGACCCGAGCTCCGTCGCCCGGACCATCCACGGAATGGTGCGCGAGGTGCACGATCTCGGGGTCACCGAGGCCCGTCAGCTGGTCTACCGGATCTACGTCGCCCCGCGCATGTGGCGGCTGACGCTCGCCACCACGCTCGACATCTTCCTCGACGCGAACGTCCCCGACATCGTCAAGGCGCGCCTCGGGCGTCACCAGCTCTCCCCCGCCGAGGAGGGCCAGGACAAGACCGCGCAGGGCGACCCCCCCGACCTCGAGTTCCGCCTGGCGCGCACCTACGAGGCGCGCGAGTTCGTGGTCCAGTACAAGGAGAGCGACCTCGACTTCGTACAGCGCCTCTGCGAGCACCTGGGCATCTTCTACTTCTTCGAGGAGCGGCCCGATCGCGATCTCCTGGTCTTCGGCGACGACAACCAGGCCTTCGGCCGCGTCGACCCCGAAGACGCGCCCCTCCCCTGGGTGCCGCGGGGCGAGAAGGCCGGCGTCTTCGACCTCGGGTCCCGCGCGCGACCCATCCCTCACCGCTTCGTCACGCGTGACTACAACTACCGGACGCCGCTGCTCGACATGCTCGGGGAGACCGAGCTCACCGCCCCCGGGCCCGGTCACGACCAGATCGAGTACGGCACGCACTTCAAGACCCCGGACGAGGCGAAGTTCTTCGCCGAGATCCGCGCGCAAGAGGCCCGCGCCCAGCGCAAGATCTACGAGGGCAAGTCCACCGATCCACGCCTGCGCGCCGGCGCCCGGTTCCGGCTCGAGGGTCACCCTCGCGGCGACCTCGACCTCCTGGTCACCGAGGTGCTCCACGAGGCCGAGCAGGTGGCGTTCGACGGCGAGGGTACCAATCGCTACGAGTGCACGTTCCACGCGATCGAGGCGCAGCTCGCCTTCCGGCCGCCGCGGGTCACCAAGGTCCCCCGCATCCACGGCGTCCTGACCGGCAAGGTGGTGGCCGACGGCGACTACGCCGACGTCGACGACCAGGGGCGCTACCGCGTGCGCTTCTTGTTCGACACCGCTGACCGAGGCGAGGAGCAGGCCTCGCGGCCGATCCGCATGATGCAGCCGCACTCCGGCCCCGGCTACGGCATGCACTTCCCGATGCGCGGCGGCGTCGAGGTGGCCCTCAGCTTCGTCGACGGAGACCCGGACCGTCCGATCATCGCGGGCACGGTGCCGAACCCGTCCACGGCGAGCCCGGTCACCGACGACAACAAGCGGCGCAACGTCATCCGCACCGGGCGCGGCAACGAGATCAACATCGACGACGACGAGAGCTCGCCGCGCATCAAGATGTCGACGCCGCGGCTCAACAGCTACCTCCAGCTCGGCGCCCCCAACGGCGCCGAGGACGGCGTGATGCTGTCCACGGCGGGCTCGGCCAGCACGATCGGCACGCTCGGCGTGGGCATGGTCGGCTCGATCGGCACCGCGGTGAGCCTCATCCAGGACCTGCGCTCCTCGGGCGACATCATCACCCTCGCCGAGAAGCCGGGCCTGATCGAGAAGATGCTCGCCGTCGGCGCGCTGGTGGACGTGGTCGCGGAGCTCGGCACCGCGGGGGTCGAGATCGCGCGCACCACCCTCTCGGCCACCGCGGACACGACCGCCAAGCAGGCCGAGGCCGAGGGCAAGAACGTCTCGTCGGCGAACGACCGGCAGTCGCTCCAGCAGGTCAAGCAGGCCGAGGCGCTCAAGGCGCTCGGCGATCCACCGCCCGAGTCCGACACCTCGGCCAAGGCGGTCGCGCAGCGCAACCTCGCCGCGAAGTACGCGGCCTACGCCGCGGTGACGGCCCGGCTCCCCGACGAACGCAAGGCGGCGACCGACGCGCGGGGACGGGTCGAGGAGCTCGAGCGCCGACGCGACATCGGCGGCGAGACCGGCCTCGATGCCCAGGTCGTGACCGCGCGCGCGCTCCGCGACGCGGCCGAGAAGACCGTGCTGCTCTCCACCGAGGAGATCGACGGCGACGAGGTCGCGCCGACCGCGTCGCGCTGGAGCGAGATCACGCCCGCGGAGCAGGCGGCCGCGCTCTCCCCCGACAAGCAGACCGAGCTCATGGAGGCGGCCGACGCGCTTTCGGCGCTCTCCAGCGACGCCGAGAAGGCCCAGATCAACAAGCTGAAGCTCGCGGTGACCGACGAGGAGACGGCCCGCGACGCGGTGGTCTCCGCGGAGGCCAGCAAGGAGCTCAAGCAGCGCACGGCCGAGGACGCGGCGTTCGTCGCGAGCAAGAGCCCGGCCGCGCGGGCGCTCGAGGCCACGACCATCGCCCTCAACGGCCTGCGGGTCGGCGTGACGCTCTACTCCGCCATCCTCGGCGGCATCAACCTCTACCAGAAGACCAAGCAAGCCGCGACGAACGAGGTCGCCTGGCAGCAGCTGTGCGCCGACGTCCTCGCCATGGGCCTGCGCGCCTCGCCCGGCCTCGGACCGCTCGGCAACGAGAAGGTGTTCCAGGACGAGGCGAGCGCGATGCACCTGGTCGGCTCCGAGGACTCGATGGGGGTGTACGGCCTCGACCGCCTGTTCATGTGGTCGAAGTCGATCAACCTGCACGGCTCCGAGCAGATCGTCATCGCGTGCGGCAAGGACAACGCCGCGATCACGGCGTCGGAGACGACCAAGGCGGCCAAGGCGGCCAAGGCCGCCACGGCGCCGCCGCTGCCGCAGCCGCCGCCCATCCCGCCGAAGCTCCCCAAGGTCAAGGCGCCGCGCCCGGGCGTGCTCCAGTGGACCGGTGCCATCGTGCTCTCCGATCAGAAGGCGGAGATGCGCGCGCCGACGATGTACATGACGGGTGACAAGCTCGACATCCGCACGTGCGCGGCGTTCGTGCCGCCGGCCGAGCCGCCCAAGAAGCAGACGTTCGTGATGGACAGCGCCGCCGCCGAGATCGCCCTCTCCACGATCGGCTCACCGACGGCCAAGGCCACCTTCACCCTCACGGGCGACGCGGCCCCCAAGGTCGTCCTCTCGACCGAGAAGGGCACCAAGAAGGCGACCTTCACCACCACCGAGGGCAAGTTCACCCTCGAGACGAGCGACGGCTTCAGCCTGGCCACGACCAAGAAGGCGGCCGACATCGAGCTCGACGCGATGGGGCACGCCAGCATCCTGGTCTCGGGCGGCAGCCGCGTGATGCTCAAGACCGACGGGGGCGCCGAGGTGACCCTCGGGAAGAAGGAGATCCACGTCAAGGTGGGCAGCAGCGAGATCACCCTCGGGCCCTCGGGCGTGAAGCTCAAGGGCACGAAGGTGGAGGTCGACGGGATGTTCTCGGTGAACGGCAAGAGCCTCGCCGAGATCACCGGTGGACAGGTGAAGATCGGCTGAGCCGAGCGTAAACGAAGCGAAGCATCGGCCGCCTCCATGGGCGGCCGACAAGGATTCACAGGCTCTGCGCCGCGAGCCAGCCGACGAAGGCCGCGAGAACGCCGAGGCGGCCGGTCAGCCGGCGGCGGGGCCGATGTGGCCCAGGCCGCCGCCGAAGTGGATGCCGTGCAGCCCGCCGAAGCCGCCGACGGCTCGGCGGTAGAACAGCGGGTCGTCCACCAGGGTGAGGCGGGGCTCCACGCGCAGTGGGTGCTCGTCGAACGCGAGCGCGAGGCCGGGGGCCGCGCCGTGGGCCTCGAGCCACGCGAGGTCGGTCATGGAGAGCGCGATGCCCTCGCCGAGCAACGCGCGGAACGCGTGGTGCAGGTCGTCCTCCTCCACCTCGGTGTCGTCGAAGTCGTCGACGACATAGACCAGGCGGTGGATGCCCTGGGCGCGCAGCGCGGCCGCGTCGGGCAGATCGGCCGGTCCGAGCATGTACCGGTTGTCGAACACACCGGGCTCGGGCTCGTCGAAGCGGTAGGCGAGCCGCCACGCATCGAGGAGGAACACGGGCACCGTGTGGGTGTGGAGGATCGCCGGTCGCGGGTCCTCGGCCACCAGCGCGGCGAGGGTCTCCTCGGCGGGGACGAGCTCGTCCTCGTTCGGCCAGTTGTGGAACGTGGGCACGAGCGAGACGGGGTGCTGCGAGTACCGCGAGAGCTCCGCGCCGAACGCCACCGAGGCCGCGCCGCGGAGATCGACGACCAGCCCCACGTCGGGCGGCAGGCCCGCGGCGGCGACGGCGCGGGCGGCCCG
>CAZUZY010000051.1:0-31513 GCA_964624885.1 uncultured Polyangiales bacterium | reverse complement strand
AAGGGCGGACGCGGTGGCGCCGGCGGCGCGGGGGGCGGCGGTCCCTCGGCCACGATCGCCTTCAAGGGCTCTCCTCCCCTGACGACCGACGTCACCTTCAACCTCGGCGCGGGTGGCAAGGGCGGTCGCGGCATCACCGGCCTGACCGACGACGGCGCTGACGGTCTCTCCGGCGAGAAGCTCGATCCGACCACCGGGACGACGAAGTAGCCCGCGCCCCGCGCGCGCCGCTGCTCCCCGCGCGCGCCTCCATCCACTCACCACCCTGCAGGCCAGCGCCTGCTTGCTGAATCGAGGCTTGTCATCATGAAGTCCCTCCGTCTCGCATCCGTGATCACGCTGTTCGTGTCCCTCAACGCCTGCGGCGGAGGCGGCGACCCCAGCGCCCCCGACGCAGGCCTGCCCGACGGTGGCACCGTCCCGAGCGGTCCCCCCGCGCCCATGTCGGAGCACCCCGGGTGCCTCGCGAGCGTCGACTGCCCCGTGGGCCAGCACTGCGACCTCGGCGAGTGCGTGCAGGACTGCAACACGGTCGACGCCTGCACGGGCGAGAAGTCGTGCTCCCCTCGCGCTCGCTGCCTCGCCTCGGGCGAGAAGGATGACGATCCGCCCCCGACGACCAAAGCCCTCGGAGAGGTCTTCAGCCCCAACAAGGAGTACAGGCTCACCGACCGTGACACGAAGCTCGAGGTGAAGCTCGAGACCAAGTCGCTGGAGAAGGTGCGCTACCGCGTCCAACTCGACGCTCCACACCTCTCGATCGAGTCGGCGCGGGGGGAGTTCTCTGGCTCGACCACCCTAGTCTTCAAGGTCTCGACCGACGCCCTCAAGGGACGCGACGTCCCCGGGGTGATCCGGATCTTCACCAACCTCGGCGATCTCACCGTGGCCGCGCCCATCAAGGTCGGTGTCACCGGCAGCTACCATGGGGCTCTCCGCTACGACGGCGGCGTCGTCTCGCTCGGCGACGTCGGCTTCTCGCTCGACATCACCGAGACGGGTGGCGAGGCCAAGGTGCGCGTCGACTCGACCAAGTCGGTCCTCTTCCCCGCCGACGGCGGTGAGACGACCGGCCGAGGCACCTTCTCGAAGAGCGGCGGGCTCGACATCACCCTGAGCCAGCGCATCCCCAAGACGCTCGGTGGGGCGCGCAACCACTTTCAGAGGGACCTCGGACGAAAGCTCCGCCTGAAGCTGCAGCCCGACGCGCGGGGCAACCTCTCAGGCACGTTTGAGGACACCCTCTACGGGCTCTTCTCCACGCCCGTCGTCCTCAAGGGGACCGTCGCGCTCGACGCCCTGACCGGCGCCCCGGCGCCGGACTTCACCCCGGGCACCGAGCCCACGATGCCGTCGGCCGCGGTGAAGTCGTACCTCAGCCCCTCCGACGTCTTCGCGGGGTGGTCCGGCGGCACGTGCGAGCAGGTCGTCTGCGGCGCGACCACCTGCGTGGCGACGACCATCCTCGACAAGGCGAACGCCGCCAACGCAGCCTTCTCGACGCCGCTCTACGACGCCTTCAAGAACCGCTTCGCCTCGGCGACGGCCGCCGATCCTGTAGGCGGCATCTCCGGCGCCTGCCAGCGCGCGCTCGGCAAGACTTCCCTCCCCTCCGCCGGCGACACCGACCTCGCCACGTGCGGCCTCCCGCTCGGCGCGGCCTGCACCCTGCCGGTGCTCGGGACGCTGCCGGTCTCGGACGTGAAGGCGGGAAAGGCATTTTCGGCGATGGCGGCCCGCACGCTCGCGCCCGCGCTGCTCATCGCCAAGGACGAGATCGTCAAGGCGCTGCGGTCGGGCATCCTCGAGGGGCCTTCGTTCGAGAAGGCGCGCTTCGAGTCGGCCACGAAGGTCCTCGGGCCCACGGCGACCTGGCTCCTGCAACCCGCGGTGCTCGAGCAGCTGCGCTCGCTGCCCGCCTCGGCGGCGAAGGGCGACGAGCCGACCGGCACCGAGCCCACCAAAACCGAGCTCGACACGTGGCCGGCCGCGCGGGCGCTCGGCGACCTCTTCCAGACCTCCGCCGTCCTCGACGGCGAGCTCGCCCGCAACGCGGCGCAGGCCACGCCCGGTGAGCAGCCCGCGCTCGCGAAGGCCGCCCAGCAGCGTGCCCTCCTCGCCTTCTTCGAAGCTGCGGCGCTCGCGAGCCTCGTCGACACGTGGGGCGCCGTCCCTCCGGCGGTCACCGCCAAGCTGCTCGGGGTGCTGACACCTCTCGACCAAGGGTTCGCGGCCCTCTCGGTCGGCGCCAACGTGTTCGGCATCCCGCAGGGCTTCGTGCCCTTCGTCTACCGGGCCGAGGACGCTGCGGGCAAGCCCACCAACTTCGAGCAGATGCTCGGGCTGGCCAAGGACTCGGTCGCCGCTGCCCAGAGCACCGAGACCGCCTTCAAGACCACCGACCGCAGTTTCGAGCAGAGCAACTTCAAGCTTCAGACCGAGCTCACCGGGCTCGGCTCCGCCTACGACCTCCGCGTCAAGGACATCTGCGGCGCGACCTTCGACCCGGCCAAGGTCACCAAGCCGAGCGATTTCGAGAGCTGCGGCAAGGGCGGCGTCGGGGAGGTCGGGCTGCTCGACCTCGACATCACCGCCGCGAAGGCGCGCGTCCAGGCCACCGAGTCCCGCCTCGCGGGGTTGAGGAAGAAGGTCCAGATCGAGCTCAAGCGGATCGCCGACGTCAACGGCATCCGCCAAGAGAACCTCGCCTTCATCAGCAGCACGGGGTCGACGCTCGAGAGCCTGACCTTCATGACCGGGATGATGGACGCCTACTCCGCGTTCATGTCGACCGCCTCGAGCGCGCAGATCTGGAACGGCGGCGCCCCGCTCGCCCTCGCCGCGGGCCAGCTCATCATCGGCGAGATGAAGGCCGGGCTCGAGACCCAGAAGGTCGCCCTCCAGACCGCGCAGACCATGAAGCTCGAGGCCAGCACCGCCCGCATCGAGGTCATCAACGGCATGGCCGGCGTGCAGGCCATGATCATCGACGTCGCCCAGGCCGCCATCGACGGCCAGCAGGACATGCTCGCGATGGTCGGGGCGCAGCTCAAGCTCCGCAACGCGCTCGCGACGGCCAAGGCCCTCTGGGAGGAGCGGCAGCGCCAGGCCACGCTCTTTGGGAAGGACCCCTCCAACGATCCGTCCTTCCGGGTGCTGCGCGACCAGCAAGCGTTCAAGACGCTCCGCGCTCGGTTCGACGCGCAGCGCATGCTCTTCCTCAGCGGCAGCGCCCTCGCCTACGAGGTGAACCGCAAGATTCCGGGGCTCGATGGCGCCGTGCTCAACGCCTTCAACGGCGACGCCCTCGGCACCCTCCAGGGCTGCCTCTCGTCGGTCTACACGAACCATCGCATCGGCGTCGGCACGCCCCAGGACTACGTCGCGACGGTCTCCGTCCGGAAGGTGCTCGGCATCACCGGTCCGCGGGTCGACGCGGCCACCGGCGAGACGCTCTCGGAGGGGGAGCAGTTCCGACGCCTTCTGCTCAAGAACCAGAACCTCGATGGCGCGGGTGGTGTCGGGATCACCTTCTCGACCAACCTCCAGCCCGGCAACGGTCTCTGGTCGACCGACGTCTGCGGTGACCGGATCGCCACGGTGCAGGCCCAGTTGGTCGGCGACTTCCTCG
Source organism: uncultured Polyangiales bacterium (assembly GCA_964624885.1). Classification (GTDB taxonomy): domain Bacteria; phylum Myxococcota_A; class Polyangia; order Polyangiales; family JADJMO01; genus JADJMO01. Next base: position 27,882 of record CAZUZY010000051.1, on the reverse strand, counting down.
GCGACAACCAGGCCCAGGTCAACCTCTCGCTGACGGGCGCTGGGTTCCTGCGCACCTGCGACGCCGCCGACACCGTCGAGACCTGGTCGTTCGGGAAGCCGAACACGGTCGGCGCCACGGCCTTCGCAGTCCTGCAGGCCGGGGTGAACTCCTACGGCGACGCCTCGCCCAACTTCTCCCTCTTCGGGCAGTCGGTCGCCCGCGCGAGCTGGCAGCTCGTGATCCCGGGCGCCTCGGCCGCCCCCACGAACGCCGATCTCAACCTGCTCAAGCTCGAGGACGTGGTCCTGAAGCTCGGGCACAAGGCCACCGCGCGCAAGGGCGGCGCCTTCCCTCTCGACCTCTCCTGCCTCTCCTCGACCGGAAAGTGATTGCCATGCGCACCGCTCTTCTCCACCGCGCCCTTGTCTCCGCCATCGGCTCCCTGGCCCTCGCGCCGCTCGTGGCGTGCAGCAGCCCTCCCGACACCCCCGCTGTCCACGACGCGGCACCCGCGGACACGGGTGCCGACGCCCCCGCCTCGGCCGACACGGGCGCTCCCGGCGCCGACACGGGCTCGGGCCCCACCGACAGCGGGTTGGCCGGCGACACGGGCACCGCGGGCGACGGTGGGTGCACGCCGGCTGACACGCTCGACGATCCGGACGACGAGGGGCTCGACGCGAACTGCGACGGCGCGGACGGCGTCGTCGGCAAGGACGTCTACGTCGATGCAACCCGAGGGCTGAGCACCAACCCGGGCACGCCCAAGGCACCGCTCGCGACGCTCGAGCAAGGCATCAAGCTCGCCGTGTCTCGGGGGGGCCGGGTGCTCGTCGCCGCGGGAAGCTACTCGGCGGAGCGGCTCGACGCCTCGGGGGAGTGGAAGCTCGTCGGAGGGTACGACGCGAGCTTTCTTGGCAAACCCTCGCGTGCGCTCACGACCGTCAACGTGCCGTCGACGGGGCTCGTGCTCGCAATCGCCACCAAGGTCACGCTCGCGCACCTGACTGTGCTCGGCGCCAACGCCGACGCGAAGACCCCGCCGAGCGCACACGCGCTACGGACCTCGGTCGACGACCTCACGCTCGACGACGTCCTCCTGCGCGCCGGCGACGGCCGCTCCGGGGTCGATGGCGCCAACGGCGCCGACGGCTTTGCCGGCAAGGCCGTGGGGTCGACGGGAGGTGGTTGGGGAGGCCAGACGCTCTGCGCGGGTGGAGTGTTTGCCGGAGCGACGTCGGCGGGCGCGCTCGGCGGCTCGCCGAGCCCCGACGGCAAGCCCGCGGGCGTGGGCAGCACCCCGGGCAGCAACGGGGGCGACGGTGCCAAGGGTGCCGATGGGACCGATGCGGCTCGGACACCGCTGTTGAAGGGTGGCTTGGTCGAGTGGCCCGCCGCGAAGCCTGGGCTCGGAGATGGCACCGCAGGGTACGGCGGCGCGGGCGGCGCCAACCTCGATGTCGGAGGATTCGTCGGCCTATTGCGGGGCGGCCAGGGCGGGCAAGGTGGCTGCCCGGGCGGTGGCGGCGAGGCGGCTGAGAGTGGAGGTGGCTCCATCGCCCTCGTGCTCAGCGCGGGCAAGGTCACGCTCAAGCGCTCAGAGGTCCGGACCGGCGTCGGTGGCAACGGTGGCAACGGCGGTCTCGGGGGTGTCGGCGGCCTCGGCGGGGCAGGTGGTCCGAAGCAGTGCGCCTCCTCGCCCTCCACGCTCTGCAGCTCCGAGGGAGGAGCGGGCGGCAGGGGCGGCCGAGGGGGGCACGGCGGTGGCGGCGTCGGGGGCTGGACCATCGGCATCGTCACCACGGGCTCCGCCGGTGGCGCGACGACGGACGCAGGGACCACCTTCCTCCTCGGGGCGCCCGGCGTCGGGGGCGAAGGTGCCTCCGGCTACGCGGCCGCGGGCGACAAGCGCAACACCCTCAAGCTCGAGTAGGCCCGACCATGACGATCCGCACTGTGACTGCCCCAGGCACGCGCTTCGTCGGCACTGCCGTCGACCGACTCGACTTGCTCGCGGCGTGCGCCTCGTTCGCGGGGCAACGGGGCGCCCTCGTGCTCGGGCTCGACGCCGACCTCCTCGTCGTCGCTGTCGGTGCAGGGCGCCTCGTGGACCTCGCGACACGCTTGGCGGCGCACGCTTGGGAGGTGGTGTTGCTCGTCGGGAGCGACCGGGAAGACGACGAGCTCCCACCGGGCGTGTTGCTGGCGGCGCTCGGGGCCGTGATGCAAGCGCACCCTGCCGCCGTGCGACTGACCTACGTCCCGGCCGAGCTCACCTACCACGCGGCGACGGCTGCGGAGCTGCTCGATGGGCTGGTCGGTTTGCACCTCTGGCTCGGGCGCACCCGTGGCTGACACCCGGCCGCGCAACGAGGTCTACCCTTCCTCTGAGCTGAGGGCGCGGTTCTGCTTCACCGAAGCGCGGTGGGCGTGGCCGCGAGCTGCGGCTGCATCTGGATCGCCACCCCCCAGATCTCCGCGACGGGCACATCCTTGCGGCTCCGCTGCTCGATAGGTCCACCCCCCCTCTGACCGCAGAGATCCGTTACCCAGCTCGCCGGACATTGTCGTGCCTTCCCGCAGGGAGCCGGCAAGGCGACGAAGATGCATGACGAACTCCTGCCGACCGCAGCGTGTCCCCATCGTTGCGGTGACTCGCGCCTTCGCCACCATCGCACGCCTTCGGGCCGAGGCGGGCGAGATACGCCCTCGGCGGGCGGTGGACGGACTCCTTGACGACCTTGAGCGCGCCATCCGCGGCATCACAGGTCCTCTTGCCCGCCGCGCGGTGATTCGTCGCGACCTCGCGGAGGTGGTGTTCGCGGAGCAGGTGCGGCTCGAGGCCGTCACCCTTCAAGCGAGACAGCATCCACGATCCTCTGAAACTCTGTGAGAATCTCCGGGTAGCGCTGGGAAAGGAAGCGAACGACCTTGCCGTTGTCGAGCAACTTCTTGAGGTAGCCGCGAGCCAATGTCAGGTCGACCACGTTGCGGCCGTAGGAGTCGTCGAGCACGGCGAAGTCCTTCTCGAGTGTCTTGATCTCGTTGGTCATGCGCGCAAGGTCTTCGGGACGACTGGGGCCGCCCTTCTTCGTCGGCTCGGGCGCCACCAGGAGGTCCGGCGGCGTCATCATCACAAGTGCCTCCGCGTACGCCCGGGAGTACGTCGCCGACGTCACCATCAGCTCGGCCATCTCGATCTGCCGGACGGGCTTCACCTTCTTGAACGCGCGGAGAGCCGCCTGGTGGACCTGCTTGTCCTTGAGGATCTCGATCGCTTCGGCGCAGATGTCCGCCAGCATCGAACGGTTCTGGCGGATAGTTGTCACGTTCAGGTTCAGCGCCCGCGCCAAGCGGTCTGCGGGCACCCCAGCGTCGAGAGCCTTGACGATCATCCGGTTGGCCTGGATGGGGGCCAGCCGGTTGACCTTGTGGTTGTACGTGTAGGCCTCGTCATCGGTGGAAACCAGACACACCACATCCGTTCGACCAAGGTCGCGGAGGACCTCGACTCGTGCCCGGCCGTCCAGCAGGAGGTACTTCCCTCCCTTCTGTGGGTGGACGACCGGCGGCTCGATGATGCCGATCTCGCGCACTGACGCTTCGAGCGCCTTGTACTTGGTGGTGAGCTTCGCTGCCGAGTCCATCGCCCGGGTCAGAAGGAGGTCGTCGAGGCGAACCGTCACCGGCTTCATCTCGAACGCCGCACGAACGGCCTTGCTCATCGCTTCCCTGCGCGAAGGCGGTCTTGGATGTACTTCGGGGCTGTCTCGAGGCCCTCGGCCTTGAGCAGGTTCTGGAAGTTCTCGTCGCCGAACAGGTCGCGGAGCGCCGTCTGGATGAAGGTGAGCCGCGTCTCGCAGAGCCGCGCCTTCTTCACCAGCAGGGCCTGCCGCTGCACCTCCTTGTTGTACGTGCGCACGATCGACTCCGCGCTCACGGCCTTTTTCCCCGCGTTGCGCCCCTGCTTGTCGCGCCCGAGGGTCTTCCCTCGGTTGCGGCGCTGCTCGACCAGACGCCGTGCCTTCACCAGGGCATGCCCGCGAAGCTTGCCGCTCTCATAGGCCTCGCGGAGGCTCTTCTGCACGCCATCGTCGTCGGTTGCCGCGATGTCCACGGCGACGGCGATAGGTATCTCGCCGCGCTCGACCCCACGGATGAGGCGCTCCTCGCCGTTCCGGAGTAGGCGCAGCAACATCGAGACGTATGCTTCGCTGACGTCGAGCTTCTCGGCGATCTGTGGCTGGTTCCAGCCACGCTCGCTGAGGGCTTGCACCTCCCGCGCGAAGTCGAGTGACTTCGGGGTCCGCCGCGCGATGTTCTCCACGAGGCTCATGATGAAGCGGTCCTCGCGGGGCACGTCGATGACCACGGCGGGGACCTCGGTCTGGCCAAGCGCGACGTAGGCTTCGAGCCGGCCCTGCCCGCAGACAAGGTCGAAGCCAGCGTCTCCGTCGCCGCGCCGGCTCACCGTGATGGGTCTCTTCAGCCCAAGCTTGGAGATGTTGCCCACGATCTCCAGGAACTTCGCCTTGTTCCGCACGCGGGGGTTCAGCACCCGAATCGCGGACACGGGTATCATCTCGATCTGCTTGTCCGTCATGCAGCGACCTCCGCACGCTCCGCCATGCCAACGAAGTAGTCGAGCGTGTCAAATCGAAAAGCGTCGAGGAAGATGCCGTTCTCCTCTTGCAGCCTGACCTTGGGCTTCCGCACGTCGAGCGACGGCAGGAGGTAGTAGTCCAGCGCCGTCGTGTTGGTCCCGTCCATCCGGACGACGATCGTGATGTCCGGCCGCAGCGACCCGTCGAGTCGGACCGTCCACTGGTGCTCGCCGGCCTCGGTTCGCACGCATCGCGAGAGCACGATGGATGCCGAGAACTCTCCGTTGATGGTGAGGAGGTCGGTCTCCGCGTCGCGCTCGACCTTCCCCCCGACCGAGCCGATCGAGCGAATCGTCTCCTCGACGATGGCCGGGTGCATACGCCGAAGCTGGCGGTTGGTCTCGATGAAGGCGTAGTCGCGGTCGGGGGTGTAGCCGATGAGCTCGTACGCGCGCACCAGGCTGCCGAAGCGATACCTGTAGACGGAGGGCGACGGCGTCTCGTCCGACTCGCTGATCACCATCCCTGAGAGCCGCCCAACCCGCTCGTACAATGCTCGGAGCTTCGCGAGGAGGTCGTCGTCCGAGAAGCGACGGTGCCGCTCGAGCAGCATCCCTTGGACCCGGTAGAAGTCGGCGGGGTCGACGATGGGATCGAACGCCTCGTCCCGACGGACCCACATGTCTGGGGCGTTGCGCACGCGCTTCTTCTTCAGCTTGAAGGAAACGCGGTTGAAGATGTTGTTGCCGATGTACTTCTCGTTGGTCAGGATCTGGTGCACGAGCGCCCTCGTCCACTTCCCGCCGCGCTCGCTCAGCACGCCGGCTCGGTTCAGGTCGTCGGCGATCTCCCGCTCGTTCCGTTGGTCCTCGAGGAAGGCTCGGTAGATCCTGCGGACGATCTCCTGCTCCTCGGGAGGACCCGGGACGAGAATGACCCGGTCGGTGTGGATGCTCTTCTGCTCCCCGAGCGAGAGCTGGCCCTTGGTCTCTCCGGACGCGTCGATGAGCATTCGCCGCAGGCCGTAGCCAGCCGTACCGCCCTGACGGTAGCCCAGCTCGATGAGGCGGCACTGCCCCTTGAACACCTTCGTGGACAGCTCTCGGCTGTACTCGCCGGCCATCGCGCGTTTCACGCCCTTGACGATGGTGGACACTGGCGAGCCGTCGTTCTCGAACTGCTCGGCGCAGTAGATGACCTGGATGCCCGCGCGCTTACAGATGTACTCGTAGTACGCGCTCTCGTCGGCGTCCTGGAACCGTCCCCAGCGGCTCACGTCGTAGACGAGGATGCAGTCGAAGTCGGCCCGTCCGCCTTGCACGACGGCGATCAGGTCCTTGAGCGCGTCGCGGCCGTCGAGGCGCAGGCCGCTCTTGCCGGCGTCGGCGAAGGTGCGAACGATCTCCATCCCGCGCTTGTGTGCGTACTCGCGGATGACGTCGGACTGGTTCTCGGTCGAGTACTGCTGGTGCTCGGTGGACATGCGTACGTACTGCGCTGCTCGAACGACGCTCATTCAGACCCTCGCGAGTGCGCTCGATCGCGACGACGATCAAGGCACGGCATCTGTCGCGTGACTCGCCGAACAAGTCAACGCTCATCTTCGACCTTCAAATACTGTTGTTTGTCGAGATGTACGAACTCGATGACCGTCGCGCCCTCGCTATACCGGCGACACCGACGCGGGCTGCGGCCCTGGCGCCGGTGCCACGGAGACCAACTGCAGGCAGGCAGCTCCGGAGGACGCTGGCCTGCCGCGCTGCCCGGCGCGGTCGCTAGCGAGCTTGGGGTGGTGGTCCGGCATGCGGTGCGGGACCCTCGGGTTGGATCCGGCCTGCGGTGCCAGATCCCGGGGGCGGTCCGGCTTGCGGTCCGCCGTCGCTCGGGGTCCGAGGCGCCTTGGGCGAATGGCCGCTTCTGAGAAAAGGCGGCCATTCGGCTCCCAGCGATCTCGGGCACTTCCCAGCAGACACTGAACGGCGACGATGGCTGAGACGCATCCCCGCGACTCGCGGCTGACCCGTTCCTCCGGGCGTCGTTCGTCGAGCCATACGCATCGGCGTGCATGCGGTGCTCGCGGTGCTCGAGCCGCTCTGCGACGTCCATCGGAACGCCGCGCGCCTCTCGTACGTCCACGCGCAGCTGGCCTACGATCCGAAGGCCCGATGGAGCTGATCGACGGGGTCGCTGACCCTATGGTGTGGACGAATGGAGAGGACGAGATGACACGCAAGAGGCTCAAGGTCCGTGACTACTCCTGGGCGAGACAGATGGAGGCGGTCTGCATCACTGCCATTCATCGGGGCAGTGAGGCGGCCGTGCTCACGGCACTCAGCGCCGATGTCGGCTCCCAGCACCTGGCTGACTTTGCAACTGCCCTGGCGGAGCAGGACGAAGACCGCACGGTCGTGCAGCTCTGGCGCCAGGGAGAGCACCTCATCGTGATCGAGCCGAACGGCTTCGCCGGCTCTCTGCCCGATACCCTGCTCCCCATGGTTGGAGATCGCGACGCCGTCTCGGTCTACTGGAATGTGAACGCCAACATGAGGGTCGTCGTCGTCGACCTTGGCGAGATCGTCCGGACCTTCGACCCCCTGATGTACGACGATGGCGACCGACCCCTGGCCGAGGAGGCCGGCCTCGGCTTCGGTGATCCCGACAACGACGTGGTCGGCGGCGCTCTCAACGTGCTCGAGCGACGAACGGGGGTCGTGCTGACCGAGGAGGCGGTCGGCGAGCAGCACCCGACCTACTTCGCCATGACGGCTTGGCAGCGTGGTCGGACGTGACGACCCTGGCGCGCTCGGCCATGGATTCCTGCCCGGCGCCCGCGCGCTGTTCGTGGAGCGCCTCTGACCCCTTGCGCTCGTGATCGTCTCCCTTGGGCCGCTCCGATACCTCCCGGAGCTGGGCGGCATGCCTCCGGCTCGCTTCTTTCGGGCGACACACCGTCCAGGACGGATGCGAGACCTCAGCCGTTGATCGCCAGTGCCAGTTTCAGGCGAGACCCTCGTGTCCCAGCGACCAAAGCGCCCCCGCGCAACGACCGCTGGGACACGATCCCAGCCGTAAGCCCCGGACTCAACCCCGGGGCTTTCGCAATTTTGTCCCCTGGCCCGGCCAGCTCGAGTTCGAAGAGGCGAAGCGCATCGAGCTCGCCCTCGGCCACGTACCGCCCGTCCTCCTGCGGCGTCACGCGAAGGCCCTGCCCTCCGAACAACGCGCACAGCGCCTCGCGTGCCCGCAGGACGTCGGACGCGACCAGCGTCTCGAGCTGGTCGCACTGGGCGAGGATCGCCTCCGGCGTCGGCAGCTGGACGGGGCTCTTCGCCGCGGCGCGCAGGCCCTCGATCGCCCCGCGCTCCTGCTTCGCCTGCGCCTCGAGGTCGAGCAGCGTCTTGCGCACGTAGTCCGACTGATCGCCGCGGGAGATGAACTCCACGAGTCCACCGATGCGCTCCTCGGTCCGGGCGAGGCGGGCCTGCCGCTCGTCCAGGTCGTTGCCGACGCTGCGGGCCATGCGCCCGATCTCGTCGACGATGGCCTGCCGGAGGAAGGCGATGGCCTCCGGCGTTCGGTAGCGCTCGTAGACGGCCTGCAGGATGCGCTGGCGCGCGACGTCCTCGCGGAGCGTCTTGCGGTTGCTGCACGTGCCGCGCTTCTTGTAGTCGCCACACTTGTAGTAGTGGGCGCTCGTCCCCTTGGTGATGGTCATCGCGGCGCCGCAGAGGCCGCAGACGAGCAGGCCGCTGAGCAGGTAGTCGTTCTTGCGGCCGGTCGCCCGCCCCTTCGGCGCGCCGCCCGCGCCCTGGGTGTACGTGCGGCTCACGCTCTGCGCGCGCACGTGAACCTCGTCCCACAGCTCCTGGCTCACGAGCACGAGCTCAGGCCGGTGCTGCCGGATGATCTCGTGCTCGGGCCGACGGCGGTAGCGACGGACGTTGGTGCCGGGCACCTTCGACCACTGCTTCTCCTTGAACGACCAGTGCCCGAGGTACGCGTCGTTGTTGAGGATCTCGCGGATGGTGCTCGCGACCCACCCCTTGCGCCGGTGGCGCGTCTTGGCGCGCGGCGGGGGGACCTCCTCGGCGTTGAAGGTGGCCGCGATCGCCCGGTACGAGAAACCGTCGCGATAGAGCTGGAAGATGCGGTCAACGACCTGCTTGCCGGCGGGGTCGATCTCAATACGGTGCCCCATCACCCGCCCGTAGGCGTCGGTCTCCGGGAAGCTCGTGTACCCGATGGGCAGCCCACCGGTGGAGAAGCCGGCCAAGGCGCGCCCCTCGAGCCCGCGGAGGGTCTTGTCGCGGAGGTCGTCGAGGTAGACCTCGGAGACGAGCGACTTCACCGTGAAGGTGACCTTGGCGGAGCGATCGCTCGTGTTGATGCCGTCGGCCACGCCGCGGAGCTCGACGCGCAGGTACTGAAGACGCTTGAACAGGTTCGCCGAATCGGCGATGTCGCGGGAGATGCGGGAGACGTCCTCGGTGACGATCACGTCCACCTGCTTGGTCTCGACTGCCTCCATCATGCGCTCGAAGGACGGGCGCTGGAGACTCGCGCCGGAGACAGCCGAGTCGGCGAAGACCATGTTGGCGGGGACGTCGCCCCCGCGCGCGAGCACGTAGTCCCGGCACCGACGCACCTGGTCGTCGATGGAGGTCTCCCGCTGCAGCGCGCTCGAGAAGCGAGCGTAGATGCTCACGCGCTTGCCAGCGAACTCGTTCAGACTCATCGCTCGATCCGCTCGGACACGTACCGTCGTACGGCGGCACTTGCCAGCCAGAGAAGGAAGCGGCGATCGGTGTCGGTGAGGGGATGTACCTCACGCTCTTGGGAGCCGAGCTCAAGGACGGGCGGAGTTGGGTCCGGAGGTGCTGCATCGGGGAGGCGCGGGGCAAGGTCCACGATGGGGAAGAGCCGGGTCCCGGCCTGGTGGGGACAGGCCCGTCCAACGGCACGTGGTGGCGCAAGCGCCGTGGGCTAGCCGTCGCAGATCTCGGCGTCCGGGTCCGCGCGCTCGAAGGTCGCGAACTCGGCCACCATTGCCCGGTCTTCGGGCGATAGGTCGGCGACGTCGAGCACGTAGCTCGTAACCACCGGCCACACGCGCAGCTCGCCCGCTGCGGCCTCGATCCAGTGGTGCAAGTGGTAGTCGCTCGAGGTGTCCAGGTCGACACGACCATCCGGGGGCTCGAGGATGTACACGCGGTCACCCAGAGCGATGCGCCGTCGAAGCTCCTCGGCGACGGGGCTCGCGCCCTCGACCCGGCCGCCCGAGAGCAGGCGCGTGCCGTCGGCAAGGGTCCACTTAGCCATCGTCGAAGTGTAGGTCGCGCCAGCTTCGTCGTCACGTCGGGAGCCGAGAGCTTCACGCGACCCGCCCGCAGCTCGGGCGCTCAAAGCGAGCTGCTCTTTCTCGCCGTCCGATGGGACGCACGGCGATCGCCGGCGTCGTTCACATGGCCTCTTCTGTGTCGGTTGCCGCTTGTCGCCCCTCATCACAGTGAAGCTCCAGCCGATCGCCATCGGCTGGGCAGACGAAGGCGCGGAAGACCCGATTCCCTTCGTGCGTCCCGGCGCCAAGGATCAGAAGCAGCGGCTCCCTACAGTCGTACTCCCGGGCTCGACTGATCTTATGCATCTGCGTGAAGTCGTCGCGGCTCGGTTCAACCTGGTTGGCGGGATGGAAGTGCCACTCGCCGACGTAGAAGGTTCGTTCCCCGGCCTGCCACCGCTTACTGAGCATCTCGCTCAGACCGCTCACGCCGCGCATGAACCAGGAACGACCTCGCTTCGAGTCCGTCGGCGGTGGCGTTGCCTCACACACAATGGCGAGCGCGAGGTCCTCCGAGTAGCGCCCGACGAGGATGCCCCCCGTCTCCACGGAACCGGCGTCACGGCAGTGACGATCGAGCGCAACGAGAACGGAAGTCTGAAGCTCCGCCGCGAAGGTGCTGTCTGCGGTCCTTCCCTTCCACGCCTTCATGACGCCATGGCCTCCAACACGGGCGGCGCGCTCTCAGGCGCGAACCCCTGGAAGCCGTCGTCGGACGAGGCCTGCGCGAATACCCGGAAGCGCGGCTCTGTCGGCCTCTTCGACACCAACGCTTCCAGCTCCTTCATACAGACCGCCGCAGCCAGAACGACGTCGTCGTAGCGCGCCGGGAACAGCGGAGACCAGCAGCCGGCCCCCTCGACGACCTCGTCGCTCTCGTTCCAAGCCTTCGACTCGTGCTCAATCCACGGACGAACGCTTGTGGCGAAGTCGTCGTACGGGAACCGGTTGCCGCTCAGGCCGAACGAGAAGAGCCGCCTGCCGCCGAAGCCCAGGGAGAACGTCGCCAATGTGCGTGGGATTGACCACCACGCCCGGGCAAGCGTCGACAACACCACGTCTGATGAGGTGCAGTCGATGACGATATCGTAGTCGTCGAGGTGCGCCTGGATAGCCCAGGCCTCGACAGGTAGCTGCTCGCTGACCTCGGTGACTTGAACTATTGGCGAGATCTGTCGTAGGCGCTGTGCAACGACGGGCACCTTGAACTTGCCAACGTCGACGAGCGTCGCCACGTGGCGGTTGACGTTGCCGGCCACCAGCACCTCGTGGTCGACCAACCTGATGCTCTTCACACCAGCGCGCACCAGCATCTCTGCGAGAACCGATCCGAGCGCGCCGCAGCCAATAAGCGCGATCCTGCAGTCACGGACGGCGCCTGGAAGTCGGCCGCGAGCCTGTAGGCGGCCGCCGCTCCAGTTGTCCGCATACAAGTACTCAAGCGCAACGGTGTCCGCAAACTTCCCGTAGCGATCGCGATGCCACCAGCCCAGTGCATTCGGGCGAAAGCCACGTGGCTGTCGGACCTCTCCTTCGAGACGAGGGAGGAGCAAGGCATCCCAGTGGACTTCGCTCGCGTCCTCGCCAATCCGCCTCGGCATGGGATAGCCGAGCAATAGAATGGCGCTGGTCTTCGATCCGCGAAGCTGCGAGAACAGCCATCGCAGCATCTCGTCGTGGTCGATATTCATCGCCCTAGCGACTCGCCGAAGGTCGCGCCACGTTCCCGGCGCCTGCCACGGCCGAACGACAACCGGCTGTGGCCACAGCCACCAGAAGCCACTCGCGCACCGTCCCTTCGAGAGGTCACCGACCTCGCGCCCCCCCCATGCCCGCACGACTTCGCCGCGTTGGTTCTCGAAGCTCTTGATAGCGAGGACGCTGCCGATGTCCTCCAGCGCGCCGAACCGGACGTGCCCGAAACCTCCCATTCGACCCCTCCATGCCGTGAACGACTCGGCGCTCTCGTCGTGGACGATGCGTTCGTGGAGCCAGCCACGCACGCTGGTGTGAGGACGATCGGGGAGTTCGAAGGGGTCACCAGCGGCGAGGAGCTGGTCATTGGCCGCCCGGTGCAGCCACTCAAGAGCCCGCTCAGCATGCCATCGAAGACGCTGGTCAGCATCGCCACCCGCCGTAGCAGGTCGGACACCTGCGGCTTCCGCGCGCGCGAGAGCGTACCGTCGCCTGGTACTCGTGCCCGTTCGGGCAGAGCCACCAGGCGTTCATGATGTGGTCCGCGTCCACCTGCTCCGGCGTCACCTCCCCGTTCTTCGTCTTATGCCACTCGGCCGCGACGGCCGCGTTGGTCGCCGCGAGGGACTTCTCGGCGACCGCACACGTGGGACAGCTCGAGTCACGAACCATGAGGAGCGGCGCCCGCTGGAAGTCGTGCCCCTTCGAGCACCGCCACCACACGTTGCCGGTGTGGGCCGCATCGACGGTGCTCGGCGATCTCTCCCCGTTCCTCTCAGCGCTCCAGAGGTGGACCAGACTCGGCCGAACCTTGGCGATCGAGTTCGTGCTGGGCCCGCGACGGCAGTCCGGGCAGGCCGAGTCGTTGAGCATGGCGCGAGGGGAGCGCTGGAAGGCATGGCCGTGCGGGCAACGCCACCAGGCCGCACGGAAGCTCCGCTGGAGAACGGCGGCTGCGGGCGCGCCGTTCTTCTGCTCATCCCAAAGCGCGCTCAGTTGTGCGCTGTCAGCGATCGACTCGGCCAAGGTCCCTCCCCTCACGAACTAGGTGGCTCAATGCAGTCGTCGCTGATCCAACGGGAATCTTCTGGATCGAAGTCACGCGGAAGGCCAGGGCCCTGGACTTGGTGCCCCGCCGCTTCGTCCTCGACCACGAGCCTGTTAAGCTCGAGCAGAAACTCCGTCGCCTCCTGGTCGGGCGGCATGCCGTATGCCGCGCGAACGGCTTCGTCGAGCCCAGCCTGCGCGTCCTTGAGTGGATGAGGTCCTGGCACCTCCGCAGCCTGGTAGAGGGCACGCAGCGACCATCCGTTTTCCCTCATGAGGGTGTCCCGCACACGACGGAGGTTGCGGGCGGCCTCGGCAACTGCCGCAGCTTCTCCTTCGCTGGGCTCCTGCGGCCAGGGGTAGGTCGTCCAAACCGCACTGGTGTAGCGAATATCGGCACGCACCTTCCCGCCTTTTGCTTTCGTCCATGCCCAGTGCAGCCCCGATTGGATGATGCCGAAGCTGTAGTCGTCGTCGAAGGCGAAGACCTGCATGGTGTTGGTGGCGACGAACCTCGTCGAGAGGAACGCAAAGATGGGTCGTGCTTGAGGACTCGCGCAGACGATCATGCGTCTTCGCTTCGACAGTTGATCGAAGAACTTGCGGCTGGGTTCACGGGGCTGCCACCACGTACGGAGCCAGCGTTCGTAGTGATGGGTCTCTCCATCGGCCTCCGCACGCTCCTTGACCATCGGGTAGACGTGCCTCTTCAGATGGTTGAAGCCGGCGCCGCCATGCCTCTCTGCGGCGGCCTCGGTCTCATAGTCCACCAAGTGCAGGCAGTAGTCGGGGTTCGTGACCAAGAGGCCTCGCAGCATGTCGTCACCTGTCGCGACCGGCTTGGTGAAGCTCTTCCGACGGAGCTCATCCAGCGGAAACCCGATGGGATTCTTGGAATGCGCGCTGCGAAAGGCATCGCTTCCAAAGATGACGCCCATAGCGCTGCCCGATCGGTTCGCGAGGATCTTCTGTGCCTCGCCTACGTTCGCATGCAGCTGAAGATGTGTCGGAATCTGCGTCACATGGAAGACTTGATTCTCGACAACTAACTGGTGCGGGCCCGCCGATGATCCTTTGACCCAGTTGACCATTGAGACATCAAGTGCGGCGTCGCCGGGCCACAGGCGCGAGGAAACAGCATTTGTGATCGTCCCTCCGTTCGCAACGATGTAGTCCAGAGACGTCTCGCGGGCTTTTCCGATGCGAACTCCGCTCGTGCCAACAAGCCCAGCTCTCGCACCGCGAGGCAGTCGATCGTGGGCGCGACGGAACCAGTAGCATGATATGTCAACGACACCTTCTACGCCCGTGCTTTCCTGAAGTCTGCAAATGTACTCCGCGCCGAGCTCACCCCTGATTTTGCGATCTCCAAGCATTGGCGGATTGCCCACAATGGCGTCGACCTCCGGCCAAGCTGAAAACAGTGCATCCGCACACACAATGTTCTTGTCAAGATTGTCGAGAGGCAGTGACGGGTCGACGTCGAGCTCCATCTGCCCAGCCAGGTCGGCGGCGACCTCGCAGCGCTCGTCGAAGGCGATCTTTTTGGCGATGTTCAGCGTCACCTTCGCGAGCTCGACGGCGAAGGGGTTGATGTCGAGGCCGAAGAAGCTCGACGTCTGGATGCCAACGCCCCAGGTGACCTTCGCCTTGCCGTGTCCCTGCGTGGATGGGAACTCGCGGATACGTGCGAGTAGCTCGGTGTCCAGTCGGTACAGCTCGCGGAAGGCGACGTACAGGAAGTTTCCACTCCCGCAAGCCGGGTCGAGCACGCGAAACTTGAGGAGCTCCGCACGAACGTCAAGCAGCTCGGCCAGCGACTTCACCTCACGGATTCGCTGTCGCCACGGCTCGACGATCGTCGGGCCCACGACCCGCATGATGTCGTCGTGTGCGGTGTAGTGGGCGCCGCTCTTGTGGCGCTCAGCGTCGTTCATGATGCCCTGAAAGACGCTGCCGAAGATGTGGGGATCGACGTACTTCCAGTTCGCTTCGGAGGCCTTGGTGAGCGCTGCCAGCTGCGCGTCACCGAGCGGAAGTGTCACCGGATTCGTGAACAGGCCGCCGTTGAAGTAGGCCACAACGCGCGGCCCTGGCACGTCCTTCGTGCTCATGAGGCGAAACAGGTCGCGGAGCCTCCTGTCGACGTCTCGTCCGCGCGCCCCTTCGTAGAGCAGGCTTGTGAAGTACTCCTGCGGCAAGAGACCGATGTCCTCGGCGAACATGGTCAGGATGCACTGGAGCGTGAACTGGACGACGTCGCGCTCGCGCTGTGGATGCTGGTCCTTGAGGCTTCGGTAGAGCCGCGCGACGAGTTCTGCCACCTCACGCGACACCTTCGAGACGTTGATGATCTTGGGCGTTGTTCCCGGCACCCAGTTCGCCGCGAGGAATGGGAACGCCTCGCTGTACTTGGGCAGGTCATCCAGCGGGATCGTAAGCCGAGGGGCCTCGCGATCACGCCCGAGGTCGTAGAGGTGCAAGTCGCGCTGGTTGGTCAGGATCACGTATTGCGGAACCGGATCGACCTGAAGACACGCACGAAGCAGCTCCTTCCATGCGAAGTCGAGCATGACGTCGTGTTGAACCACCTCGATGAGGACACGGCGTTCTCGCCAGAGCAGCGCGACGTCCCTCGACGTTCGTCGACCGTCGGCGGCCACCGCAAGTGACGCCGGCAGTACGGCGTCCGGTGGACCGGCCTCTGGCCACCCAAAGCACTGCAGCAGCCGCTTCGTGAAGGCGATAGGCGCATCACGCCCTCGAAGGCCACCGGCCAGGTCCAGAACGAATCGACGGAGTGCCGACTTCAGGCCCCGCTCGCTGCGAGAGCTCGCAGGGGGTGGTTCGCTGCCCGATTGCGGGCCTGCCGCCTCCGGAGCCGGTTCCGTTGCTACAGCGGCATCCTCTTCGGCAACCCCCAGGATGCGTTCGATGAGCTTCGCGTTCTCTCGACCTGTGGTGTCCAGCCCCAACGCCCTGCACGCTGCCTGCAGCTCGTCGTGCTTCAGGACCTCAAGGACCGCACGAAAATCCAGAGACCGCTTCCGGACGATTGCGTCCACGTGCGCACCACTGGAGCGTCGGTCTGCGACGTCGAGCTCGAAGCGGGCGGTGAGGTCGGCGAGCCGATCGCGAGAGAGCTGCTCCAAGACTAGCCGGCGAGCCTTTGGCGCGAGTCGAGCACCCTGTGTCATGAGTGGCTCAGGGTAGCTGGGACGCGGGGGCTTGTGGGTCGGACCTCTCGGGCCTCTCCTCCACCTCCCTACGTCACGCGAACGGGTCGACCTCCGCCTGCTCCTTCCCCTCGAGCTGATCGAGCAGGATGCGGGCCGGCTTGGCCTGATCCGCGCGGAGATCCCGCACCCGCTGGACGCCGAGCCGCTGGAGCCAGGCCTCGACGGAGGCACGGGGCAGAAGCTTGGCACGCCCGACGAGCTCCGCCGCGACGGCCGACTCGATGAGCCCGGGGGTCACCGACGGTGCGCTCGCGCTGGGCTTGGCTGCGGCCGGCGCCGGCTTGGCCTCCCCCTCCCCGTTCAACATCGCGGGCAGGTCGTGGAGCTCGGCCTGGGCGAGGGACGTCTTCAAGGCGCCGTCGATCTTCTCCTCGGGGAGGATCGTGTACTTCGTCTTGGTGTCCTTCGCCTCGCCGTGGCGCTCGATCTCGAAGCTCCACTTGTCGAGGCCGTACTTGTCGCGAACCTTCAGCACGTCCTTGAACCACTGCGTGCCGCCTTCGATGATCTTCATCGTGTTCTCGGCCGGCACGTAGAAGTTGATCGCCACCCGCAGGCTCGCGCGCTTGCCCTCCCCCTGGTGGTCGGGGTTCTTGGCGTCGTACGCCTCATAGCGCTCGCCCGTCCACACGACCTCGCGGGCGTAGGGCTCTCCGCAGAAGACGCCGGTGACCTTGTCGCCGTGGGTGGCGAGGCGCACGAAGACGCCCCCCGCGTTCGCGTGCTTCTCGGCCAGGTGCTTGGCGTCGTCCCAGGTGCTCTTGGTGCTCATCGTTCCGTTCTCCTTCGATCCGTCACAGGTCCACTGCACTTCGTTCACGCCGCGCCCACGAGGCGCAGCTCCACCTGCGGTGCGTTCGGCATCAGCACCGGACGCAGCCGCGCAATCGTCCGCAGTCGCTCGCGCTTGAGCCGCTGGTAGGTCATCTCCTTCGCCCTCGCCGAAAGCTCCGGGTACCGGCGGTCGACCAGGTGGCGCAGGCCTTCGCCTCGCACCAGGGTGTCGATCACCAGCTGCAGCCGGACCTGCGGCACGGCGTCACCTGCCATGTCGCGAAGGGTGTCCGCGAGCTCGTCCTTCTCGTCTTCTGCGATGAACGGCACCACCTCGGTTGGAGGGGTGTCGGTGAAGAAGGCGAGGTCCTCCTCGTCCTTGACCAGGTGGTCGAGCAGCCGCTGGTGGTTCAGGTCGCGCTGCTCGGCCAGCAGCCTGCGGAACACCGCCCGCTGCGTGTCCTGCCGCAGGTACATCGACGTCCGGCTCGGCCGCGTCTCGAGCGGGAACTGCGCGATGGCGTCAAAGAACTGCTCGACCACCAGCATGTCGAGCTCGGACCGGTCGTTGCCCTCGGTGACGAGGCGCCCCCGCAGACGCATCAGCATCGGCGCGAAGGCCACGAACAGGAGCCCGAGCCAGAACTGGCCGCGCGCCCGCTGGTACTCCCGCACCATCGCTCGAGCGACCGCGTCGCGCTCGGGCCAGAGCTCCTCGGCGGGGTTTCGGAGGAACTCGAGCAAGGCCGCCGGCGAGGCGTGGTCTCGCAGCGCGGTCTCCCTCAGCTTCGCCGTGGCGAACGTCGCCGCGTGCTTCTCGGACGACACGTCCTTCCAGGTCGCGTCACGCATCTTTCCCAGGTTCATGGCTCCTCCGCGGGTCGCGGAGCCCAGGGCCACGCCGGGCGAGGTCGGCCGTCCTGCCGCCCACGCCTGCGCCAACCCCAGGGCCTCGAAGAGCCTCTGGCTGCGCTCGGTCTATGGGTTGAGGTTCAGGCCGCCGACTCGGTGGGGGCGGGGACGATGATCTCGTTGAAGTCCGAGCACCGGCGGCAGATGGCCTGCACGGTGCCCACGACCACGAACGTCGCGGTCTTGTATCGCATGGTCAGCTTGCCCAGCTTCTCGATCCCGAGCAGCGTGCCGCAGCACCGGCACCGCCACTCCTTCTCAGTCTCCGCCATCGTCCCGTCCGCTCCTTCCCGGCGCTCCGTGCGCCGTCGACAAGAGGGAGTTTCCGGATCGGGAGGGTCGAGCGAGGGTGAAGGGAGGGCGAAGGGAAGATGCGGGTCGAATTGCCTTCGTCCGAGCCCAGAGCGCGTCCGCCTTCTATGTGCTCGTCCTCAGGATGCGCGGCTACTTTGCGCTCGGTTGGGGCGGTGGGCAGAACTCAACCTGCCGCAGTCCGAGGCCCCGCTCTAGGAAAAAATATAGCCCAAACATGCTACCCGACATGGCAACAAGTGCTGCGACAAACAGTACGACCTTTGCCGGCCGCGACGGCCTCCACACTTTGACGTATTCGGATGAGAACCAGCTCATGGACGCCTTCGATCCGTCTTCTACGGCCGTCACGATATCCGCGGCAACATTGAGCGATCCGGCTCCTGCCACAGCCGCTTCCGCCTCGCCAACGCACTCCAGTGCTCGGATGATGCCCTTCGGAGCCGCGTTCGAGCATCGACGTCGAAGCGTGTCGACAAGTTCTTCGAGGTCTAGCCCGCGCGAGTCCTCTCCCGTTTCCCGCTCCACAACGCGGCGAGCAACGTGCCTTGCGGCTTCGATGTGCGTCCACAGCCACGACGGCGACCCCCGAAACCGGGCAACACGTGCAAGCTCGACTTCAAGCGCGTGTATCGCGACCGCTTCCTCCGTCTTCGACCTGAGTGCGAGTCGTTCGTAGCGCTGCGCGTATCCGTCAATTGGTGGCTGAAGCGCCTCCGCCTCTGGGTATCGCTGGCGTAGCCATACGACCAGACTCGAGAGCGCCGCCATGGCGCTGTCGAGTCGGTGCGCCATGCTCAAATTGTCTGTGTCTTGGGAGCCGTGCGATCCAATGTTCCCGTAGATTTGAAGCACCTTGAGGTCAGCGTAGGTCGGATCGGGCAGTAGGCCTCGCAAAGCGGCGATGCGTTGTTCGAAGCTCTCATTGGAGCGGCGAGGTGGTCCCTGGGCAATCTCCCGGTTTGCTACAAGAGTACAGATGGCTTCGGCGGCGACACGCGCTCTGCCCAATGCAGCATGCTTGCTGACCCCTCGCGCCATCTTGGCCTCGTCTACCAGGCGCTGAACGTCATCCATTCCAATGTCGGTCATGTGTTGGCCACTTCGCCGACGCGACTCCAGCCGCGACACATGTGTTTTCGGTTCTCACCCACTCGCCCAAGCTACAGCACTTGACGCATCTGGGGTCAGTCAAACGCTCGACACAGGGTGAACCTCAGCCCAAGCGGCGGGTTGAAGTGGAACCGCTTCGCCTCGGGCGTGTCGGCGGGCAGCGTGTGGATCGAGCGCCATGAGTAGCGGGACAGGGGCAGGTCGAGTTTCCGGCGCGCGCGCTCGACCACCTTCACGCGGTCGGTCGCGCCCACCGTGCGGAAGTCGCCGCCGCGCATCGCCTTCCGCATGGTCACGAGCTCGGCGATCGCCGCGGCCTCGTGCTTGGTGAGGACGACGTCGACGACCTGCCCGCCCGCATCGCGCATGCTCCCTGGGTGCCCACCCGCCTCGGCGGTCACCGTCAGGTCGAGGAACAGGTCGAGCTCGGTGCGCTTGGCGACGAGGGCCTCGTACTCCTGACGTGTGGCCGAGCGTGTGCCGTCCTGGTCGACAATGGTGCACCAGGCTGCCGAGCGCTCCACCGCTGGCGGTGAGCTCGCTCGGACCTTCAACCCATCGGCGGTGAGCAAGACCTGCTCACCGATGGGCAAAAGCTGCACCCGCTGCCCCACACCGAACCGCTCGCGTAGAGCTGGCCCCACGTGCCGACCATTGGGCACCAGCACGACGGCCTCCCCCCGTGCCCCCAGCCAGCCCTCGAAGCCGGGCGTGGCGGGGCTTCTGGCGAGGAAGGCGGCGTGGCTCCCGAGCTCGCCGATCCGCAGCGTGGCGGGGAAGCCGGCCGGCTCGGTGGCCGTCGTTCCGGTGATGCCCAACGCCCGCCGAAGCTGGCGCACGAGCCCGTCGACCGAGAGCGCGAGCACGCGCCGATCGTCGGCCGTGAGCAGCACCTCCCTGCAGCCGTGGTCGTTGCCGCAGACCGCGACGAACGGGTGTGTGGTCGACCCCTCGTTCGGCAACACGCGCCGTGGGCAGCCGTCTCCGTGTGCCCCGCCGCAGGGGTAGAACGCCAGCGGCGCGTATGGCCGCAGCAGCCCGAGCCGCTCGACCACACCGAACACCTCAGCGCCAAGCAGCTCGAGCCACTGGTTCACGTAGAGCACAGGCGGCTCGGGTCGCTCGTACAGGGCGAGCAGCGCCTCGAACGCCTCCGCCCTCACGCGAGCCCGAACGCCGGCATCTGCATGAACCCGCTCTCGAGCAGGTACTCGCGGACGACCCCCTCACCGACACGCCGGTCGAACGACAGATGGTTTGGCAGCTGAAGCTCCACACGCACCGGCCGCGGGCGATTCACTAGGAGCAGCGCGAGCTCGAGCTGCACGATCTGCCCGCGCGACAGGGCCATCTGCCCGAAGGGCGATGCGATCTGCGAGCGGAGGTCCTCGCCGCGCCACACCCACACCTCGTTGCCGCGAGCATCGTCGGTGCGCACCTTGAGCTCGCGAAGGCCGACGGCGAGCAGGCCGGGCACGCCGTGCGTGTCGAGCGCCGCCGGCCCGAGCTCGCAGAGTGGCTGGCCCGAGAACACGGGCATCGCCTGAAAGTGGTCCTCGTCGCCGAAGAACGTCTTGCCGAACTGCCGCCGGTAGAGGTCGTGCTCGCGGGCGTACTGCGCATGCACGCCGAGTCGGCCCGTCGTGCCGTCGTAGACCACGACGTCCTGCTTGCTCGGCACGAACGTCTTCCGTGTCCGCTTCTCGTCGGTCTCGATCACGCCCTGGTTCCGCAGGGGCAGGCCGTGCACCACGACGAAGCTCACCTCCTGCCCAACCTGCGTGGCGATCACCTCGCAGTGCCCCGTGCGGTTGCGCGCGCGGAACCAATCACCGAGCTCCGCGCCCATCCCAAGGAGGCGTGCGTTCGAGCGGTGGCCGTGGAGAACGGCCGCCCCGCGCCCGAAGAACTCCACGAACCGCTTGGTCTCGACGCTCTGGGTCCGCGTCCGCACCTGCTGCGAGAGCTCGCGGTGCTCGGCGAGCAAGCGCAGCGCCAGGTCCACGCGCGACAGGCGCACAGCGCACAGGTCGTCGAGCCCACGGTCCTTCGCGAGCCCGATCGCATGCTCGTACGCGTCGCGCGTCGCAAGGTCGCCGAGGTCGAGGAGCAGCTGCTGGAGATCGCCAGGCATCTCTTGGGGCGACGCAGCCAAAGCGTCGTGCAGACGTCGTAGCCACACGGCGTCGAGCCTCTGCTCGAACCCCACGCCGCGAGCCGTGAGGAAGGTCTCGAAGGGGTCGAGAACGCGCTTGAGCAGCGCTGGGCTCGCCATCTCGAGCAGCTCGAGCTGCACGAGGTTGCGAAGGTGTGGACTGGGCGGAACGGGAGGGGGCAGCGGGCACGACGACGACATCGCGAACCTCCGAGGGCTTCTCAGGTGGACCTCCGATCTGCCCCGGCACCAGCCACTGAACAAGGGCGTAGTTCTCCACAGGACGGAGAATGTCCGGGAGCTACCTGTTGAAGAATCCGTCGCGCTCCAGCACCACGCCACGTGTGCTGATCCGGTGGCGCTGCTCAGAGCCATCAACGAGACGACGCCAGCTCTCGGTGACAAGACTCCAGTCGTCGCCGCGAGCCTCGAGCCAGTACTTGAACCCACCATACATGCCGGGGATGGCGAACCACGCCTGGGTATCGAGTTCCACCAATGGCTCCAGCTCCGGCAAGCGTAGTGCCTCGTTCGCAACCTGCTCAGCGGCCCGACCACAGATCACACGGTGGAAGTGCGTCTGGATCGCGGCCAGGTCCTCGACGGGGACGGCGTGGCGGAGCACGGGTGCAAGGACATCGAGGAGGGCGCGATGGCCACGTCGCTGAGCGACATCGACAGCTCGCTCACCTCGCGCAGTGCGGAGCGTGCGCCACGCACCCCTTTCGAGCAGACCTTTCACAACCAGGTCGGAGGCACCGCCGTATGCGGCCTGGTGCAGCGGTGCGAAGAGCGACGGACTCTCCGGACGTGCCGCGTTGATGAACACTGGGTACTCGTCGAGGACGCGGATAACCACGTTCCACTCGCCCCCCTTCGCCGCGTCTGCCAGCTCCCGCCGCGCGTGGCCGGCAGCCTCGCTAAGGGTCGTGTAGCGCGTAATCCCGTCCCAAACGACGTGGTCCATTCAAGGCCTACTCCGCCTCGTCCTTCTTCGCCCCTCGATGCAGCTTGTCGAGATCCCGGTTGTTGTCCCAGTGCACCCAGAGCACAGCAGCGAGGGCTGCGAGCGCCGCGAAGTCGAGCAGCTTGGGGATGGGGCGCGTGCAGACCCGCACGCCCAGCCAGAACAGCGCGAGCAGGCCAACGGCGGGCGCGAAGCCCCTCTCCCAGAGTCCCTTCACCCCTTGAGAAGACCGTCGCCCACGGCGTGCGGCAAGGGGCCTACGGGTGGCACTTCGGGCAGCGGCCACCGCCCCGGACTCGGGCCTCCGCCGAGGCGCTCCAGACGTGCCCCTTCGAACAACGCCACCAGCAGACGGTCCGCTCCCAGCTTCGAACCGTGAGCGCTGTCTTCGAGCCGTTCCTCGTCGGGTGCAGCTCGGCAGCGAGCTCGGGGTGCAGCACCGCGAGGGAGGCGCGCTCGACGCGGCACTCCGGGCAGTCACCGCTGATGCCTCGGACGCGGCCACGGACACCAGCCTGCCACTCGTGCTTCGGGTTCGTGGAGCAGCGCCACCAGACGCGGCCCTGCTCGGAGGGCACAGTGGTCTCCGGCCGCGCGGCGCCGTTCCTCGTCGGGTGCCACTCGGCAGCGAGCAGCGGGAAGTTGGACGCCAACGAGTTCGAATCCGAGTCCGCTCGGTGACTGCGCGGTCGACTCCAGGCACAGTGAGGGCACCCGTGAAGGGCTCGCTTCCTTGGTGAGGTCCGCCACTCGTGGGTCGGGTCCTTCGTGCACCTCCACCACACCGACTTGGTCGACACGAGACGAACGATCTCGGGCTGAAGGCCGCGGTTCTTGGTCGGGTGCCACTGCGCTGCGAGCTCGGGCGACGAGGTGATGGCGTTCGTGACGCTGGTCGCCCTCTTGGTGCAGAACGGGCACGGACCGCCATCCGTGCGGAACTTCACGGCCCGCAGCCACTCGTGGTCCGGCCCATTCGGACAGCGCCACCAGACCTTGCGGTGGCTGCCTGCCATGAGGTCGCTGGGGGTGAGCTCGCCATTCTTCGTCGGGTGCCACTCGGCCGCGAGCTCAGGGTGGGTGACGGCCAGCGGCAACGTCTGCCTGCCCGAGCAGATGGGGCATCCGTAGCCTTCGACTCGCTTGGCGACGCGTCCCTCCCACTCGTGAAGGCGGTCGCGCGAGCAGCGCCACCACACCTTGCGGATGGAGCCCCTCGCCACCTGGTAGGGGAACAGCTCGCCGTTCTTGAAGGGGTGCCACTCGGCCACGAGCTTCGGATAGCCGCCCACGAAGTCCGGGCCCGTCGTCGCACGGAGGCGCTGCGCGCGTGGGAGATGGTCGTAGGCGGGGTTCGCCCGCGGCGCTCGAGGGCCTGTCACGGGCCAAGGAGAACGCCGCCGGCGGCGTGCTGCAACTTGGCCTGAGCAGGCAACCCCCAGTTGGGCTCACGAGCCCGAGGTTCTACAATTTGAACTGTCAACCAATTCTCAATACTGTCCGACTGCACTCTGGCTTCGGCATTCTAATCTTGCGAATAGTGGCCGAGTTCGGACCAGGTCCGAACTGTGTCAAGCGTCGCAGACACTGTTCTCCGCAGTTCCTCGCAGACCGTCTCAATCGTCGTCTTGTTCAGAGCCTCTTCAACGCCATTCGTTGAACAGTGACCGGACCATCCGTCAGCGAGGAGCACACCTCCAATCTTCGGTCCAGTCGCGTCGAAGACAAGCGCCGCATGGCTGTAGTCGGAGTGGACTGAGCGCTCCGGCAGCTGTGGAAGAAGGAACGGTATTCTTGCGGTCAACCGAACCAAGGTTGCCTCCTCGTCCGTGAGGACCACACGAAGACGGTAGATTCCGTTGTCGTAGCCAGGCGGCGCGGACCAGGTTACCTTCATCAGTGGCGCATAGCCTTGGAGTCACCATCATTCAACGAGCCGCTGCATAGCCGAGCGCCTGCGCTCGGCTTGGGTGGCCAAGGCTGAGTGCGAGAGCTTCGGTGCCATCACGTCTCGCTCGCCCAGTTCGTCGGCTCGTCGTCGGCGCACTCGTGCTCGACCAGCCACCGCTCTGCATCCGCCACCCCCTCGAGGGTCGGCTCGAACATCTCCATCGCCTCGCAGCGCGGGCAGATGACGACGGTCTGGGTTGCGTCAGGGATCACGCGATTCGGCCTGGTTCTGTCGGGGAAGCAGGATGGTCAGGGTGTCCCCAGTTCTTTGGGCCACGACACGTTCGAGACCGCGAGTGTGAATGATGCCGTCACGCATCAAGTCGTACACGAACTCGGGGCGCTCGGGCTGGCCGACCCGGCCGAACTCCACAACCGTGGTGAGGAGTGGCGCGATGGTGGCCACGAAGGACGCGTGAGGAACATCCGGCTCATCGGGAGGCGGTGGCATATTGCTGCAGACGATGCCGCACAGCGATCCGTCATAGAACACTGGACCCCCGCTCATGGCTCCATCGAACCTGGCGTCGG
Organism: uncultured Polyangiales bacterium; assembly: GCA_964624885.1. Classification (GTDB taxonomy): domain Bacteria; phylum Myxococcota_A; class Polyangia; order Polyangiales; family JADJMO01; genus JADJMO01. The sequence goes on along the minus strand of CAZUZY010000051.1, from coordinate 3,263 downwards.
TCTGGAAGCATGGAAAGCTTAGGTGGCGATCGCGCCGCTCCTCGAACACTTCGACAACGTGTCCGGAAGTCATCGCCACCTCCCGGCGCATGCTGCTCTCGCCGAGCACCTCGATGTCGTGGTAACCGGCACCGTAGATCAGGCCACCGACCGGAGGTGGCAGCACGTCCAGCATGGGTAGCTCCCAACGGGTGAACGGCGGTGGGTCTGGCAGGCCGCCCAGCCGAAGAACTGCGATGTCAGTCGTCAGCGATATCGCTATGCGGGTGACATCGAGTGCGATGGCAGTTCTGTTGTCCCGCATGAACATCAGTGCCTGCATGGCGAAAGGCATTTCCTGCGCCTCGTCTTGAACACCGTACTCGTGCATATGGTGCTCGACGACGTGACGTGCGGTTATTGCCAGGTGTGAACCGACAACGCTGGCTGTCCCAATGGATGACGGCAGCCGCCGCCTCTCGGGGTCGATGGCAACGAGTTGCAGCGCAAACTCTGTTGCGAGAGTGCCGATCTCCTCGATCCTTCGGAAGGTCGCCATTGATCAATGGTAGCGTGCGTCCACGCGCCGACTCTACGCCATCCCCTTCTCCTCCGCCGTGGCGTCCGCCAGCGCTTGCGTCGTGATTCGGTGCCGCTGCTGCAGCACCTCGAGGGAGATGGCCTCGTGCACCTCCTGCCGGCTGTCTGCGCCGCCGAGGAGGTACTGCTTGAGCCGAACCAGGGTGTTCAGGTCGGCGGGGTTGTCCACACGGACGCGCCCGTCCTCGAGCGCGGCGAGGAACTGGACGATGTAGGAGTCGATCACCTGGATGGTGGTCTCGACGGTGACGACCACGGAATCCTTGCGCCGCTCGACCACTTCCGCTGCCACCTTGTTCCGCGTCTGCCGCTCGAGCTCCGCTCGGCGCTGGACGCAGTTCCGGCGCTCGGCGAGCGCGCCGACGGTGGTGTGGGACACCTTGAACCGCTCGGCGAGCTCCCGAAAGCTCGGGAAGTATTGGGTGGGCTGCCCCGTCTCGGGATGTGGGCGCTGCTCGCCGTAGACGAGCAGCTTCTCGATCTCGTCGCTGTGCACCCGCATCTCCGACTTGCGAGGCCGCCCCGGGCGCTTCTTCGGCGCCGCCTCCCCCTCCGTCACGCCTTCTTGGTCGGCCACCACTCCTCCAGCAGCTCGAGGAAGTCGTCCAGGCGCATGGCGACGAACGGCGTGGCCTTGTCGTCCTTGCAGACCGCCACCGGCCAGAGCGGGCGCTCGCCGCAGGCCTCCACTGCCTGGGCCAGCGCCGCCCGCGGGTTCGTGCGCCGGCCCCGCTTGGCCTCGATCCAGAGGGCGGGCGTCACCACGTCGGCGGCCTCGGCGCCGTCGCGGAACTGGCACCCGCGCCGCACGTCTTCGCCGAACACCGCGCGGAACACATGAACGAGCTCGCGCTCGAAGTCGTGCCCCTTGCGGCGGGCCCCCCGCCCGTTCACGACGCCGCCTCGACCGGCTCCTCGCCGTCGTCCGTGCGGTCCATCTTGCGGAGCTGGGCCGCGCAGTAGTGGAGCGCGTCCATCACCTCCATCAGCGCTTCCTGCGGGTAGCGCCGCTGATCCGAGGCCACCTTCCAGGGCCCATAGACCTGGCGCCCGGCCCGCATGCGGCGCGTGGTCACCTTCACGATGAACCGCTCGTCGTCATTGAGCCCCTCGAGCGAGACGCCTCCGTGGAGCGGCCCTCGGACGAGGCGGTAGAGGTCGGCCAGGAGGTGGGCCTCCTCGGCCACGGAGCCATCCTTCGGCGCCACCTTCAGCGCCTGGCAGACGTCGTCGAGCCGGGCCACGTCGCGCGCCCCGGCCTCGAGCAGCGCCGGCCAGAGCAGCGACCGGAGGTCGATGGCGATCGGCGACAGGTCGAGCGGGATCAGGTCCCAGACCTGGCAGACCGCATCCAGCCGCTCGCGGGTTTTGCCCGCGTCAAACGCGACCAGGGCGCAGCCGGCCGTCATGTCCCGCACACGGTTCATGACCTCGACCAGCCAGAGCGCGTCCTGCTCCTGCTCGTCGGTGTCGATGCCCGCCGACGGGTGCGTCGACCGGACCTTGGCGCTGAAGACGTCGGTGACCACCCCGTCGAACGGCTCCGTGCGGAGGACGGCCACCTCGGTGAGCTCCCCCAGGGCAGCCTCGGAGTCGGTGGGAGAGCGGAGGGCGATGAAGGCGAGCGACGGGATCATGAGCGGACCTCACGGGCAGAGAAGCGGGCAGAGACCGAGCGCTCGGCCACAGCGTCGAGCTCGGCGCGGACCAGGTGCGCGCGCGAGCGGTCGAGCGACCGGGTGCTCTGCCGGATGAGCGCGTCGAGCGCGTCTTTGTCGATCGTGGCCACCCGCTCGAGCAGCTGCTCGCGGGGAAGACCGGTCTGCGCCTCGAGCACCTTCAGGGTCGGGCCCAAGGGGTAGCGAACGCTCTGAGTCGGCGCGAGCGAGTAGCGCATGCCCGCGAGCACCAGGTCGTCGTGCTCCTTCAGGTGCGCGCGGAGCACGTTCTCGAGCTCGCCCTTGCGCGCGTAGAGGATCTTCGAAAGCTTCGTCACCTCCTCGCGCTCCTTCGCCACGGCCGTCAGGTCCCGTGGGTCGGCGCTCAGGGTCGTGCGCTTGCCCTTCAGGGCGTTCTCGTACGCCGGGCAGCGCTCGCGGTGGTCGCAGTAGGCGCAGTTGGTCGAGAGGCGCGCCGGGAACACCTTGCTCTCCTCGGTCATCTTGCCGAGGGTCTCCGCGTAGGCGAGCGCCGCCTCGAGCTGCTCGGGCGTGCGGCTCGTGGTCATCCGAAGCCCGTGTCGCAGCATTGCGAACGACAGCCGCACCTTCTTGGCCCACGGCCAGATGCGGCGTGCGGCGACCTCGTAGAGCGAGAGCTGGAGGCTGTCGTCGACCTCCTCGCGCGTGAAGATCGCCCGGTTGGTCTTGTAGTCGACCACCTCGATGGTCTCGTCGTCGACGCGGTTGACCCGGTCGATGCACCCGATGACCGAGAAGCGTCCCAGCGGCAGGCGGAAGTCCTTCTCCACGGCCAGCACGTCACGGTGGTCGACCACGCCCTCCGAGCGCACGAAGTTGCGCACGATCTCGAGTCCCTCGCGATAGACCTCCGCGCCCACGAGCCCGCTCTCGGCCCAGGCATCTGCGAAGATCTGCTTCGCGCGCGCCTCGTCGATCGGGCCGGTGGCCTCCTCGGCGATGACGTCCTGGAACACGCGCTCCAGGGTCGCGTGCACCACCTTG
>CAZUZY010000050.1:0-31655 GCA_964624885.1 uncultured Polyangiales bacterium | reverse complement strand
GGCGAGCGCCGCGGTGCGCGGCTCGTCCGGGCCCTCGAGCCGCACGAGGACCAGCCGCGAGAACGGCGGGTACCCGAGCTCCTCGCGATCCTTGAGCTCGTGGGCGAGGAATCCGGGCACGTCGTGGCGGGCCGCGCAGGCGATGGCCGGGTGGTCGGGCGACCGCGTCTGCACGATGACGGTGCCCTCGAGGTCGGCGCGACCGGCGCGACCCGCCACCTGCACGAGCAGCTGGAACGTGCGCTCGGCGGCGCGGAAGTCGGGCAGCGACAGCGCGCCGTCGGCGTCGATCACCCCGACCAGGGTCACGAAGGGCAGATCGTGGCCCTTGGTGACCATCTGGGTGCCGACCAGGATGTCCACCTCGCGGGCCCGCACCCGCCGCAGGATCTGCTCCACCTGCTTGCCACCGCCGACGTCGCGGTCGAGCCGCGCGACGCGCGCCCCGGGGAACGCCGCCGCGAGCACCTCCTCGAGCTTCTCGGTGCCGGTGCCCTCGAGGGAAAGCTTCTCGGCCTTGCACTTCTTGCAGGCCCGCGGTGTCGCCTCGAGGTGGTCGCAGTAGTGGCACCGCAGCCCGGGCGGCACCTCCTCGAGGGTGCCGTCGCGACGCGCGCGGGTGCCGCGACGGTTGTGGAGCGTGAGGCTGACGTCACACCGCGGGCAGCGCACGATCTCGCCGCACGCCTCGCAGATCAGCGTGGGCGCGAAGCCGCGGCGGTTGAGGAACAGGATGGCCTGCTCCTTCTGCGCGAGCACGTGCTCGAGGGCGCGATGCAGCGGCAAAGAAAGCTTGGGGTGCCCACTCGGGCCGGCGCCGACGTGGCGCAGATCGACGACGCGCACGCTCGGGAGTGGCTGTTTCTTGGCGCGCTCGAGGAGCCGCAGCGTGGTCATGCGGCCTTGCCGTGCGAGCGCGACGCTCTCGAGGGAAGGCGTGGCGCTCCCGAGGACGCACACCGCGTGGGCCCGGTGCGCGCGCAGGATGGCGCCGTCCCGCGCGTGGTAGCGTACGCCCTCCTCTTGCTTGAACGAGCCGTCGTGCTCCTCGTCCACCACCACGAGGCCGAGGTCGGGCACCGGCGCGAACAGCGCCGAGCGCGCCCCGATGGCCACCCGGAGCTCGCCCGCGTGGAGCCTCCGCCACATCGCGTGGCGCGCGCCGGCGTCGAGGGCGCTGTGCACGACGGCCACCTCGTCGCCGAAGCGCGCGCGGAACCGGGCGACGAGCTGCGGCGTGAGCGCGATCTCCGGGACCAGCACGAGCGCGCCCTTGCCGCGGGCGAGGGTGGCCGCGATCGCGCGCAGGTACACCTCGGTCTTGCCCGAGCCAGTGACGCCGTGGAGCAGGAACGCCCTCGGCGCTCCGTCGAGCGAGGCGGTGATCGCCTCCACCGCCGTGGCCTGCTCGGCGGTGAGCGCGGGCGGCACGTCGCGCGCCTCGTGCTCGGAGAACGGGCTCTTGTCGACCCGCCGCTCCTCGACGCCGACCAGGCCGAGCGCCGCGAGCTTCTTGACCGCGGCCGGCGCCGTCGCGAAGGCCTGGGTCAGCGCGGGCAGGCTGATCTCGCCCTCGCCGATCTTCGCGAGGACCGCGGCCTGCACCGGGCCGAGCTTCTTGGCCGGCAGCGGCGCGAGCGGAAGCACGTGGACGAACCGCACGAGCCGCGACGGCGCGATCTTCGCGGTGGTGGGGGGAGCGATCCCGGCGCCGCGCAGCTCCGCCATGGTCTTGCGCTCGACCGCCGGCACCGCCAGGGCGAGCACCTCGCCGAGCGGCGCGAAGTAGTACCGGGCGAGCTCGCGGAGGAACCCGAGGAGCTCGTTCGGCAACACCGGCGCGTCGTCGACGAGCGCGCTCACCTCGCGCAGCTTGCCCTGCGGATCGGTCGGCTTGGGCGCGCGGACCTCGAGCGCCACGCCGAGGAGCCTTCGGCCCGCGAACGGCACGAGCACGCGCATGCCCGGGACGACCCGCGTGTGCAGCGCGACGGGGAGCTCGAAGGTGAACGGGTGGTCGACCGGCACCGGCACGGCGACGTCGACCACGAGCACGGGGTGGTGCGGCTCGGGACGCTCGGTGAACAGCGGCCGGTTGACCTTGTCGTTCACGCGATCCCGAGGATGCGGCGGGCGCGCGCGGGATCGACGGCCTCGCGACCGAGGCTCTTGCCGTAGGCGACGGCGCGCGCGACCAGCGGCGCGCTGCCCTCGGCGAGGACGCCCTTGTCGAGGTACACGTTGTCTTCGAGGCCGACCCGCGCGTGCCCACCGAGCCGCATGGCGAGCTCGGTCATCGGACGCTGGTGCCTCCCGACCGCCGCGACGCCCCAGGTGTGCGCGACGCCGCTCGCCGCGAGCTCGCTCGCGAGGAAGCGCAGCGTGCTCTCGCGCGCGCCGAGGGCCCCCGGCACCCCGAGCACGAACTGCACGTGGAGCGGCGCCCCGAGCTTGCCGTCCGCGTGGAGGGCCAGCGCTTCGTCGAGGTGACCCACCTCGTAGACCTCGCACTCGGCGACCGATCGGTGCTCGCGGATGCGCGCCGCCACCTCGCGGATCTCGCGGCGCGTGTTCACGAACACGTCGTCCCCGAAGTTGATGGTGCCGCAGTTGAGCGTGGCCATCTCGGGCGAGAGGGTGAGTGGCTGGCAGCGCTCCTCGATCGACATGCCCACCGCGCCGCCGGTGGTCACCTGCACGATCACGTCGGACTTGCGGCGGATGGCCTCGATCGTGGCCGCGAAGCGCTCCTTGCTCTGGGTGGGCGCGCCATCGTCGGTGCGGACGTGCAGGTGGATCACCGCGGCGCCCGCCTCGCGGCACCGCGCGGCCTCGTCGGCGATCTCCTCGGGCGTGAACGGCACCCAGCGCGTCTGCGCGCGCGTGACCTCCGCGCCCACGATCGCCGCGGTCACGATCAGGTCGGAGCTCCCGGCAGGGAGCTGACGAACCGGCTCCGTGCCGGGCAGAGCGAGTGGGCCGCCGGGGAGCCGGGGCCGCTGCAGCTCGACGGGGACCACGCACGTGCCCGTGGCCCGCGTGACGACGATGGGCGGCTCGTAGTGCTCGGCGGCGCTCGCGGGCACCCCCGGCTTGCGCACGTTTCCGGCGATCTTCCGGGCCTCGAAGCGCATCTTCCGCGACGAGCGCCCGACGTGGACGATCTCACCGAAGGCCTCGATGTAGTCGCCGGCGTACACGGGCGCGAGGAACTCGACGTTCTCGTAGGCGCGGAACAGCCCCTCGTCGCCGTCCAGACGGATGAGGAGCTCCGTCGCGACGTCCCCGAACAGCGCCAGCATGCGGGCGCCGTCGACCAGCTCGCCGGCGTAGTGGGCGTCGTGAGAGGACATGCGGAGACGGATCGTCGTCGAGATGTTCATCAGGGGCTTCCTCGCGCGGGGGCGACGTTATACTCCGGGGGACGATGCCGGACGATCCCCACGGGAAGCGCAGCCAGCCTGCGCCGGCGCACCCGTCGGGCTTCCGTGCGCTCGACGACGCCCCCGTCTACATCGCCCCTGCCGTCGACGTGCGCCAGAACCGCCGGCCGACCCTGGCCGACTCGGTGCCTCCGCCAGCGCCGGTCCCGCCGAGCGAGCGAGGAGGCGAGGTGCACTTCTCGCTCGCGATCCCCGCCGAGGAGCGCGAGTCCGTGCTGCCCCCGCCCTCGGCCGACGACCCACCCGACTCGGCCGCGCCCGAGACGGTGGACTGGGAGCGCTTCGCCCAGCGTCGCCTCGATTCGGCGGACGACGTCACCCCAGTGGACGACATCCCCTTCGCCGCGCCGCTCCCGGCGGAGACCCACGCGCTCGACGCCGAGGAGCGAGACGCGATCCTGCGCGATCTGCTGGCGATGGGCGAGCTCGACCACCAGCCCGACCGCGTCGTCGAGCGCTCGGTCGGCGTGCGGGCCACCCTCGCGCGGGCGCGGGCACTGCGCTTCCGCCTGGCCCTGCTGTCGGCGTGGAACGTCGCCACCCCCACGCCCCGTCCCCGCGTCGAGCGCGGGCTGCACCTGGATCTGGCCCTCGACACGTCGCTCCTGGTCCTGGTCGCCGACGGCGCGCCCGCGCGCGATCCCGAGAACGATCCGCTGGCGGGCCCGGTCGCCGCGCTCGTCGTGACGCTGCGCACCATGCGCCCCGAGCTGCCGCGCCTCGCCTTGCGCGACCGGGCCACCGCCGCCATCGCGCGCGTCACCATCGGCGGCTTCCGTGCCTCGCTCGCCCAGCTCGAGAAGCTCGCGGCCGCGGTCCCCGACGAGGGCCGCGTGCTCGCGCTCCAGGTGGCCGCCGCGGTCGCCGTCGTGCCGCGGGTCGACGCCCTGCGGCTCGAGGCGCTCAACGACCTCGAGAAGGCGCTCGGCCTCGCGCCCGGCAACGTGGCCCCGGCCATCCTCGAGGCCCGGCGTCTGCGCACCTGAGCGTCGGGAGCGAGGCGCCGCCGCGCCGACGTGCTATCAGCCGCCCCCGAGATGGCCAACGCCAAGGTCCGCATCCTCGTCGCCAAACCCGGTCTCGACGGCCACGATCGTGGCGCCAAGGTCGTCGCCCGCGCCCTGCGCGACGCCGGCTTCGAGGTGATCTACACGGGGCTCCACCAGACGCCCGAGATGATCGCCTCCGCCGCGGTGCAGGAGGACGTCGACGCCGTCGGTCTGTCCATCATGAGCGGCGCCCACAACACCCTGTTCCCGGCGGTGATCCAGGCGCTCACCGATCGAGGCGCCAAGGACGTCGTGGTGTTCGGTGGCGGCATCATCCCCGACGACGACTTCCAGAAGCTCCGCGCCGCGGGGGTCAAGGGCATCTTCACCCCCGGCACCTCGCTCGCCGAAATCGTGCAGTGGGTGCACGACAACGTGCAGCCGCACCTTTCCGCGACCTAGGGCGTCGCCGTAGGCTCGGCGAATGGCCGACGACGCGAAGCCACTCCCGTTCTTCGCCTTCGGGAACGTCGCGATCGGCTTCATCGCGGTGGGCAACGTCGCGATCGGCGTGGTGGCCATCGGGTTCTCGGTCGCCATCGGCCCCATCGCCATCGGCCTGAATGCCATCGGCTGGCTCGCCGCGTTCGGCCTCAACGCCGTCGGCTCCGTCGCCTTCGCCGCCATCAACGGGATCGGTCTGGTCACCTTCGCCGGCGTCAACGGCCTCGGCGCGGTGTTCTCGTCGATGGGGGTCAACCACGGCGTCGCCCCGGCCCTCGCGCCCGTGCTCGGTGGGCTCGAGGCGGTCGCCGCCTACCTGACCCGGCCACCCCCGACGACCGGGATCCCCACCGTGCCGCTCGCCGCGCTGCTCGACGGACACCTCGACGCCGGCGAGGTCGAGGCGCGCTTGCTGGCGCTCGAGCCAGGCCGCGGCGTGCTCGACCACCGCGGGCGCCAGATCCCGATCGAGGTGCCCGACGTCGCGCTCGCCGGCGAGGGCGAGGACGGTCCCACCCGGGCCCTGCAGCTCGGGGAGACCCCCCGCGTGCGCGTGCGCCTGCTCGTGGAGCACCGCGTGAGCGCGCGCGACGACGGCTACCGCGCGTCCGGCAAGGACGCCCGGATCCTCGTCGCGCAGTCGGTCGAACTGACCAAGGAGAAGCGCTCGCTGCGAGGCATCGTCGCGCTGACGCTCGCCCTCGCCGCGGCGCTCTCGGTGGTCGCCTTGTTCGTCGGGGTCTCGCGCTAGCGGGTCAGGCCAGCTCGACGAGGCCGGCCGCGCCCATGCCGCCGCCGATGCACATGCTGATGATGGCGCGCTTGCCGCCGCGGCGACGGAGACCGTGCAGCGCCGTGGCGACCAGCTTGGCGCCCGTGCACCCGAGCGGGTGGCCGAGGGCGATCGCGCCGCCACTGACGTTGAGCTTCTCGTCGGGGATGCCGAGCTCGCGCTGGCAGTAGACCGACTGGCTCGCGAAGGCCTCGTTGATCTCGAAGAGATCGATGTCCTTCACCGCGAAGCCGGTCTTCTTGAAGAGCTTCTGGATCGCGGGGAGCGGCCCGATGCCCATGATGGCCGGGTCGACGCCGACGGTCACGAAGTGGCGGAACCAGCCGAGCGGCTTCACGCCGAGCTCGGCCGCCTTCTCCTTGCTCATCAGCAGCGAAGCCGCGGCGCCGTCGGACAGCGGCGAGCTGTTGCCGGCGGTGACCGAGCCCTTCTGCGAGAACACCGGCTTGAGCTGCGCGAGGCCCTCGAGGGTGGTGTCGGGGCGGATGAGCTCGTCGTCGGCGAACGCGAACTCGATGCGCTCGTTGCCGTTGTAGCGGACGCCCGAGACCGGCACGATCTCGGCGGCGAAGGCCTTGGCCTCGCGGGCCGCGGAGGCCTTCTTGTGGGACGCGAACGCGAACGCGTCCTGCGACTCGCGGGTGACGCCGAAGCGGGTGGCCACGTTCTCGGCCGTGATGCCCATCGGCGTGTACACCGACGCGTACTTGTCCATGACCTCGGGCGAGGCGGTGAGCTTGTTGCCAGTCATCGGGACCATGCTCATCGACTCGACGCCGCCGGCGACCAGCACGTCGTTGGTGCCCATGAGGATGGCGCCCGCGCCGAGCGCGAGGGCCTGCAGGCCGCTCGAGCAGAAGCGGTTGATGGTCATGGCCGACGAGTCGACGGACAGGCCGCCGAGGAGCCCGGCGGGCCGGGCCACGTTGAGGCCCTGCTCGCCCTCGGGCATCGCGCAGCCGAGCACGAGGTCCTCGACGAGCGCGGGGTCGATCTTCGTGCGCGCGAGCAACCCGCGGATGACCTCGCCCGCGAGCTCGTCGGGGCGGCGGAGGGTGAGGGAGCCCTTGAGGGCGCGACCTACTGCGGAGCGGACGGCATCGACGATGGCGACTTCGGTCATGCTTCGCCCTTAGCACGAAGACGGTGCGGTTCCTCGTCCCCCCGAGCGTGACCGAGAAGGGCCGGTTCCTCGCGAGAACGTCACCTTTTCGGGGCTGACGATTGCAGCTTTTTTGAATGCAGGGGGGGCCTGCCTGGTCTACTCATCCGCACACACAGCCGGTTCGCCGGCTCGAAGGAGGCCAATCGCATGCGGAAGTTCCTGCTGAGCGCGAGTGCAGTCGTCGGGATCCTCGGGGCCACCAGCCTGGCCGGGGCGGCTCCGGCGGCGGACACCGGGGGTCTTGCGGGCAAGGGCTCGTTCTTCATCTCCGCCGAGCGCGTGTTCGGTCTGCAGATCCACAGCGCCACGACCGAGCAGACGGTCGGCACCAACACCACCAAGAACACGGAGTCGCACACCGACTTCGGCCTGCTCGTCGGCAACCCGGCCGCGGGCCCCTACAACATCCCCCAGCTCGGCTTCGACTTCGCGGTCATCGACGGGCTCACCGTCGGCGGCGCCATCGGCTTCTGGACGGGCTCCAGCAAGAACAAGTCCGAGGGCGGCGGCACCACGGTCGAGCGTGACGGGCCGAGCTTCACGGCGTTCAAGATCGCGCCGCGCGTCGGCTACATCATCGGGCTGAACGACTCGATGGGCATCTGGCTGCGCGGCGGCTTCACGTTCTTCACCCTCGGTTCGTCGAGCGAGAACACCACCGGCGGCGTCACCACCAAGTCGACCAACAGCCAGAACGGCTTCGCGCTCAACCTCGAGCCGGGGTTCGTCCTCATGGTGAACCCGCACTTCGGCTTCGGCGCCAACATCAACGTCGACATCCCGCTCTCGGGCAAGCTCAAGACCGAGCGCAACACCGGGGCCAGCACCACCTCGACCGAGATCGACGACAAGGAGCTCAACTTCGGGCTCACGTTCGGGCTCATCGGCAAGATCTGACCCGAGGCCGTTCTCTCTACCGGCAGCCGTCGAGGGCCTTCGTGAAGGCCTGGAGCGTCTGCCGGTCGATCTTTTTGTCGCCCCAGCCGGCGCGGAGGGTGAGCGAGTATTCGTTGAGGGTGACGGTCATGTCCCCCGGCAGCTTGAAGTCGTAGGACTTCTTCTTCTTGAGATAGTCCGTGTCGTTCACCTTGGGCGCCCCGAAGGTCTTGGTGAGGCACCGCGCGAAGTCGCCCACCCGGGGGCCGAGCTGGTCGTAGCCACCGGCCGGATGGGCGCTGAGGCTCTCCAGCACCCCGCCCTTCTGGTTCGGCCACGCGAGCTCGAGCGAGAGCAGCCACGGGTGATCTACCGGCACGTCCATGTTCACGCCGCTGCCTGACGAGCCGCGCCGCGCGCCCGGGAACTTCTCGAGCACGGTCTTCTCGGCCACGTCGACCGACAGCTGGGGATCGAGCTTGCCGACGTCGGCGAGGGGGTAGCCGCCCGCGAGCAGCTCACGGAGCTCGTCCTCCGTGAACTTGGTCGACACGCCGAGCACGTCGGCGACGGCCACGCGGTAGAGCAGGTCGATCTGCTGGCGCCACTGCTTGTTCTCGAGCGTGCCGCTCTCGATCGGGCGCACCGAGCCGTGGAAGTGGCCGTCCTCGGCCAGCGAGAAGTAGACCCCGTGCCAGCTCCAGGAGTGGTTCTTGTCGAGGCCGCCGCGCAGGTGCATCGCGAGCTTCTCGGCCGCGCCCGCGGGGGCCTTCTGCCCCTTCTTGATGCCGAAGTAGAACGACGTCGGCGCGTCGGGGTGCTCCTTGTCCCACGACATCGTGAGGTACTCGTAGCGGGGGTCGTCGAGCTTCACGTAGATCGAGGTCTCGCTGACGTTCGCGCCCAGCTTGTCGCCGAGACCCCCCGGGCCCTTGTCGAGCTTCAGCGCCGCGAGCTGGGTCTTGCTGGCGCCGCCGATGCCGAGCCCACCGCGCTTGGCGCTCGCGAAGATCACCCCGGCGATCACGCCCACCACCGAGAGGAGGATGACGCCGACGAGGCAGCCCGCGCCGCTGCTCGCGTTCTTCTGGTAGGCGAGGGTGACGTTGGAATCGGCCGGGACGTGCACGGGCGGCGTCCACACGACGGGCGGGCGGAAGTCGACCGGACGCTCCGGGTGCAGCGTGCGCATCCGGGTGCGCTCGGTGGTGACCTTGCAGTAGGTGCACCGGACGAGGCGGCTGCCTTCCTTGACGTCGAGGGGGGCTCCGCAGTGGCTGCACTCGAGGATCACGCGCGCATCGTAGCCCGCGCCACCCCGAAACGAAACGGGCGCCCCCCGAGGAGAGCGCCCGTCGTCGGTCACCGCCGCGCGATCAGTTCCGCAGCGGCTTGTTGTTCTGCAGCATGTACTGCATGCGCGCCTGGCTCTTCGCCTCGCCGCAGAGCGAGACGAACACCTCGGCCTCGAGGTCGAGCACGTCCTGCTCGCTCTGCTCGCGCGAGGCGCCACCGCGACCGCCGCACAGCACGCTCGCGAGCTTGCGGGCGATGAGCGCGTCGTGCTCGGTCGCGTAGCCACCGGCGACCAGCGTGTCGACCATCATCGACAGCGTGGCGATGCCGCTGTCGCCGGGCAGCACGTACTTGCGTGCCACCGGCGGGTGGTAGCCGCTCGCCGCGAGCCCGAGGGCGCGGGCCTTGGCCTCGGCGAGCTGCCGCGCGCGGTCGAAGCTGACGCCGTCGGTGAAGCGGAAGTAGCCGTTGGCCTTCCCCTCCTCGGCGCTGGTCGCGATCTTGGCGAGGGCGATGTTCTTGAAGATCTGGGTGACCACGTTGAGCGTGTCGACCTGCATGCCCTCGGGGATCGACTCGAGCGCGCGCCACAGCAAATTCAGGTTGCCCGCGCCGCCCGGGATGAGCCCGACGCCGACCTCGACGAGGCCCGAGTAGGTCTCGGCCGCGGCCTGCACGGAGGCGCACGGCAGGCAGAGCTCGAGGCCGCCGCCGAGGGTCATGCCGTAGGGCGCGGCGACCACCGGGACGCGGCTGTACTTGAGCTTCTGCGTCGCGGCCTGGTAGCCCTTCACCATCGTGCGGATCTGCTCCCACTCGTTCTGCGCGGCCGCCATGACCACGAGGAACAGGTTGGCGCCGACGCAGAAGTGCTCGCCCTCGTTGGCGATGACCATCGCCGCGAAGTCGGTCTCCGCCTTCTCGACCGCCTGGCCGATGAGCGAGATGACGTCGGGGTCGATGCTGTTGGCCTTGGTCTTGAACGTGAGGCCGAGGACGCCGTCGCCGAGGTCCCACGCCTCCGCGCCGTCGTTCTTGAGGACCGGCGCGCCGCCCTTGCGGAGGGCGGGCAGGGTGGTGATGCGCGGGTCGACGTCGCGCTTCTCGTAGGCGCCCTTGCCGAGATGGTAGACGCTGCCGTCGTCCTTGTAGAAGCCGGTCGCGCCCGACGCGCGCATCTTCTCGACGGAGGCGGGGAGCTTCACGCCGTCCTTGACCATGCGATCGTAGGTCTCGGCGAACCCGAGGGCGTCCCAGACCTCGAACGGCCCGAGCTCCCAGTTGTAACCCCACTTCATCGCTTCATCGACGGCGGTCACGTCGTCGGCGATCTCGCCGATGCGGCGCGCCGAGTATGCGAGGCCGCGCGAGAGCACCTTCCACGCGAACGCGCCGGCCTTGCCCTGGTCGGCGACGAGCGCCTTCACGCGGGCGCGCGGGTCCTCGATCTTGGAGATCTTCTTGGTGGCGGCCTTGATGGCCTCGTCGCCGCCCTTGGGGCGGTACTCGAGGGTCTTGGGATCGAGGGTGAACACGCCGGCGTCCTCGCCGCCCTTCACCTTCTTGTAGAAGCCGCCCTTGGTCTTGTCGCCGAGGTACTTCTTCTCGATCATGCCCTTGATGTAGGCGGGCACCTGGAACACCGCGCGCTCCTCGTCGTTCGGGAGCGAGTCCCAGCAGTTCTGGGCGACGTGGGCGAAGGTGTCGAGGCCGACCAGGTCGGCGGTGCGGAAGCTCGCGCTCTTGGGGTGCGCCATCGGCGAGCCGGTGATCGCGTCGACGTCCTCGGGGGCGAGGCCCTCCTCGAGCATGAGGTGGATCGTCGAGAGCATGGCGTGCACGCCGATGCGGTTGCCGACGAAGTTCGGCGTGTCCTTGCCGACCACGATGCCCTTGCCGAGCTGGTCCTCGCCGAACCACTTCACCCGCGCGTAGACCGCCGGGTCGGTGTCGGGGCCACACACGAGCTCGAGGAGCTTCATGTAGCGAACCGGGTTGAAGAAGTGCATCACGAGGAAGCTCTTCTTGAAGGCCTCGCTGCGGCCCTTGAGCATGTCGACGATCTGGAGGCCCGAGGTGTTGCTGGCCACGATCGTGCCGGGCTTGCAGATCTTCTCGAGCTTCTCGAAGAGGGCCTGCTTGGCCTCCATCTTCTCGATGATGGCCTCGATCACGAGGTCGCAGGTCTCGAGCTTGCCGAGGTCGTCCTCGGTGTTGCCGACGCTGACGAGCTTGGCGTTGCGCGCGTGGAAGAACGCGGCGGGCCGGGATTTCTGCGCCTTCTCGAGGCCACCGGCGGCCCACGCATCGCGGGCCTTCTTGTCGGACTTCTGCGCTTCGGGGAGATTCGGAGGGACGATGTCGAGGAGGATGACCTCGACCCCGGCGTTGGCGAAGTGGGCGGCGATGCCCTGACCCATGACTCCGGCCCCGATGACCCCCGCGCGGCGAATCGGCTTGTGCATGCGGGGACGCTTTCGCGACGCGCGGCGAGCGGCAAGGCCTTTCGCAGAGACGCGTGCCTGGTCGGCGATTCGTGCTATTTTGCCGTCTTCCGGGTCCGTCGTAACCCACAGGAGTCTTCATGCGCTCAGCCTTCCTTCTCTCGTCCGTCGCGATGTCGATCCTGGTGGTCGGCTGTGGTGCCACCAAGGACACGGGTGGCCCCGGCGATCTCAACCCCGACACCGGTGGTGACGGCTTCGTGCTGGACTCCGGCGACGAGGCGCCCGAGGGAGGCACGTCGCTCGACGGCCTCGACCTCGAGCCGCCGAACGCGACCGTCGTCATCGACACGACGACCTCGCCCGCCGTCCCCGGGACGCTGACCTACAAGGCCACCGCCACCAACTCCGACGGCTCCAAGACCGACGTCTCGGGCAGCGCCACGTTCACCCTCGAGGACACGGGCCTCGGCTCGTTCGCCGGCCCGACGTTCACCTCGGTCGACGCGCTGCCCGGCGGCGCCAAGGGCATCACGACCATCGTTCGCGTGAACGAGGGCAAGCGGTCCGGCGCGGCCAAGCTCACCGTCATCCAGCTCCGCCGCAAGTCCGACGATCCGGGCACCGGCGACTTCTACTTCGAGGTCCCCTACAAGGCCGCGCCGAGCCCCGACAAGGACGTCCTCAAGTTCGGCACGAAGATCCAGCAGGTCGACGTGGCCTTCAACATGGACACCACCGGCTCGATGAGCGGCTCGGTGACCAACCTGCGCAGCAACCTGTCGACCACGCTGATCCCCGACCTCAAGAAGGTCATCCCGAGCGTCGGCGTCGCCATCGTCGACCACAAGGACATGCCGGTCTGCTCGCACGGGGACACGGCCGACTTCCCCGTGAAGGTCTACCAGACCATCACGACCGACATCACCAAGGCCCAGGCGGCGACGCTCTCCTACCTGGCGAGCGGCGGCTACGACGGCCCCGAGGCGCAGATCCCGTCCATGTGGCACATCCTCACCGGCGGCGCCCTCGCCTGGACCGGCGGGAGCGTGCCGGCCCACAAGCCCGCGACCGGCACCAAGGGCGGCGTCGACTTCCGCGCCGGCGCGCTGCCCGTCGTGGTCCTCATCACCGACGTCTCCTGGCACGACGCCGCGATGGACCCGTACTGCAGCGACGTCGTCAAGCCGCCGGTGATGGCCGACCTCAAGAAGGCCTTTGCCGACACCAAGGCGAAGTTCATCGACATCACCTCGTCCTACGGCGGCGAGACCCAGGCCGACGAGGTGTCCGACGCCACCAAGTCGAACATCCCGCCCGCCGCGTTCGGCGCCGGCCTCAAGGACTGCCCGACGGGCGTGAGTGGCGCCTCGCGGCCCGCCACGGGCCCGGGCGGCACCTGCCGGCTCAACTTCCTCCACAGCGGCGGCACCGGCGTCTCGACCAGCGTCGTGAAGGCGATCCAGGCGATCAGCGTCGGCAGCGTGTTCGACGTGACCGCGCAACCGGCGAACGACCCGGCGAACCCGTCGGCCACCGACGGCGGCCCGCCGGTGGACGCCACCGCGTTCATCAAGGCCCTCCGCGCGATGAAGGAGGGCGACGCGAAGGCTGGTTGCCCCTCCGCCTCCACCAAGGACACGGACGGCGACGGGATCGACGACACGTTCGTCGGCGTGAAGGTCGGCACGCCGGTGTGCTTCGAGGTCATCCCGGCGATGAACATCACGGTCCCCTCGAAGCCCACCGCGCAGTTCTTCAACGCCTTCATCAACGTGCTCGGCATGCCCGGCAGCGTGAAGCTGGACCAGCGCACGGTGCTGTTCCTCGTCCCGCCCCAGGACATCCCGCGCTGAGTTGCTCAGTTGCTGGAGGGGGGGGCCTCCCCTCCCGCCGCACGGGGGTGGGAGTCTGTCAGCGCCGCAGGAGAAGAGAGGAGGCCGCCCGTCCCGCCGCGAAGCGGCGCACGGGGGTGGGAGGCTGTCAGCGACGCGACGTAGCCCGGAGGGCGGAGGAGCGGCGCGGCGGCCTCCCCCGAGGGGGGCGTGAGCCCCCCCTCCAGCAAAACTGTTGGCCGGGGGTGGGGGGGGCTGGTAGCGGGGGGCCATGTCGGCAGCCGAACGCATCCAGAAGCCCAAGAAGTTCATCGCGGCGGAGCGGCGTCGGGTCCGGAGCGACGACCCGGAGACGGCGCTCTCGCTGCACCTCCAGGCGATCGTCGAGAAGCTCGAGGTCGACGTGCTCGTCGTCTCGGACTTCGACGGCGCACCCGTCGCCAGCGCGGGCGAGCCGCACGCGGCGATGGACCTCGCCCAGCTCGGGGTGGCGCTGCTCAAGGAGCTGCCGCTCGAGCGAGGCGTCACCACCACCCGCGGCTTCGTGCACGTCGATCGCGTGCGCGTGGGCATGCGGGAGCTCGTGGTCGCGGCGATGAGTCGGGCCGCGGTGCCCGATCCGATCGGCATCGCCCGGGCGGTGCACGGGGCGGCGCGCATCCTTGCGGAGGGGCTCACCTGGGCGTCCGAGGCCGCGATCCCGCTCTCGGTGCGCGGCGGCTGGGGCGAGTGGGACGAGGTCCCCTGAACCGACCTCCGCACCGGGTCCGCAAATAGGTTCACCCCCCGCAACGCTTCCCAGGGCCAGCGGTCCTCCGCGCGCCGTCGCACGCCGAGCGCGCGGCAGAATGGCTGCGGCATCGGGCTTGCCTAGGGCCTCCCCATTCTTTCTTTCCGGGAGGCTCGTCATGATCCAGAACCTGCTCGTCCGCGCGCGTCACGCGATCTTCCTCTCTGCGGCCGTCTCCGTCGCTGCCTGCTCGGGCTCCACGAGCGAGAGCGATTTCAACGTCGGAGGCGAGGACACCGGGTCCGAGGGTGATGGCGGCGCAGAGGGCGCGGTCGACACAGGCGCCACGACCGACACGGGCGGAGGTGGCGACTCCGGGGGCGGGGGTGACACCGCGGTTGGCACCGACACGGGCGTCGGCACCGACACGGGCGTCGTCACCGACACGGGCGTCGTCACCGACACGGGCGTGGCGACCGACACGGGGGTGGCCACCGACACGGGCGTCGGCACCGACACCGGCGTGGTCCCTGACACCGGCGTGGTCTGCGGGACGTTGCCGGTCGACTGGACCGAGGCCTACGTCGACAAGTCGGCGACCAACCCGAGCGTCGGCACCAAGGCGTGCCCGTTCCACACCATCCTCGAGGGCACCACGCTCGCGACCCCGGGTGGCGTGAAGACCCGAACCATCTTCGTCAAGGGAGGCAGCAGCGGCGCGCCGTTCGTCTACGCCGAGCTCAAGCCCCTCGACGTGAAGCCGGGCGTCGTCCTGCAGGGCGAGGGTGTTTCGACGACCAAGATCACCGAGGGTGACGCGGGCTGCCCGAAGAGCCCGGGGGGCAGCGGCGGCTTCCACTGCGCGGTGTTCGTCCAGCCGGGTGGCATCGTGCAGCAGTTCACCATCACCTCGAGCGCCGGGGTGGGCGTGGTCACCGACTCGGCCGGCGTCTCGAGCGCGATCCCGATCGTGCGCGTGGTCGACGCGACCGGCTCCAAGCAGGACGGCGTGATGACCCTCGGCGCGGCGCAGGTGGGGCCGAGCATCCACGCCAACTCGAACGGGCGCCACGGCCTGAACCTGATCGGCGCGTTCGGCGCGGTCAGCGTCCCCG
The DNA here is from genome assembly GCA_964624885.1 of uncultured Polyangiales bacterium. Classification (GTDB taxonomy): domain Bacteria; phylum Myxococcota_A; class Polyangia; order Polyangiales; family JADJMO01; genus JADJMO01. The sequence goes on along the minus strand of CAZUZY010000050.1, from coordinate 16,465 downwards.
GGGGCGACGGCGCCAACACCTTCGACAGCAACGCCGCCGACGGCGTGCACCTCGAGGGGGGCGGCATCAACCTGACCTTCAGCCAGGGGTCGGCCAGCAGCAACGGTGGCAGCGGCGTGCAGCTCCAGAGTGGCGGCGCGACCGGTACGGTGGCCAAGCACTCGATCGACAAGCTCACCGCCAAGACCAACAAGGCGAGCGGTCTCGTGGTCGGTCGCTTCACGAGCCTCGCGTTGCGCAACTCCACCCTGCTCGCGAACGCGAACCACGGCTTGTGGTTCACGCAGGGCGTCGGCAACGGGATCGACCTCGGAGGTCCGAGCGCGGGCTCGGCGGTGGTGTTCTCGGGCGCGACCAGCGGCAACAAGAACGGCAAGTCGGGCTTCTGCATCGACAACAGCGGCGCCACCGCTTCGATCTTCGCCGCCGGCGACTCGTGGGGTGTCTGCGCGCCCCCCGAGGTGAGCATCAGCCAGTGCTCCGCGGTGAGCACCTACGCCGAGATCAACTACGCGCCGAGCGCGACCGGCGGCAGCAACCCGGTCTCCGTCTCGGGCTGCCTCGTCGGCCCCTGATCGTCCGTGACGGGTCGTGGGCGAGCCTGATACTGCTCGCCCGATGACGACCGAGGCGTCGACCGAAGACCCGCCTGCGGAGGTGGTGAAGAAGCACCTCCCGCCGGCGCTCTTCGGGCTGCTCATCATCCCGTTCGGCATGGTGACCGGCTACTGCGGGGTCACCTTGCCGTTCCTGCTCGCGGAGCAGATGCAGGCCGACCCGAACGCGACCACCAAGATCGCCGCGTTCACCTCGCTCGTGAACCTGCCCCACGCCTGGAAGTTCGTCATCGAGCCCGCGCTCGACGCGCGGTGGCGCAAGAAGAGCTGGTATGCGGGCGCGATCGCCGTCACCACCACCTTCCTGTTCGCCTCGATCCTCCTGCAGCGGATGCGCGGCGGGCTGCACGTGGGGGGTGCGCTGGTCGGTCAGCTCGCTGCCATGGGCGTGCTGCTCTTCGTCGCCAACGCCTCGGTCGCCACCGCGTCGGGCGCCGTGCACGCGCTCATGGCGAGCACGCTGCCGCCCGAGGCGCGCGGCAAGGCCGGCGGCTGGGCCATGGCCGGCAACCTCGGCGGCTACGGCGTCGGCGGGGCCATCGGCCTGTTCTTGGCGCAGCGCCTCTCGTCGTTCACCACCTCGGTGTGCGTGGCCGGGATCGTCGTCGCGACGGCGCTGCCCGCGCTGTGGATCCGCGAGAAGGCTCACCCACCGCACCCGGTCTTCCAGGCCGTGAAGCTGCTCTTGCGCGACGCCTGGCGCACGCTCAAGTCTCGCGACGGCTGGACCGGGCTCGTGATCTGCCTCACGCCGGTCGGCTGCGGCGGCCTCTCCAACCTGTTCTCGACGATCGCGCCCCAGTACCACGCGAGCGGCGACCAGGTGGCCCTGGTCAACGGCCTCTTCGGCGGGCTGGTCAGCGCCGTCGGCAGCGTGGTCGGCGGCTACCTCGCCGACCGCATGCACCGTCGCGTGGCGTACGGCCTCGCGGGCCTCGGGTCGGCGGCGGTCGCCATGGGCCTCGCGATCGCGCCGATGACCCCGACCGTCTACACGTTCGGCTGCCTCGCCTACCAGTTCGCCATCGGGGTCGCGTTCGCCACCTGGATCGCCTTCGTGCTCGATCTGATGGGGGACGACGCCGGCGTCGCCACCAAGCACGCCATCTTCGCCGCGGCGGCCAACCTCGCGAGCAGCTACATGAACTTCGTCGACGGTGCGGCGGTGGACGGCCACTTCTTGCCGAAGCTGCTCGGCAGCGGGCCCAAGGCCGCGATGAAGGCCGACGCGCTCGGCACCGTCGCCGGCCTCCTCGTCCTCGTGTGGATGCTCCACCTCGCGCGCAACCGGCCGCCGCCGGCGCCGAGCGAAGTGCGCGTGGTCTAGCTCACTTGCCGCCGGCGACCGCGACGCTCTCGACGTAGATGGTGAGGTCGACGGGTGGCGGCGCAAGGCCGCAGTCCGTCGAGGAAGAGCCCGGACCGATCCCCCCGCCACTGATCGCCACGCCGGTCATGGGGGCGGAGGCGGAAGGCGTGGGCAGCGTGACCGTGCGGAAGCCGGTGTCGTAGGTGCCGTCGGCGCTCGCCGTGTCCGGCAGTACGAGCGACGTCGAGTCGACCTTGGGCGCGAGGCCCGGGCTCGCGGCGAGGAAGTGCACCACGTTCCTGGTCCCCGGCATGCTCCCGGTGAACCGCGGCTTGCCGACCGCCCGCACGCGGAACGTGGCGGTCCCCGCGCCGACCAGCGCGGTCGCGAAGCCCCCCTGGCTCGAGTTGCCGCAGTACGAGACCGAGAAGGGGCCGATGGCCCAGCACTTCTTGCCCTCGCAGTCGGCCGGGTTCACCGCCCCCCAGATCTTGGCGGCGCTCGCCGCCGGCGCGGTCAGGTCGAGGCTGCTCGTCGTGTGCACCGGCATCGCCATGAGGTCGGAGCCCGACACGAACCCGGTGCTGCCGGCGGCGCTCGCGTTGCCGGCGGCGTCGTGGACGAGCGGCAGGGGGACCACGCTCGCCTCGACGTCGTTCCACTCACGGAAGCGGAACCGGAAGCCGCGCTCGCGCGCCACGTTCGGGGTCCCCCACGAGAGGGTGGTCACGAGCTTGGTCGCGGGGGTGTCGATGCCGAGCACGGTCGCGGCCGACAGCGCCTCTCCGAACGGCTCGTCCGCCAGGAGCTCGCGCTCGTCCCACACGAGGGGCACCGCGCCGAACGCGGCGATCGTGCGCCCGCGCCACTTGGGTGCCGTCGTGTCGGCCGCCAGCGTGAAGCGCGCGCTGACCTTGCCCATCCACCCGACGTCGCCCGAGAACGCCGAGGCCTTGCCGGTGGCCGTGCCACCGATCGGCACCCCCTTCGCGTCGAGGTCGAAGGTGAAGGTGTCGTAGCTCTCGGTCACGTACGCGGAGGCGCTGGACCCCGAGATGGAGAAGGCGAGGTCCTTGGTGGTCCGCAGCGTGGCCTTGGTGGTGTCCCCGACGAGCCCCTGCGGCTCGCCGAAGGGGGCCATGATCGCCCCCGAGACCGCCGATCCGTCGAGATCGATCCGCCCCGTCCAGCCTTTCGAGATCGACGAGAGGGACCCGAACGAGCCCGAGTCCCACTCGACGGTCGCGTCGGACACGACGAGGGCGTACGAGTGCCAGCCGACGAAGGGGACAGGAGGGTCGTTGGTCTCGCTCTCCGCAGAGGTCTTGCCGCCGCAGCCCGCGAGCGCTGCAGCGACGGTCAGGGCGAGGAATCCATACCGGGCGTGGGCCATGCCCCGCTCCATCGCATGCCGCGTGCCTTGCGCTTTCCACGGACAATCGCCGCGATGTGCCAAAGGCGGAGTGTGCCAAAGGCGGCGTCTACGACCGCGCGGTCCGACGCTTCGGCGAGAGCACCGCCCGCAGGTGTGGCACGGCGACCTCGAGGAAGGCGCGGACCTTCGGCGCGGTGGCCGACGCCGCGTGGACCAGGTGCACCGGCACCGGTGGCGGCTCGTGGTCCGCGAGCACCCGGACGAGCCGGCCCGCGCGGAGCTCGTCCTCGACCTGGTAGGAGAGGGCGCGGGTGACCCCGACGCCGTCCACGGCGGCCCCGACCGCGGCCTCTGCGGTGTTGACGCTGAGCACCGGCCGCACGTTGACGCGCACCCTGCGTCCACCCGCTCGGCCCGCCCCGAAGCTCCACGCGTCGGTGGCGGTCAGGGCGGAGAAGCCGATGCACGCGTGGTCTGCGAGGTCGGCCGGCGCCCTGGGTCGACCCCGCCGCGCGAGGTAGTCCGGGCTCGCGCACGTCACGCGGTGGAGCTCGCCGACCTTGATCGCGACCAGCGCGGAGTCGGGGAGATCGGCGATGCGCACGGCGACGTCGATCCCCTCGTCGACGACGTTGACCACGCGGTCGAGGAGGACCAGCCGCGCCCGCAGGCCGCCGTGGGTCGCGAGGCACCGCTGCAGGGCAGGTCGCACGTGCAGCGCGCCGAACCGCGTCGGGGCGGTGACGGTGAGGAGCCCCTGGGGCGCGCCGAGCGCCCCCGCGGCCTGTTGCTCGGCCTCGGCGAGCTCCGCGAGGACGCGGCGGCACGCGCCGAGGTAGCGCTCGCCCGGCTCGGTCACCGCGAGCGAGCGGGTCGTGCGTCGCAGCAGCTGGACGCCGAGGCGCTCCTCGAGGCCAGCCACCGCCCGCGTCGTGGACGCAGGTGAGCAGCGCAGCTGGCGGGCGGCCGCCGAGAAGCTGCCCGCGTCGACGGTGACCACGAACGCCCGCATCGCCTCCAGCCGATCCATTATTGCAGGATACGCATAGATAGATTGCTCCGAGTGGCCATTCTCTCGGCGACCGTCGATGGCCAAGCTGTCTCCACCGACAGATTCGTCGGCCTGACCGGAGCACTCTCATGCGCATCGCCCCCCTCGATCCCACCACCGCCACGGGCACCACCAAGCAGCTCCTCGACGGCGTGCAGAAAGGCCTCGGCGCGACGCCGAACCTGTTCCGCGTCGCCGCGCAGTCACCGGCTGCCCTCGAGGCCCTGGTCTCTCTCTTCGGCGCCGTCGGCAAGGGACGGCTCGACGCGCGCACGCGGGAGTCCGTGGCGCTCGCGGTCTCCGAGTTCGACGCCTGCGACTACTGCCTCTCGGCGCACTCGGCGCTCGGCAAGCGCGCGGGCCTCGACGACGAGGACCTCGCCAAGGCGCGTCGAGCGGACGCCGACGACCCCCGGCGGGCCGCGATCCTCCACCTCGGTCGCGCGCTGGTCGAGACCCGCGGCCGCGTGGACGACGCCGCGCTGGTCGAGGTCCGCCGCGCCGGCCTGAGCGACGGGGAGATCGTGGAGGTCGTCGCCAACGTCGCGCTGACCATCTTCACCAACTACCTCAACGAGCTCGCCGCCACCGAGATCGACTTCCCCGTCGTCCACCACGCGCCCCGCTGATGCCCCGCCCCTCGAGCGATGTCGCCTTCACCCCCGCGGTGAAGGCCGCCCAGACCCAGCGCGGGTCGCGCGCGAGCTACGCCCGGGTCGAGCGCTCGGGGGGCTTCGCCACCGAGATCGACGACGACCTCGCCGGATTCCTCGCCGAGCGCGACAGCTTCTACCTCGCGACCGCGAGCGCCGACGGGCAGCCCTACGTGCAGCACCGCGGAGGCCCGAGGGGGCTCGTGCGGGTCCTCGATCCGCACACCCTCGGGTTCGCCGACTTCGCGGGCAATCGTCAGTTCATCTCGGTCGGCAACCTCTCCGAGAACCCGCGCGCGTTCCTGTTCTTCATGGACCACGCGCACCGTCGTCGCGTGAAGGTCTGGGGCCGGGCGCGGGTCGTGGAGGGCGACCCGTCCCTCCTCGCGCAGCTCTCCGTGGAGGGCTACGCGGCCCGCGTGGAGCGCGCCATCGTGTTCGACGTCGAGGCGTGGGACGCGAACTGCCCGCAGCACATCCCCGTGCTGCTCCCCGCCGCCGAGGTGCAGGCCGCGCTCGACCGCAAGGACGCGCGCATCCGCGAGCTCGAGGCGGCGCTCAAGGCGCGCCCGCAGCTCGATGGTAGGTGACCTTGTCCTCGGGCTGCCGGGACGCCACCACCAGGATCTGCGCCTCGGCGTCCCCGCGGTTCTCGACGTGGTGCAGACGACCCGGGGGCACCACCACGAACGCGCCGGCCTCGAGCGCCACCTCGCGCTCGCCGTCGACCACGATCACCGTGCCCGCGAGCACCAGCACGAGCTCGGTCACGTGGCTGTGCGCGTGGGTGGCCGAGGCTCTCCGGCCCGGCGGCAGCACGTCGTGGTGCACGAACACCGGCAGCGCGCCGGTCGGCAGCACCGCCGAGAGCGCGTAGGCCTCGCCCGTGCGGGCCGAGCGCAGCGGCTCGTGGGGCAGCGCCGCGAGGGCATGTACGTCCATCCTAGAGCGACTCCACCGCGGCGCTGGTGCACCCCGTCGGCGCGGTCACGGGGTTGCAGCGGGAGGGCGTGCCGCCCGGCATCTCGACGAAGTAAGTCGTGCGCGGATCCTTCGCGGGGAAGTCCGTGCTCACGATCTGCGCGCCGCTTCCGAGCGCGGCGTCGAGCTGGGTGCGGTCGCCGGCCCACCCCGCGTCGATGCTCTTGTCGGCGAACGTACGCACGATGAAGCCCTTCTTCACCAGGGCGGTGATGGCGTCCTTGTCGGCGAGGGCGCCGTTGCGCACCAGCACCGCCGCGAACGGGTCGGTCTCGTCCGCGTCGGCGAAGAGGAGCCGCCCCGCGAGGTCCTTGCGGCCGTGGGTGTAGGCGTCGCGGTAGGCGTCCGAGCGATCGAGGTAGAACAGCACCCGCCCGCGCGTCGCACCGAGCGTGGGCCAACCCTTGCTCGTCACGGCCTCGCGCAGGCTCGCGGCGCTCCCCTTCACCTCGTCGGGCGTGAGGACGAGCTCGCGGGGGAACACGCTCAGGATCTCGCGCTCGAGGGCGACGGCGCGCGCCTCGCCCGTGTCGGTCTCCCAGCCGTCCTTGGGCTCGAGGTGCACGAACAGCGGATGGTGCGCGGGGTGCGCGTCGGACCAGGCCCGCAGGGCCGCGAGGCAGTCGGTGAACAGGCGGCAGGTCGTGCCCTCGTCGAAGATGGGCAGGTGGTAGACCTCGTAGCGACCACACGCCTCGTTCCAGTGCGTGTCGAGCTCGATGCCGCGCACGCCCTGCTCGGAGAGCTGCTTGCCGATCGGTGCGTGGGTGTACTGCCAGTCGGCGGCGCCGCCCTTGGCCGGTTGCACGTGGTAGCTGTTGTGCGTCGCCTCGAGCTGCAGCTGGTTCAGGCGCAACGTGTCGTCGAGGGGGCCGGGCGTGCCCTTGATCGTGCGTGGCGCCGCGGTGCCGAGCGCGGGCGGGCAGATCGGCGCCTCCTCGCCCTCGTCGGTCGCGGCGTCGCCCGGGACCGCGGGCGTCGACTCGCCGTGACAGCCGAAGAGGAACAGGGCGAGCACCGCGCGACGTCCCGTGCCCGAGAGGCTCATTCCCCGAGCCTAGCGGACCCGTGAAGGATGTCAGCTGCGCGCCCGCTTCTTGGTGGCGCGGGGCTTGGGCGTCGACCGCGGCGGGTCCTCGACGACCGGCGGCGCCTTGGCCGGCGGCAGCGGGCGCGGGGGCAAGAGCTCGGGCTCGCTCTGGATCGTCTGCGCCATGAAGATCGCCGCGTCGAGCTTGCGGAACCCGCGCTTGCGGTACCACCCGAGCGCGTTCTCGTTGTTCTCCGCGACCTCGAGCACGAGGTGGGTGAGCCCGCGCACGCGCGCGATGTGCTGCAGCTGCTCGAGCACGAACCCGCCGATGCCCCGCCCGTTCCAGTCGGGGTGCACCGCGAGCTCGTCCACGAACAGCGGCCGCATGTCGCGCGCCTCGAAGTACCGGGGGTTCAGCCAGGTGTCGCCGCCCACCTCGTAGGTCACCTCGGCGTAGGCCACGATCTCCTTGCCGACGTAGAACAGGAGCTGCTCGACGCCCTCCTCCTCGTAGGTCTCGAGGAAGCGCGACTTGGTGCGCGGCCGCTGGTACTCCACGGTCGCGCGGTTGACGTCGCGGAACGAGAGCTTCAGGAACTCCCACACCCGGTTGAGATCGCGCCGGTGGATCCGGCGCACCTCGATCACGGGCTCCTTCTTCTTGCGCGCGCGGGGCGGCTTCTCCGCTGCGTCCGGCGCGGCTGCGTGCTCGTCGGCCACGGCTGCCTCAGGGGCGCTTGATGCCGGCCGCGTTGCCGGCGTCGAGCTTCTTGTCGACCGGGTAGTTGTTCTTCTTGGCGAGGTACGCCGTGATGGCCCAGTACTCGGCGTCCGAGAGCGAGGTTGGCTTGTCGCTCGGCATGTTGCCCTTGATGTAGTCGAACGCGTCCTTGGCCGTCTTGTAGTCGTCGAAGCCCTTGGGCCCGACCAGCGCGGGCGCCTTGGCCTTGCCCTCGCCGCTCGCGCCGTGACACGAGGCGCACGCGGTGCCGTACGCCTTCTCGCCGAGCGCCATCTGCTCCTCGAGCGTGGCCGGCTCCTTCACGTCGCTCTTGGCGCCGCCGGTCTCCGCCGGCTTGCCACCCCCACAACCCACCGCGACCGCTGCCCACAGGGACATCACCGAGAGAACGACAAAACGCATGAGAGGTAGCCTAACGAGGGTTCTCCTCGATGACTACCTCTCACAAGAGAGCGGCCGCTACTTGGACGCCTGCATCGCGATGAAGTGGAACCGCGAGATCTTGGCCTGGCCGAGGGTGTACATCACCTCGGTCATGACGCGGAAGCTCGTGTAGCGGTCGAACAGGATCATGGCCTCGACCCCGCCCGGCTTGTTCTTGGCCTTGGCGTTGGCCTCCTCGACCTTGACCGGGTTCTCCACCGCGGCGAGGAGCGGGGCGATCTCGAGATCGCTCGGCGTGCCGCGGGCCTTGAACTTGGGGGCGAAGCCGTGGGGCGAGTCACCCGGGCAGAACACGAGCTTGTAGTTCTCGTGCGGCTTGGGGGCGTCGGCCGGGTTGGTGAAGCAGCCGGGCACCTCGATGCCCTTGAGCTCGTTGCCGTTGATGAGCACGTGCTCGCGCGAGACGACCACCTGGATGCCGTCCTGCGCCGCCTCGCCCTGGAGGATCGAGGTGGGGAGCGCGAGGTCGTTGGTCTGCGGCATGTTGGCCGAGGACGCGGACAGGCTCTTCAGGAGGAACACGAGGATGATGGTCATCATGTCCATCATCGCCGTGATGTTGAGGAAGTTGACCTCGTGCGTGACCGCGTTGCGGCGCTTGTACTTGCGCAGCTCCGCCTTGAACTTGGACATCGACGCGGCCATCGTTCAGCCCTTCAGCACGGTGAAGACGACCTGGGGGAAGAGCTCGCCCTTCTCGTCGGAGCGCAAGGCGTCCATGGCCTTGATGATCTCCTGGAAGGGGACGTTCGGGTTGGCGGTGATCATCACCTGCTTCTCGACGTCGGCGTTCGGCACCTGCTCCTTGAGCCGGCGCGCGCACTTCTTGAGGCCCGCCTGGTCGTAGCGCTTGCCGTCGAACGACTCGGTCGCCGGCGCCGACACGCGGGGCAGGGTGATGCCGGAGCCCACGCCCTCGCAGCCAGGGGCGATCGAAGCGCCCTTGCCCTTGATGACGTAGCCGTCGCTGGCGATGATCACGGTGAGGTTGAGGGACTCCTCGGCCGGGTTCGACTTGACGCCACCACCGCTGCCGGCCTTCGGCGCGTCGGCCATCAGCGACACCGTGAAGGTGACGCTGATGCTCGCGAGCACGAACATCAGCACGTTGGTGATGATGTCGAGGAACGGCACGATGTTGAGCTCGCCCGCCTCGTCTGCGGGGTCGAGCTCCTTGGGCGCGGCGATGCGGCGGATCTTCGACCGCTGCGCCGCGGAGAGCTTTTCCTCACCCGCCATGGGGGATCACTGTCCCTTGGTGACGGCGAGGAGGTTGAAGATGCGCTCCTGGGTGGCGTCCAGGTCGTGCAGGATCTTCTTGCTGTTGGCGTGCAGGATGAGGTGGGCGATCATGCAGGTCACGGCGATGCCGAGACCGAACGCCGTGTTGCCCATGGCCTCGGAGATACCGGCCGCGAGGCGCTGCTGGCGCTCGGCGGCGGAGAGGTTGCCGGAGGACACCGCGGCGAAGGTCGCGATGAGGCCGGACACGGTGCCGAGGAGGCCGATGAGGGTCGCGATGTTGGCGAGCGACCACAGGGTGCCGATGCCGCGCTCGACCGGGGGCTTGAGCTCCGAGAGCTTCTCGCTCATCGCCGCGTCGATCTCGTCGGGGCCGCGGTTGGCCACCGTGAGGCCGCTCTTGACCAGCTGGAGGATCGGGTAGCCGCCGCTCCCCGCCTCGCACAGCTTGATCGCGCGATCGAGGTTGTTGGCGGTGACGAGCTTGCGCACCTGTGCGTAGAACTCCTTGGAGTTCACGCGGTACTTCGCGAGCTGGAACACCGTCCGCTCGATGATCAGCGCGACGACGATCGCGGAGATCAGGAGGTTGAAGTACATGAAGAGGCCGCCGTGCTTGAAGAAGCCGGCCAGGCCACCTTCACCACCCTCAGCCGCCGCCGCGTTGAACATCGACCCGAACGCCGCATCCACGAGCGAAACCATCCCCGGACTCCTTTCGAACGCCGTCACGATTCCAGCTCGGCGCCCATCAACCCACTTGGCCCGCCGAAGAGGTCTTCTCGACCTCGGCTCTCGACGCGCTCACGCCACGATCGAGGAGCGACTGCACTGCGACTGCAACTGATGCCCGCCGGTTCGCGAGCCTGGAGGACTGTACTTTACCCGCCGCGCGCGAGGCAAGCGCCGCGCGGTGGGGGCACGCAGCGCTTCCAGATCCGTGCGTCGCGGACAATTCTACGTGAGGCAAAACCCGAGCACTTCCGCGCATCGAGGCGCTTGACCAGGGGGGGGGCCCCGGTATCCTGCAGGCCTGGCTCAGCTTCGTTCGTCACGCGATCGACGAGGAGCAAGGAGCACGACGGAAGCAATCACGAGTTTCTTTGACCTCTCCGTCGAGTTCTGTTGACTTCTCGCCCCGATTGTCGTGAATCACCAAGTCCCCATGACCTCCGTTCGCACGTTCCTTCGCTCCCCCCGTGTCCCTCGCGGACACCACCGAGCGGCGGAAACTCTCTCGCACGATGCTTGTCGCTGCGAGTGGGCGTGAGCGGAGAGGTTCATGGAGGGTCTCACCCCGCCTCGCGGCGTGGATGAGGAGTCCAGGCAGGCATCCGACGGATCCCTTCCCTGGCGAACGCGACGAGCAGAGAGTTCGAGACGGAGATCGGGCTGACCCCCACTAGCTAAAGCTGGCCGCGTGTGGGCGGCCCCATGCAGGAGGACGCGAATGTTCGCTGAGATCTGGACGCACTATAAAGAAGGTGGATGGCCGATGTGGGTGATCCTCCTCTGGTCGGTCTTCGTCTTCGCCATCATCATCGAGCGCGCGCTCTATCTCTGGGGCGGCTCGATCGCGAAGGACGTCTTCATCTCGACGATGCAGAAGTGCATCCTCGCGGGTGACGTGCAGAAGGCGGTCAAGATGTGCTCCGCTGCGAACGCGCCCCTCGCGCGCATCGTCCAGGCGGGCCTCATCAAGGTCAACCGCCCCGACGAGGAGGTCCAGGCCGCGCTCGACGAGGCTGCCCTCCGCGAGATGCCGAAGATCACCCACCGCACGGCCTACCTCGGCCTGCTCTCCAACCTCGCCATGCTCACGGGCCTCTTCGGCACCGTGCTCGGCCTCATCAAGTCCTTCGGCGCCGTCTCCAAGCCTGGCGTCGACCAGGCCCAGAAGGCGACCATCCTCGCGGAAGGCATCAGCGAGGCCATGAACTGCACCGCGTTCGGCCTCATCGTCGCCATCATGGGCCTCCTCGGCTTCGCCGTGCTCAACGGCAAGACGCAGTCGGTCGAGGACGACATCAACGAGGCGACCGTGCAGGTCATGAACCTCATCGTGAGCAACCGTCAGAAGGTGAACCTCGGCGCCGCGGCGCCCGAGGGTGCCTGAGCTGAGGGGAGCCTGATTCCGAGGGTCTCGCGATCCTAGGAACTCCGAGCGGTCAGCGCTGTCAGAGCGCTGACCCTCGGACCCGCCCTCCGCTCTGCGGAGAAGAGGGCCGGCCCGAGACGAGACGACGAGTGCAACCGGTGGCTGACGGCAGCAGGAGAAACCGATGGGTGGCGTAAGCACAGGTGGTGGTGGTGGAGGAAAGCGGCAGGTCGACCAGGAGATCAACATGGTCCCCTTCATCGACCTCCTCCTAGTGACCATCAGCTTCCTCCTGATCACCGCGGTGTGGTCGAGCATGGCGCGCATCAACGCGAGCGCGCAGGTCCCCTCCAACAAGAAGTCGGACACCGAGCCGAAGAAGAAGGACAAGGAGCCCGCCGTGCTCCACGTCCGCGTCTCCGACAAGGAGAAGAAGTTCATCCTGCAGTGGCAGGCCGGCACCAAGACCGAGGACATCATCTCCCTCGAGATGGAGCAGGACGCGTCGGGCAAGTACCCGAAGCTCGAGGAAGAGATCAAGAAGGCCTACGTCTCCGGCCAGGGCCCGCAGAACCTCTCCGGCGACGACGTCAGCTGGCTGCAGGCCGAGGCCGACGATCACGGCGCCAACAAGCTCAACCAGGCGATCATCCACGTGGACAACGCCTTCCCCTTCGCCGAGGTGGTGAAGGTCATCGACGCCATCTACATGCCGCGTCGCTTCGTCTGCTTCGTCCCCAAGCCCCAGTGCTGCGGCAAGCCGGACAAGTCGGGCAAGTCGGCCGAGGGTTGCCCGCAGGCAGCCGACGACGTGCCGGCGTTCAACGTGGCCTTCTCCGCGAACTGACGACGAGGATCATCCGATGAGCGGCCCCAGCAGCAAGCTGTTCGACGTCCACCACCCGCAGATCGCCAAGCCGGGCAAGCGTCTGATGACGCACATCCCGCTGCACTTCGTCCGCAAGAAGGTCGCGGGCGGCGGTCGCCGGTCGATGGAGCAGTCCCTCAACCTCACCTCGATGATCGACTTCCTCATGGTCGTCGTCATCTTCCTGCTCTCCACGTTCTCGGCGAGCGGCGAGCAGGCGGTGCCCAAGGAGGTCAAGCTCCCGAGCGCCCGCAACGTGCAGGAGATGCTGCTCGCGCCGATGATCGCGGTCGCCGGCAAGGACGTCTACGTCGACAGCAAGCCGGCCGGCAGCATCGTCGAGGCCCTCGACGCGATGGAGCAGGGCAAGACGGCGGTCCCCACCAAGCTGACCGACCTCGAGACCAAGCTCAAGTACATGAAGGAGACCTGGAAGAGCACGCACGCCTCCGACGCGCCGTTCCCCGGCATGGTCGTGCTGCAGCTCGACGAGAAGCTCCCCGCGTTCGTCGTCAAGAGCGTCTTCTACACGGCGGCGCTCAGCGGCTACAACAACATCAGCTTCCTCGTGAACAAGAAGGGCAAGGGCCAGCCCACCGAGGGTGGCGGCGCCGCCAAGGAGTGAGCGCAGCGCGCGCTCCACGCAACGCTGCGAACGAAGTGGCGGAAGGCATCGCGTGAGCATCGACGAATCCAAGGAGGGCCCCAGCGATGGGGCCCTTTCTCGTGGTGGACGCAAGCCCGCGATCCCGTGGGGCGTGGTCGGCGCCATCGCCAGCGTGGTGTCGCTCGGCGCGCTCACCTACTACTACTATTACAACCGTGGCCTCTCCGGAGACCGGCAGAAGCTCCTGAAGGAGCGCGCGTCGCTCGCCGCGCAGATCGCCGACGACTACGGCACGGTGCGCGGCAAGCTCGAGCCGTGGACCGTGCAGCTGGCCGGCACCTGGCCCGGCGATTTCGTCCACCCCGACGCGCGCCTGCTCGGCTGGCGCGAGCGACCGGCGCTCTACCTGCGGGTGCGCCTCGCCGACGCGAACAGCAACGACGGCGTGCACGCCGCGGCCCGCACCGCCTCGCTCGACGCCATCTCGGGGTGCCTTCTCCGCAGCAAGGGCGCGGGCCCCTGGTCGTGGGGCGACACGGTCGTGCGCGCCGAGATGCTCGGCCCCGACTTCCTCCGCGACGTCCGCGAGACGGTCAACGACCTCCGCCTGCGCAACCTCGCGTATGCGCTCGAGTACTACAAGACCAAGGATTTCCCCGAGGCGCGCGACGCGCTCCGCCAGGCCGAGCACGCGATCCTCGTCGTCGACGAAGACCCGGCCAACGGTGTCCCCCAGAGCTCGGCGGCGTTCGGCGCCGACGCCACCCCGGCCCAGAAGATCCTCTCCACCCCGCACCCGATCCGCCTCTCGCTGCGCCGCATCTCCGACGGCACCGAGCTGCTCCGCCTGCGCCGCACGCCCGAGGGCACGCTGATGCAGGTGCAGGGCGACCCGACGCAGGGCGCGGCGGGCAAAGAGGTCATCGTCGCGCAGACGCTCGGGTGCGCGCTCGCCAACGAGGCGCTCGCGCTGGTCGGCGAGAAGGCCGGCGTCGAGCTCGCGCAGAAGCCCCCGCCGATCAGCTCGCAGCTCCCCGTCGCGTCCGCGTCGGCGTCGGCCTCGGCCAGTGCGGCGGCCAGCGCACCCCCGTCCTCGCAGAAGCCATGAACGAGCGCCCGGACGCAGGGCGATCCGGGCTCACGCGGCGCGCCGACGTGCGCACGCTCTTCGTCGCGCTGGTGGTCTCGGGCCTCGCGACGGCGGCCTCCTGGCTGCTCAAGGACTCGATCGTGGCGACCGCGGTCGGCGGCGTGTTCCTCGGCGCGACGTGGCTCCTCGTGCTGCGCCGACGCGACGCCGACGTGCAGGGGTTCGGCCTCTCGCTGGGCGGCATGCTCGAGGTGCCGCCCGCGCCGTGGTCGCGCACGCTCCGCGCGGCGGTCGGCGCGCTCGCGTGGGCCACGCTGCTCGGCGCGCTGATCTATCCGGCCTACGTGATGCTGTTCGCGCGGTGGTGGCACCCGCCGCGGCTCGGCTGGGCGCTGCCGCCCAAGGCGTGGGACGCGATCCTCGGGCAGCTGGTCGTGGTGGCCTTGCCCGAGGAGGCGTTCTTCCGGGGCTACCTGCAGACCGCGCTCGACCGCGCGTGGGGTCGGCAGATCGAGGTGCTCGGCGCGAAGGTCGGCCCGGCGCTGCTCGTGTCGAGCGCCATCTTCGCGGTCGGTCACTTCGCGACCATCCCCAACCCGGCGCGGTTCGCCGTCTTCGTGCCGAGCCTGCTGTTCGGCTGGCTGCGCGCGCGCACCGGTGGGGTCGGCGCGGGCATCGCGTTCCACGCCATGTGCAACCTGCTGTCGGAGGGCCTCGCCCGCGGCAGCGGACTCATGCCCCCCGGCATGTGACGCGTCGTCGCGAAGGCCGAGCCGCGACGCATCGCGCCGGCCCGTCGACGGACCGCGTCGCGGTGATTCACCCCGTGAATTCCCGCCCGACGCACAAACCCTTTACGTGTGAAGAGCCTTGCCCTAACGCCGACTATACTTCTCCCATGAGCGCGATCTCCGACGACGAGCTGATCTTCGACTGGAACGTCGTGAACCGCCGCGGGCGCCTGCTCGCGACCGGGGTCACCTTCTTCGACGAGACGCTGCGCGACGGGATCCAGAACCCCTCGGTCACCGACCCGAAGACCACCGACAAGCTCGAGCTCATCCACCTCATGGACGAGATCGGCATCCACGTGGCCGACATCGGGCTGCCCGGGTCTGGCAAGCGCAACTACGACGACGTGGTCGCCATCTGCCAGGAGATCGCCCGCGCCAAGCTCAAGATCCGGCCCGCGGTCGCCGGGCGTACGGTGGTCTCCGACATCACGCCGATGATCGACATCGCGCAGAAGGTCGGCATGCCGCTCGAGGTGTACACGTTCATCGGCAGCTCGCCGATCCGCCAGCTCGCCGAGGCGTGGGACGTCGACACCCTCGTGCGCCGCAGCGCCGAGGCCATCGACGTCGCCGTGAAGGCGGGGCTGCCCGTCTGCTACGTCACCGAGGACACGACCCGCTCGCGGCCCGACGTGCTCGCCACGCTGTTCAAGAACGCGATCGACCACGGCGCCACGCGCCTCTGCCTCTCGGACACGGTCGGCCACGCCACGCCCGACGGCGTGCGCAACCTGCTGCAGTTCACCAAGAGCGTCATCGCCGGCATGGGCCTGCGCCACGGGTCGCCACAGGGAAGCGGCTCGGAGGTCCCCGGCAAGGGCACCATCGGCATCGACTGGCACGGGCACAACGATCGGGGCTTCGCGCTCGAGAACGCCATCTGGGCGCTCGAGTTCGGGGCCGACCGGGTGCACGGCACCGCGCTCGGCATCGGTGAGCGGGTCGGCAACGCGCAGATGGAGCTCATCCTGATGAACCTCAAGCTCCTCGGCGAGCTCGAGGGGCAGGACACGACCAAGCTCGTGCAGTACTGCGAGACCGCGGCGCGCGCGTGCCACTGGCAGATCCCCATCAACTACCCGCTGGTCGGGCGCGACGCGTTCCGCACCAGCACCGGGGTGCACGCCGCGGCGATCATCAAGGCCGAGCAGAAGGGCGACGCCCACCTCGCCGACCGCATCTACAGCGGCGTGCCGGCCGGCATGTTCGGGCGCGGCCAGGACATCTGCATCGGCTTCATGAGCGGGGCCAGCAACGTGGCCTACTGGCTCAAGCGCCGCGGGTTCGAGCCGAGCAAGGAGCTCATCGACCGCGTGCTCGCGCGCGCCAAGCAGAGCGATCACATCCTCTCCGACGACGAGGTGCTCGCCGTCGTCAACGCCCCCGCCTGAAGGGCGCCGGTGCAGGCGGCGCGACAGTAGGGTATCGTCGGAGCCGTGGGGACCAACGACAAGCCCAGTGCCTCGCAGCGCGCGAGTGTGTTGCCGCGACCGAACACCGAGGCGCCACCGCGCCCGCGCGTGCCCGCCGTCGACGCGCCGTTCCGGCCGTCGCGCCCGCC
>CAZUZY010000049.1:0-32045 GCA_964624885.1 uncultured Polyangiales bacterium | reverse complement strand
GAACGCCGCCCGGACCGCGCCGAGCGCCGCCGCGCTCTCGCCGAGGTCGAGGTGGAGCGCCGCGCGCTGGAGGTGGTCGAACGCGCCCCCGAACTCCGCGTTCGCGGCGTGGTCCGCGATCGCACCGCGCTTGTCCCCGGCGGCAGCGCGTGCGGTCGCGGCCATCCGCAACGCGCGCACGTCGCGGGGATCGGCGGCGCCCGCGCGCTCCCACGCCGCCGCCGCCTCGAGCGGCTTGCCCAGCGACCGCAAGGACACCGCGAGCTCGAACCAGGGCCGCGGATCCGCGGGATCCACCGTCGTCGCGCGCCGGAACGCCGCGAGGGCCGCGTCGTGCTGCCCGAGCTTGCGGTGCGCGAGCCCGCGATACAGGTCGGGCTCCGCCGCGAACGCGAGCGTCGCCTCTCGCGCCGGCAGCCACGTGACCACCGCGAGCCCGAGCGCCGCGACCAGCAACCCCACCCGGGCGCGCGGCGCGGCCTGCACCACCGCGCGCGCAGCGATCACGGCGAACAGCGCGAGGAGCGGCAGCGCGGGCACCCGGTAGCGCGCGCTCACGAAGAACATCGAGATCACGAGGACCTGGGCGGCCAGGAACGCGAGCGGCACGAAGAGCCGCGCCCGCTCCCGCAGCGACACCCCGATCCCCACCAGCGCGGCCGGCATCAGCCACCCATCGGGCAAGAGCAGCGGCCGTGGGCCGATCAGCGCGGCGAGCACCCGCGACCCCGACCGCACCGCGTAGACGTCCGTGTCGCGCGGGAGCTCGGCCGCATGGAAGAACAGCCAGATCTTGCGCAGGTAGAGCCCGAGCGCCTGGACCGGGTGCGCCTTCCAGAACGCGAGCCCCTGGTCGAGGAACCACGCCGAGGCGGCGGGCCGCCGGCTGACGTTCGCCTCGCGCAGCGGTCGGTCGATCAGCTCGCCCCAGTGGACCCCGGGCCGAATGGATAGGGTCTCGATGTATCTCTCGTTGTTGCCGAGGAAGAAGTTGAGCCCCCCGTTGGTCGACACGAGGACGAGGTCGCCCCCGAACGAAGCGTTCCGCAAGGTCACCGGCAGGATCGGCAGCAGCACCCCGACCGCGAACGCGAGCGCCGCGCGCCGGTCCTTGCCGCCGACCAAGTAGACCCCGGCCACGACGGCGAACGGCAGGATCACCGCCGCGAACACGGCGGACACCCCGAGCGCGAGCCCGGCGCCCGCGGCGTGCTTCGGGCTCTCCCGGGCGTCGAGCAACAGCAGCACCGCCAGCAGATCGAACACGCCGGCCCACGTGGCCGCGAGCAGCTCGCCGCTCGAGAACACCAGCATCCCGTGCCCCGCGACCAGGGCCGCGGTGACCAGCGCGACGCGTGCGTCGAACAGGCGCCGCGCGATCGCGAAGACCAGCGCCACCGCCGCGGTGCTCGCGACCACCTGGACGAGCCGCGGCAAGAGCAGCCCGTCCGAGAGCCGCAGCGTCAGGCCGAGGAGATACAGCATCCCCGGCGGCTGCCAGAACGGCGCCTGCTCGAACGGCTTGTCCGCCGCGAGCAGGCGCGCGTCCTCGACGTACCGGTCCTCGTCGAGCACCGGGTGCTCGAACAGGACGTCGCCGCGCAGCGCGAGCACGTGGGCGAGGCGCAGGCCGAACGCGGCCGCCAGGATCACGAACAGCGCGACGCGCTCCCGACGGGTCACCACGGCGAGGATAGAGGACTCCCGCAGCGAGCACATGGTCTAGGATCGCGGTCGTGGAGGAAGGTGGTCGGCGGCGGGAGGACGCACTCGTGGGCGTCGCGCTCGCCGCCGTGGCCCTCGTGTGCCTCGCTTTCCGCTACCTGCCGATGGTGGACCTGCCGCAGCACCACGCGATGGTGTCGATCCTGCGCCACCACGCCGACCCCGCGTGGGACTTCGCCCACCGGTACACCTTCGATTTCGTCGGGCGCCCCTACGCCACGGTGTACTGGTTGGCCGCGGCCCTCGCCCTCGTCCTGCCGCTCCGCCTCGCGATGGGGCTGGTCGTCGCGCTCGCCACCACCGCGCCGTTCCTCGGCCTGTGGGCGCTGCTCCGCGCCCTCGATCGGCCCCGCGCGCCGCTCTTGCTCGCGCTGCCGCTGGCCTTCGGGAGCCTCTGGCACTGGGGTTTCCTCAATTTCCTCTCGGGCACCGGCCTGTTCCTCGGGGGCCTCGCGCTCGCGGTGCGTGCGGCGCGCGGCGAGGGGCGAAGGGGCCCGCTCCTGCTCGGTCTCCTCGGCCCTGTGCTCCTCCTCACGCACTTCCACGGGCTCGTCATGCTGCTGCTCGTGGCGCCGCTCTTCGCGCTCGCCTTCGGGCCCGACGATCGTCGCCGCGCGCTCTTGCGGGGCGTCGCGCCGCTCGGCCCGGCGGCGCTCCTCGCGGCCGCGTTCGTGCTGCTCACGTGGCGACAGGCCGAGGGCGCGTGGGCCCAGATGAGCCCGCCGCTCGTCGAGCGGGTCTCCCGCTTCGTCGAGTTCCTCGCGGCCGGCGTGCTCGATCCGTGGCCGACGGTGTTCGTCGGCGGCTTCTTCGGCCTCGCGGCGCTGGCCATGGTCGTGGGGCGCTCGGATCTCTCCCGCAGACACCGCGCGGCGCTCGCGTTGGCCCTGGCGGTCCAGGTCGCCTTCTACCTCGCACTCCCCCTCAACACGAACACCGCGACGTTCGTCTCGGCGCGGCACGCGCTCCTGATCGCACTGTTCGTGGTGCCGCTGATCCCCGACCTGCGTCGACCCGTCGCGCTGCTCGCGCCCGCGGCGTTCGCCGCGCTCGGCCTCGTCGTCGTGGTCTTGCACCTCGCTGCGTTCGACCGCGAGGCCCGCGAGCTCGACGCCGCGATCGCGCCCCTCCCGACGAACCCCCGCGTGCTCCCGCTGATCTTCGCCCCGCGCAGCGCGACCACCCACCCGGCCACGTTCCCCTACCTCCACTTCGCGGCCTACGCCCAGGCGAGCCACGGCGGCGAGCTCTCGCGCACCTTCGCCACCGTCTGGAACGTGCCCATCCGCTACCGCGCCGACTACGCGCGCTACCCGATCCGCGAGTCGCTCGAGTGGACGCCTCACCTCGTCTCGCCGGAGGATCTGCGGCACTTCGACTACGTGCTGATCCGCGGCGTGCCCCGGTGGCCCGCCACGCTCCGACTCACGGGCCTCGAGGTGGTGGCGAGGAGCGGCGCCTTCGTGCTGCTCCGCAACCCGGGCGCGCCCCCTGCCGCGCTGCCGCCGCGATGAGGGCCGCCGCCGCGATCCTCGTGGTGGGCTTCGCCCTCTCGGCTGCGCAGCCCACCGCGTGCGCAAGGAGCGACCTCCGGCGCGAGGCGCTGCTCTCCCTCGTCGACGAGCGCCGCTCGTTCCTCGGCGATCCGGGGCCGAGCATCGCGGCGGCGGGCAAGCTGCGCGACGACCCCCGCGCCGCGATCTACCCCCACGACCTCTCGATCGGCTCGGCGTTCATCTACCCGCCGATCGCGGCGCGCCCCTACGCGCCCCTCGCCGGCCAGCGCCCCTCTCTCGTTCGCGCGTCGCTCTCGAAGGTCAGCCGCGCGCTGTTCGTCGTCGTGGTGGCGCTGCTCGTCGCGCTGCTCACCGTGCGGCGGCGGCCGCGGGTCCTCGAGCTCGTCGCGGCGGTGCTCGGCGCGCTGGCGTTCTTCCCGCTCGTGCACGCGGTGCAGCTCAACCAGGCCACCCTCGCCGTGACCGCGCTCGTCGGCGTCGCCTTCGTCGGTCTGGTCGTCGAGCGGCCCGTGCTCGCGGGGCTCGCGCTCGGGGTGGCCTGTGCCGTCAAGCCGCACCTCGTGCTCGTGTTGCCCCTGCTCGTGTTCCACGCCCGGCGCGCGGTGTTCGCCGCGCTCGCGGCCGGCGCCGCGCTGCTCACGCTCTCGCTGGTCTACGCCGGTGTGCACAACCACGTCGTGTACGCGACGTCGGTCCTCCCGACGCTGTCGCGCGGCTACGCCTATTTCGCCAACCAGTCGGCGAACGGCCTCTACCAGCGCCTGTTCATCGACTCCGACATCGGCGTGTTCGTGCTGCCGCCGGCCTACCTGCCGGTGCAGGCGCTCACCCTCGGGACGGCGGTCGCGGGCTATGCCGCCGCGGCGTTCGTCGTCCACCGCGCCCGCGCGCGCGCCGACCTCGCGCCCCTCGTGCTCGCCTTCGCCTGGCTCGTGGGCACGCTGATCTCGCCGATCGGCTGGCAGCACCACTTCGCGCCGGCGCTCTTCGTGTTCGCGCTGCTCCTCCGTGACCGGACCGTGTCGACGCCGCTCGCCGCGCTCTCGTTCGTGCTCCTCGGCGCCTACTTCGAGGTGCGACAGCTCCGCGACCCCTTCGCGCTCCTCGGCGCCTCGCACGTGTTCTTCGGAGGCCTCCTGCTCGCTGCGCTGCTCGGGCGGGCCCTGCTCACGGCTTGCGCCGATACACGAGGAACCGCCCGATCTGGGTCGTGAGCGCGTAGTCGCGTCGCAGGCGATCGTCGAGCGCCGGGAAGCGCTGCAGCGAGCGGTACGACTCGAGGGGGTCGAACGCGTTGCCGTCGCCGCGACCGACCAGCACGAACAGCGGTGGGTCGCGGTCGAGCCGGGTGAGGAGCTCCGCGCGGCGCGCCTCGAGCCCCGGGATCATGCGCGAGAGCGGGGCCTCGGTGTAGAGCAGCTTGTGGAACGGGTAGCGCGTGGTCGGGTGGCGATCGGCGAGCGCGTAGATCCCGGGAGAGAGCCCCCACACGAACACCCCGGCCTCCTTCGGC
Source organism: uncultured Polyangiales bacterium (assembly GCA_964624885.1). Classification (GTDB taxonomy): domain Bacteria; phylum Myxococcota_A; class Polyangia; order Polyangiales; family JADJMO01; genus JADJMO01. The sequence continues at coordinate 27,290 of CAZUZY010000049.1, read as the reverse complement.
GCCTCTCGCGCGAGGTAGCGGGCCGCCTCCTCCTCCATCAGGTTCGAGTAGTTTCCGAGCTGGATCGTGAGCAGGTACCGCGGCCGGTCGACGCGCCCGAGGGTGTAGGCGAGCCCCGGTCCGTAGGCCTTCGCGTAGCTCGCCGCCGTGCGCGCCCCGAGCGCGAGCAGGACGAGCGCGGTGAGCGCGCCGACGACGCGGACGCGCCCCCGTCGCGCGATCGCCCGCGCCGCGACGGCCGTCCCGTAGCCGCCCACCAGCGCGAGCGCGGGCACGGTCAGCAGGAAGTGGTACCCGGCGAGCTGCCGTTGCAAGACGACCGCCGCGCACGTCACGGCCACGAGTGCCGCGAGCCAGTAGCCCTCGGGGGCGCGCCGGCGCAGGAGCACGAACAGCCCGAACGACGCCGCCGCGACGAGGAGCGGCGCGGTGTCGAGCAGCTCGCGCGAGAAGCCCTCGAGCACCGCGTCCCACGGCGGCGCGATGAACGCCGCGTTGTGCCGGTGGTAGACGAACACCCCGTCGACGAACGCGCGGAGGGCGCCGTGCGCGGCGAACCACCCGACCGCGAGGGCCCACGGCACGGCGACCCCGAGGCCGAGGAGCCCCGTGCGCAGCGTGGCTTCCCGCCGTGGATGCCGCACGGCGAACAGGACCACCCACGCGCCCGCGATCGCCATCGAGGGGATCTTGAAGAGCCCGCACACCCCGACCAGCCCGCCGGCCACGAAGGCGGCGCGCAACCCGGGGCGCAGCGCCCACGAGAGCGAGGCCAGCATCGGCAGCACGAGCAGCTCCTCGGCCTGCGCGCGCGACCAGAAGCCCCCGAAGCCCGGGGCAGAGAGCCCGACGAGCAGCAGCGCGGCCGTCGCCACCCCGGCCGTCGCGCCGAACAGCGCGCGTGCGACGCGGAACGCGACGATGCTGGTCGCCGCGAGCCACAGCCCCTCGGTCCACCAGATCGCGCGCCCGAGCTCGCCCGGCACCGCCGCGGGCAGCGCCCACCAGTAGAGGAAGAGAGGTGGCTTGCTGTCGAAGAGATCCCGGTACGGCAGCCAGCCGCGTGGCACCCACCGCGTGAAGCACGCGAACAGCCCCTGGTCGACGCCGAGGGGCTCCCCGAGTCGGATCACGAAGACGAAGACCGCGGTCGCCACCACCAGCGACGCGATCGCAGCGAGCACGCGTCGTCGCACGGTCGCAGTATCGCCCGAACCGCTCGACCCGAGCCGGCGCTTGCGGCAAGACAAACGAGTGAAGAATCCGAACGGTCGCGTTCAAAAACCAAACCGGGCCCAGCGTTCCTGGCGCAGCGCGGCAAGGTATGGAATCTGAACCGAGTTCGAACTCTGAACGTACTGTTCCTGAACTCGAGCGCCGGAAATCCGCGAAATCTGCCCGATCTTGTCTTGGCCCAATCTCTGCTCTCTCCAGGAACCGGAGGGAATGAAGATGATGAAGCAACTCGGCCGCGCGATGTTCCTGGGAGCCGTGGGTGTCGTGATGGCGTGCTCCGTGGGCTGCGGCGGTTCCAGTGACCCGGAGCGTCCCGCGGTCAAGGAGCTCAAGGAGGGCCTCAACATCCTCAAGGCCGACACCGCGATCGTCGGCGCCTACCGCAAGGGCGACCACGCCATCTACTTCGAGACCCGCGCGGGCGAGAAGACCCTCGACGTCTACCGCAACCTCGATCCCTCGCTCCCCGAGCAGGAGATGGACCTGCGCGTGATGGACGACACCGGGCGCACCTTCTACATCCAGAAGGGCGGCGACACGATCCCCGAGGCCTGGGACAAGGCGCTCGTCGCCGAGGCCGCCAAGCCGCGCGTCGACCCGATCCGTCGCGCCGAGGACTTCGAGCTGCTCAAGGAGGCGACCTCCGCGATGGAGACGGCGGACATGCCGGTGGTGCTCAAGGCCCACAAGGCCACGTTCGTCGGCACCAAGCTCGCCATCCGCGACGACATGCTGCGCCCCGCCGTCGAGAAGGCGGTCAAGGAGGTGGGCTACGCCCCCGCCAACAACAGCGTGGAGATCCACGGCAAGTGGATCATCTGGCTCGTCGCCGAGCACACCGCCACCTGGAGCCAGGTCAACGGCGTCACCATCAACTCCTGCAACCACGGCAACTGCGCGTCGTCGATGAGCTACTGGTGCACCGCCTCGGGCGGTGGTGGCACGCTCTACTGGGAGGGCTCGGGCTCCAACAGCGGCAGCTTCGCCAACAGCAGCAACTGCACCACCAACTACAACTGGAACTCGACCGGCGGCGGGCACAACTGCCACGACGACAGCGTCCGCGCCACCTGGGGCGTGAAGTACGGCGCGCAGGGCGCGAGCAACGCCGGCGTCTGCAACAACGGCGCTTCCCACTGGTACGGCCCGGGCTGCAACGAGACCAGCTGGTAGTACACTCGACTCGGTGACGATCCTCCGCGAAGGGACCCACGGGACGCGATGGCGCGCCGTGGGTCTCGGCGCTTTTGTCCTGCTCGGCTGCGCGGCCGAACCGCTCGCGCGCCACGAGGGGGCGATCGTCGGTGGGACGCCGGCGACCGACGAGGCGGTGGTCGCCATCCGCTACGTCGACGGCGAGCTCCGCTGCAGCGGCACCCTGGTCGCGCCGCGCGTCGTGCTCACCGCGGGCCACTGCGGGATCCACGCGGGCAACTACTACGGCTACGAGGTGTTCTTCGGCCCCGACACCAAGGCCGCGGGCCGGCGGCTCGCCGTGATCGACGCCGTGCGACACCCCGCCTTCGACGGGCCCTCGTTCAGCAACGACCTCGCGCTCCTGTTCCTCGAGGCCGAGGCGCCCGCGACGCCCAAGCCCCTGCGCACGAGCGCGCTCACCCCCGTCGACGTGGCGAGCGACGTGCGCATCGTCGGCTACGGGCGCACGAAGGCCGACCTCGACGACGCCGGCCTCCGTCGCCAGGGCTTCGCGCGCATCACCGACGTCACGATCAACGAGCTCGTGCTCGGCGGTGCGAGCCAGCAATGCTCCTACGACTCGGGCGGGCCGACCTTCACCACCGAGGGCGGCGTCGAGGTGCTCACCGGCGTGACCAGCCGCGGGGACGCCGCGTGCGCCGCCTATGCCCGCGTGGTGCGGGTCGACGCCTATCGGTCGTTCATCGACGGCTACCTCGCCGACACCGGGTCCCCCACGCGCGCCCTCGGCGAGCGCTGCCTCTGGGACGGTCAGTGCAAGACCGGCCTGTGCCTCGCCGCGCCCGACGAGCCCCGGCTGCGCTACTGCTCCACGGCCTGCACCGACGACACGGCGTGCGGCGCGCTGCGCTGCCTCCCGACCACGACGGGGGCCACCAGGTGTCAGTACCCGACTCCGACGCCGCGCGCGCCGGGCGCCGGGTGCACGACCGACGCCGACTGCTTCGACACCTCGTGCCTCGCCGCGCCCGACGGCGCGCTCCGCTGCGCGCCCGCCTGCTCCCCCACCAAGACCGCGTGCCCCACTGGCTTCGCGTGCACCGCGCTGAGCGAGATCCGCTACGCGTGCTTCCCCGCGCCGGCCCCGGAGCCGACCACGGGCTGCGCAGTGCACGGAGCGACGCGCGACCGCTCAGGAGGGGGCGGCGCGGCGTGGGCGCTGCTCACGACGACGACGGCTTGGGCACGACGCCGCCGCCGGCCGGGCTCCCGGGCGGTGGCTTGAGGAGCTTGCGCAGCTCGATGCCCCACGGGTCGGTGTCGAGCTGGCGCAGCACGAGGTCGCACTTCTTGTGGTCGGCCTGGTGCTTGGGCACGAAGCAGTACTGCTGATCGGCGGAGAGTCGCGCGCAGGTCTCCTCGAAGACCGCCTTGGTGGGGAGCTTCTCCCACGGCGGGGGCATGCCCGCCTTCACGCTCGCTTCCTCGAGGGCGACGAGGGCGTTGTACGCGCTCTCGCACTGCGTGGCGCCCTCCTTGGCCTCGTAGGCGGCGGTCATGGGGGCGACGCGGTCGTCGTGTTGCTCGGCGTGACCGGCGGCCGCGGTGGGGGTGGGCGCCGCCTTGCGCTTGCACGCGGAGGTGCCGAAACCGACCGTGAACGCGACGAACACCCAGGCAGTGGAGCGCACCATCGATGGCCCCATGATACGCGACGCGCGCGATCTCTACGACGACCATCGCCGCTCCGCCGGCCTTTCGATACGCTGGAGGGATGTCGCTCCGCCTTCCCCTCTCCCTCGTGCTCGTCCTCGCCGCGGGCTGCTCCGACAAGGCCGACCCGGCGACGCCCGCGACCGACGCCGGCAGCGACACGCCCACCGACGCCAAGACCGACGCGCCGATCGACACCGCCCCCCCGAACTGCGGCGCGGAGCCGTACGTCTCGTACAGCCTCAACCTCGGTCTGCTCGACTCCACGGGCGCGCACCTCACCAAGGGGCTCAAGGTCCGCTCGTCTTTGTGCAGCGCCGGCACCTTCGCGACGACCGACGCCGCGGGCAAGGCCACGCTGTTCGTCACCAAGAGCGTCCCCCAGACGCTGCACTTCGAGTCGAGCTTCTCGTTCCCGGGGATCGAGGGCGAGCTCGTCCTCGACGCCGACGACTTCCGGCCCGGCTACATGCTGCTCGACTCCGAGGCGACCAGCGTGCTGCCTGGCTACGACCCCAAGCTCGGCACGCTCTGGGTGCAGGTCGAGCAGGCCGAGTCCGAAGGCTGCCCCGACAAGGCGGGCGTCACCATCGCGGTGCCGAGCGCGCCCGGCGCGCAGGTCTCCTACCTGAAGGGCTACAAGCCCACGACCGACGGCGCGACCAGCAGCGAGGGGCTCGCCATCGTGACCAAGGTGCCGCTCGGCACCACCGTCGCCGTCACCGCCACCAAGACCGGCTGCAACCTCACCACGGCGACCCGCGGCTACACGGGCAAGTACACGACCGAGGCCGGCGCGATCACCTACGTGATGGCCTGGTCGGTGAAGTAGCGCCCTCGGAGCAGCACGTGACGCACCGCGCGAAAGATTCCGTCATGGCGGACGGTATCTTTCGTCGCGTAAAATGCCCGGCACCATGCAGAAGCCGTCGGTCCCGGTCCTCCACGTCGGGTTCGCTCTCGTCGTCGCGTCGTCGCTCGTGGCCTGCTCGGCAGGCAAGGACGATCAGCAGACCAACCCGGCGCTCGACGGCTCGCTCGACGGCGACGCCACCACGCTCGACGTGAGCGGACTCGACGCGGACGGCGCGACGGACGACGCGGGGCCCATCATCCCCGACCCGACCACGTGCGCGCAGGCAGCGGCCTCGCACACCTACGTGGGCTGCGACTTCTGGCCGACGGTCACCGACAACATCGTGCGCCCCGACTTCGACTACGCGGTCGTCGTCGCGAACTTCGGCGACGTGGACGCCGACGTGGAGGTCACCCGCGGCGGCGCTTCGATCGCGAAGGCCAAGGCGCCGGCCGGCGGCCTCGTGCCGATCTACCTGCCGTGGGTCGCCGAGCTCAAGGGCACGACGAGCATCTTCCCGGGGTGCGCGACCGACGTGAAGACCGCCACCGTGGCGGCGAAGGGGGGCGCGTACCACCTCACCACGTCGGTGCCGGTCGCGGTCTACCAGTTCAACGCCATCGAGTACGCCGGCAAGGGCGGGCCGCCCGGCAAGAACTGGGCGGCGGCGTGCGCGAACAACTGCCTCGGGCAGGTGAAGTGCTTCTCGTACACCAACGACGCCTCGCTGCTCCTGCCGTCGACGGCGCTGACGGGCAACTACCGCATGGCCGGTGTCTCTTCGTGGTCGGCGCCGCCCGATCCCGACGGCAAGCCCGGCTTCACGTTCCCGCCCTACTTCGCGGTCACCGGCACCAAGGACGGCACCAGCGTCACCGTGAAGCTCGGCCCGAAGGCCCAGGTGGTCGCGGGCGGCGGCGTCGCCGGCGCGGGGCCCGGCGGCACCATCACCTTCAACGTCAACGCGGGCGACGTGGTCGAGGTGGTCGGCGCGCAGACGGCGGGCAGCGATCTCAGCGGCTCGCTCATCAAGGCGTCGCAGCCCATCCAGGTCATCTCCGGCATCTCGTGCACCTACATGCCCAAGGACCTCGAGGCGTGCGATCACGTCGAGGAGAGCCTGCTCCCGGTCGAGACCCTCGGGCGACACTACTTCGTCACCACGCCCACCAACGCGAAGGGCGTGGCCGGCAAGCACGTGGTCCGGTTCTACGGCAACGTGGACGGCACGGTGCTGACCTATCCGGGCAAGATGCCGGGCGGCGCGCCGAGCGTGATCGACGCCGGGCAGACGGTCGAGATCCTCGGCGTCGCGGAGGACTTCGAGGTGGTCGCCGATCACGAGCTCACCATCGCCTCGTTCCAGTACGGGGCGGGGCCGGTCAGCGCGGCCGCGCAGGGCGACCCGGCGCAGTCGTTCATGACGGCCGTCGAGCAGTACCGCCTCAAGTACGTGTTCCTCGCGCCCGCCGACTACGACGTGAGCTTCGTCGACGTCGTGCAGCCGATGGACGCCGAGCTGACCCTCGACGGCGCGAAGGTGACGAGCGCGCCGACGGCGCTGAGCTCGGGCTACGGTGTCCAGCGCCTCAAGCTCGGCGCCGGCAAGGGCGGGGCGCACGTGCTCTCGGCGAACAAGCCCGTGGGCATCCAGGTGATGGGGTTCGGCTCGTACACGAGCTACCAGTATCCAGGCGGTCTCAACCTCGGTCGCATCGCGCCCGCGCCAGTGAAGTGAACGGAGCACCGCTCGAGCCGTGAACCTTCGCACGCGAACCATTCGCGTGCGTCGTACTCGGGTGAGTTTGCAGCATTGCAGTGGCGTCATGTTCGCGTGACTCACGCGTTGACGCCCTGCGACACCCGTCTTCGGCTCCGCGTCGATGCTCCAGAACCATGCGAGCGAAGGCCAGTGCAGCGCTCGACCGCGGCCGCGGTGGAGTGGGCTGCGCGTGCTCGTCGTCGACGAGGATCGCGCGGCGCTCGATCAGGCGGCCGAGATCCTCGCCCGCGTGGGCGCCGAGGTCACCGTGCTCTCGGACGAGGAGCGCGCCGAGGCCGCGGTGCGGAGTGGCACCTACCAGCTCGTGGTGCTGGCGGTCCGCGCCGGCGGCCTGCACACGCTCGAGAAGATCCGTCGCGCCGACGGCGACGTCTCCGTCGTCGTGGTCACCGCCCACCCGGACACGGACACCGCAATCGCCGCCCTCAAGCTCGACGTCGCCGACTACCTCGAGAAGGCGTCCCTCGGGGAGCTGCTCTGCGAGACGGTCGAGCGCATCGCGCGCAAGAAGGGCCTGCCGACCACCAGCGACGACCGCGTGCTGCGCGCCATCGGCGACAACGTGCGGGCGCTGCGCCTCGGCGCCGGCCTCACCCTCAAGCAGCTCGGCGCGCGGGCCGGGCTCAGCATGTCGCTGATCTCGCAGGTGGAGCGCGGCGAGTCGTCGCCGTCCATCGGCTCGTTGCACCGCATCGCGCGCAGCCTCGACGTCGGCCTCTCCGAGCTGTTCCGCGGGGTGGATCCCTGATCCACCGGCGGGGTGCTACGACCCCGTCATGCGCTCCTTCCTCGCCTCTGCTCTCGCCGTTCTCTCCGCGTGGGGTCTCGTGGCGTGCAGCGATCCCGCCGTGGCCGACGGGCCGAGCGACGGCGCGGTGACCGCCGACGTCGGCGCCGACAGCGCGAGCGACAGCGCGCCTTCGGACGGCGCTCCGGCCGACGGCGGGCTCGACACCGGCCCCGCGATCGCGTTCTGCCAGCAGGGCTGCACCAAGCCCGCCGACTGCGCGACCACGACCACCGCCGGCGCCTACGACGCGAGCCACTGGTCGTGCAACGCCGGGGTGTGTCGCTACGAGGGGTGCAAGTCCGACGCGGAGTGCACCGCCACCTTCGGCGGCACCAAGCCCTACAAGTGCCACTCCACCGCGGGCGCGCAGCCGGCCTGCGTGCCGGCGTGCAGCAAGGCGGCCGACTGCGCGACGACCAGCGCCGCCTACGACGCCGACAACTACGCCTGCACCGACGGGGCGTGCGAGTGGAAGGGCTGCAACGACGACGCCGAGTGCAAGAGCAGCCTCGCCAAGTCCAACACCGCGTGTCGGGCCGTCGCAGGGCTCCGCACCTGCGTGACCACCTGCGGCGCGCCCGCCGACTGCGCGACCCTCGCCGGCGCGTTCGACGCCGACAACTACGCCTGCGAGGCCTCGGTCTGCGTGTACCGCGGGTGCAAGTCCGACGCGGAGTGCACCGAGTCGTTCAAGAAGGCTGGCTACGTCTGTCGCTAGTCGTGCGGGTCGAGGGCCGCGGCGACCGCCTCGAGCACGAGCGCCACGTCGAAGGGCTTCTCGAGCACCCTCCGCCCGGGGTGTTCCACGAATGCGCGCGCCTGCTCGGTGACCGCGCCGCCCGAGACGAACACCATCCGGTTCGCCACCTCGGGGCGGGTCTCCGAAAGGACGGCGTGGAGCTCGAAGCCGGTCATCTCCGGCATCATCAGATCGCACAGCACCACGTCGAAGGTCCGCCCTTCGAGGAGGGCGAGCGCCTCGGCCGCGCTCGCCGCCTCCACCACCTCGTGCCCGCGGCTCGCGAGTAGGCGGTGCAACGACCGCCGGACCAGCGGCTCGTCGTCGACGACGAGGACCCGGGCGTGCCCGCGGTCCGTCGAGGGGGGGGGCGTGGACGACACGACCGGCTCGGTGGTCGGCAACGTGATGCGGAACGTGGTGCCGCGCCCGAGCGCCGTGTCCACGTCGATGCGCCCGCCGAACCCCTCGACGATGCTCTGGCAGACCGAGAGCCCGAGCCCGTGGTTGGCCGAGGGGCCCTTGGTGCTGAAGAACGGCTCGAAGATGCGCGGCAGCGCGGCGGGCGCGATCCCGCTGCCGTTGTCCTCGACCTCGAGCACCACGCGGTCGCCGCGCCGCGCGGTGCGCACCACGATCCAGGCCTCGTGGACGGGGCGGGGAGGCATCGACTGCATGGCGTTGACGATCAGGTTCACCAGCACCTGGCCGAGCCGCGCGTCGTTGGCCCGGGCGCGCAGCGGCTCGCTCGCGAACTCCGTGCGCACCTCGGCACGGTGGCGCACCGAGGGAGCCACCAGGCGGATCGCGGCCTCGCACATGGCCCGGAGGTCGACCGCCTCCACGCGATCCTCCTCGGGCCGCGAGAACGTGCGCAGATCGCGCACGACGTTGCGGATGCGCGTGAGGCCGTCGGCCATCTCCTCGAGCATCTCGGAGAAGCGGGCGCCGAGGGTCGGCATCGAGCGGGCCTCCTCGCGCAGGAGATCGAGGTTGCCGAGGACGAAGGTGAGGGGGTTGTTGATCTCGTGGGCCACCCCGGCGGCGAGGGTGCCGGCCGAGAGGATGCGATCGGCGTGGCGCAGCCGTGCCTCGAGCGCGCGTTGCTCGGTCACGTCGACCACGGTGCCCGAGGCGTGCAGCGGGCGACCCTCACGGTCCGCGACCACCGTGCCCTTGGTGCGCAGCCACCTCACGCCGCCCTCGGTGGGGACGCGCGCCTCCACCTCGTAGGGCTGCCCGGTCTGCGCCGCGTGCTCGAACGCCTTGGCGACGCGCGCGCGGTCGTCGGGGTGGAGCGCGCTCGCCCAGGCCTCGGAGGTGAGCACCTCTCCCTCTCCGAACCCAAGCAGTCGGGGCGTGCCTGCCGACCAGCGCATCGAGTTCCCCTCCCGCCGATCCCACTGCCAGATCCCCACCTTGGCGGCGTCGAGCGCGAGCTCGAGCCACGCCTCGCGCTCCTCGAGCGCAGCGGTGGTGCGCTCCAGCTCGGCGAGGCGCAGCTGGAGCTCGGTGTTCTTGGTGATGATCTCGGTCGACTGGGCCTCGAGCGCCTCGAGCGTGGCCGAGGCGCCGCGGGCGACCGAGAGCACGCGCCGCAGGCGCGAACGAAGGGTCTGCTGCTCGGGCAGCACCAGCGCATACGAGGCCTGGTGGGGGGTCAGGCCGGGCTCGATGGCGATGATGGCCTCCGGCAGCCCCTGCAGCACCGGCAGCTTGCGCAGGACGCCCGCGATGAAGCGCAGCGTGGGGCCCGAGCCGGCACGGTCCGGGGCGATGGTGGCCCGGAAGCGCGCGCTGCGTCCCGGCCCGAGCTCCATCGTCGCGTCGACACAGCGCAGCGTGCCGCGGATGCCCCACCGCGCGAACAGCACGTAGAGATCCTGGACCGCGAGGAACGCGTTGGCGATGCGCACGAACCCATGGCCGGTGCGCTCGCCGGCGCCGCTCACGAACAGGCGCTCGGTCTCCTGCGGGCCGCCGCAGCCCCGCTCGGTGCGCTCCATCAGCTCGACCCAGGTGTCCCAGTCGATCCGCGCATGGCGATCGTGCAGCGACGCGGCGTCGACGGGCAGCCCGCTCCACAGCTCGAACGGCTCGAGGCCGCGGTGCAGGATCGCGTCGGCGACCAGGGCCACGGTCTGGCAGCTGACCTCGTTCATCGCGTGGTCCGCCCCACCATGGGGCTCCAGGGTAGGCCCGCCCACGCGCGAGGGGAACGACCGGCGTGCTTGCGGGGGCCACTTTCCCGTGCGACAGGCTCCGGACATGGGCGCCGTGCTCGCCATCGACCAGGGCACGACCAGCGTCCGCGCCACGCTGCTCGAGGCCGACGCTCAGGGGGTCCTGCGCACCCTCTCGGCCGCGGCCGAGACCATCCCGCGCAGCTTTCCTCGCCCGGGCTGGGTCGAGCTCGACGCCGACCTGGTGGTCGCCGCGACCGAGCGCGTCACCCACAAGGCCCTGGACCGCTCGGGCATCCGGGCCTCCGACGTGCTCGCGCTCGGGTTCACCAACCAGGGCGAGACCGTGGTGGCCTGGGATCGCGCGACCGGCAAGCCGCTCTCCCCCGCCATCGGGTGGCAGTGCCGGAGGACCGAGGACACGTGCGCGCGGCTGCGCGAGGACGAGGCCCTCGTCGCGCGCATCCGCAACGCCACTGGCCTCCCCATCGACCCGTATTTCTCGGCGACCAAGATCGCCTGGCTCCTCGACCACGTGCCCGACGGGCGGGCCCGCGCGGCCCGCGGCGAGATCCTGGTGGGCACGTTCGACACCTACACCTTGTTCCGCCTCTCGGCCGGCGCGCTCTTCGTCACCGACCCCTCGACCGCGTGCCGCACCCTGCTCGCCGGGCTCGACGACGGCCGCTTCTCTCCGCAGCTCTGCGACACCTTCGCCGTGCCGCCACGCGTGCTCGCCGAGGTGGTCTCGAGCGACGTGGCCGGCGTGGATGCGCGCATCTCGGTCGGCGGTCTCACGCTGCCCTTGCGGGCCATGCTCTGCGATCAGCCCTCGGCCATGCTGGGGACGGGCTGCGCGACCGAGGGCGACGTCAAGTGCACCTACGGCACCGGCGCGTTCCTCCAGGTGCACACCGGCGACAACCACGCCGTCGCCGACGACGGTCTCCTGCGCTCGATCGCCTGGGAGCTCGCCGGCGCCCGCACCTATCTGCTCGAGGGCGGCGTGCTCACCGCGGGCGACGTGCTCACCTGGCTGGTCGACGACCTCGGCCTCATCGCGCGGCCCGACGCCCTCGACGACCTGCTCGCGACCACGCCCGACTCGGCCGGGGTCGCGTTCCTGCCGGCGTTGAGCGGCCTCGGCGCGCCGCACTGGGTGGGGGAGGCCCGCGGCACGGTGCTCGGTCTGCACCGCGGTGTCACGCGGGCGCACCTCGTCCGCGCGGCCCTCGAGGGGGTGGCCCACGAGGTGGCCGACATCGTCGAGGCCGCAGCTTCGGCCCTCGGACGTCCGCTCGCCCCGATGTGGGCGGACGGTGGCCTCGCGGCGTCCACCGAGTTCCTCGAGCTGCAGGCCGATCTCATCGGGATGCCGCTGCGGCGGGCGCCGCGCGCCGAGGCCACCACCCACGGGGTCGCGGCCATCGCCGCGGTCGCCGCCGGCCTGTCCCCTTCGATCGAGCAGGCGCTGCGCGCGGATCCGCAGCCCAAGGTCTTGCCGACGCTGGACGCCGCCGCGCGGCACGAGCAGCGTGCACGCCACGCGCGGCTGGTGGCGGTGGCGACCTCCAAGGCCGTGCTCGATCTCCACCGCCGGGCCTGATGCGCACCTCCGCGACCCTCCACGACGAGCACATGCACCTGCGGCCCCACGGGGTGTCCCCGTTGCCCGCGCACCGCCTCGCCCCGATGCTCGAGGCCGCGCGCGCCCGCGGCGTGGTCCCGGGGATCCGCGAGCACGCGCCGCTGCCGGCCCGGTATCGGCTCGGTCCCGACGGCGACTACCTGTTCTGCATGCGCATGGACGAGGTCGAGCCGTTCCTCGGCGAGCTCGAGGGGCAGGGGGTGCCGGTCGGCTTCGAGATCGACCACCTCGACGGCTGCGAGGCCGAGACCCAGGCCATCGTGTCCGACCTGCTCGCGCGCGCGCGGCACCGCGGGATCCCGATCGGAGGCCTGACCGGCTCGGTCCACTTCATCCGCGGCGTGGTCGACGATCTGGGCGGGGTCGACAAGGGCGGCATCCCGCACATCCTGTGCGACTACCTCGAGTCGGTGATGCAGGCGCACCTGGCCGCGCACGGCGCGGAGCGCACCGTGCGCGAATACTTCGCCTCGGTGCGCGCGCTGATCGGCACGGGGTTCTACGACGTGGTCGGGCACCTCGAGCTCGTGCGCAAGTGGGACCGGGTCGACCCGATCACGGGGCAGAGCGCGCTGTTCGGCGCGGTCGAGGACCTGTACGCCGAGGAGCTCGAGGCCACAGTGGCCTGCGCCGCCGAGGCCGACATCGTCCTCGAGTACAACACCGCGGGTCGCGACATCGTCATCGGGCGGCCGTATCTCTCGGACGACGCGGTGCGCATGTGCGTGCGCCACGGCGTGAAGCTCGCGCTCTCGTCGGACGCCCACACCCCCAAGGCCGTCGGGCGCTACTTCGCCGAGGCGATCGAGACGCTACGGGGCCTCGGGGTGCGCGCGCTCCACGCCGTGCGTGACCGCGAGCGGATCGAGATCGCGCTCTAGCGGGTGGGCTTGGGCTTGTCGACGGGCTGCGCGCTCGTCTGGCAGCTGCACCGCTTGTCCTTGGGCAGGTGCCCGAGGATCTGCTCCACGTGCATCCCGCACCCCACGTAGCTCGCCTTCCCACACTTCGGACACGTTGCCGGCATGCACATTCGAGTGACCTCCTGCCCGTCGGAGCCAGGGAGCGAGGGGGAGGGTTCGCCGCGCCCGCCCGGGCGGCCGACGCCCGACGAACCACGGAGCGGTCAGCCGTTGACGCGGACGCCGACGACCGGGGTGTCGACGCGACCGGCGACCTTGTCGGCGGTGTTGCCGAAGAAGATCTCGGTGAGGCCCGAACGGTGGTGGCCGATGACCACCAGGTCGTAGCCCTTGGCGTCGCGCACGATGTGCTCGAGCACGTCGCCGGACTCGACGATGCCGCGCACGTGCACGCCCTCGCGGGTGGCCTCCTTCACCAGGCGGCGCAGCTTCTTGGTGGCCGCGAGGTGGGCCTCTTCGGCGAGCGTCGGCCCGTCGAGCCCCTCCGCGGGCAGGTGGGCCATCGAGGTGTACGAGGGCAGGTCGATCACGTGCAGGGCGTCGACGCGCGCGCCCTGCACCGTGGCGAGATCGACCGCCCACTGCAGAATCGCCACCGAGGCGTCGGAGAGGTCGACAGGGACGAGCATGGTCCTCACCTCGGCCGGGACCTTGCCGTTCTCCAGGGAGCACTCATAGCGGGTCATGCCCGCACTCTACTCCGTCGCCGCGCGGGCGGGCGGGCTCGGCGACGGACTACTCGACCGCCTGGCAGCGGTTGGCGACGCACGCGACCGGGCGCGGCGCGATGCACTTGACGGCCGGGCACACCAGCTTGGACTTGCTGCACGACTTGGTCCAGCTCGCCTCGCGGGCCGCCGCCGTGAAGGTGTCGGTGATGGTGGAGGGGCAGATCCGGCAGTAGCAGTCGGCCGTCGACGAGACGTCGGCGCTGTAGACGGTGGCGGTGCAGTCCGCGTCCACGTCGCAGGCGCCGGCCTTGTGGGCGAGCCGGGTGTAGAACGCGTCGGTGACGAGCTCCTTGCCCTTGCCGGTGGGGAACGTGACGGTCTGCAGGGTGCCGGCCGCGAGGATCGGCCCGCCCGCCAGCGCCGAGCCCGCGCCGGACGAGATGCCCGAGAGGGTGGTGGTCGTGGAGTACGAGAGCTTGTCGGCCCGGAGGCTGAAGCAAGGCGCCTTCACGCAGCGGATGCCGAGGTCTTCGACCTTGTAGAACGTGCCGGTCGGGGCGACGTCCGAGCCCGGGTACCAGGCCTCGCTCGCGACGAGCACGCCGACCTTGAACGAGCCGATCGTCTGCACCTTGGGGGTGCCGCGGACCACGAGGCGCGAGACGTCGACGCCCGCGAGCTCGCTCTCGGCGAGGCCGAGCTTCGAGGCGAGGTCGACCGACGCCACGTAACACTCGGCCGCCCAGCTGCCGTCCGCGCAGAGGGTGGTGTCGCGGTTGGCGCGCTTGATCCAGTAGCCGCCGCAGATGGGCGAGATGCACTTGCGGTAGTCGTGGCGCAGCGTGTGGTAGGCGCCGTAGGTCACCGCGTCCGCAGTCGACTCCGGGGTGTCGATGCCCTCCTCGTCGGTCGAGTCGACCGAGGCGGAGCAACCGAAGGTGGTGAGGGCGAGGACGGCGAGGGTGGCGACGACGCGCATGGGGGGCTCCTTGGAAAAGGCCCGTGAACCAATGTAGGCGCCGCTCGTACACCCACATCGGCCCCCGGTCAATCCGGAGCGAAGGACCGCGCCCTACAGGCCCTCGTCGGCCTTGTTGCCCTTCCCGCTCGCGCCACCGCTGTACATCGAGAAGCTCTTCCACACGTGCTCGATGGTGTCCTTGTTGGCGAGGTAGCTCCCGTCGTCGGAGGACACGTAGAGGACGTAGTTGTCGGACTTGTCGAGCGCGACCAGCACCACGCCCTTGTTGCGCTTGTCGCCGCTCGCCATCAGCGAGGTGAAGTCCGCGAGCGAGTAGTCGGCGCCCTTGTCCTTGGCGATGCCGATCCAGACGTCTTTGTCGCCGAAGCCCTCGAGCAGCGACTTGCTCTTCTTCTGCACGTCGCCCTTGGAGAGGGTCGCGTCCTTGAACACCGCGAGCGCCAGATCGATCTGGTGCGGCTTCGGGGTCTGCGTCGTGTAGTACGAGATGCCGTTGTGCGTGGACAGCTTCATGGCCGGTGTGCCCACCGGGACCTTGAACTCGTACCCCACCGCCTCGTCGTAGATCGTGGTCCAGTCGTCGGGGATCGGGTTCTTGTCGTCGTCGGGGTCGATCGCCTTCGACTTCTTCTTCTTCTTCTTCTTGGGGGCGTCGTCGTCGTCGTCGGCCGCCTTCTTCTTCTTGGGGGCGTCGTCGTCGTCGTCGGTCGCCTTCTTCTTCTTCTTCTTGGGGGCGTCGTCGTCGTCGTCGACCTTGGCCTTCTTGGGGGCGTCGTCGTCGTCGTCGGCCGCCTTCTTCTTCTTCTTCTTGGGGGCGTCGTCGTCGTCGTCCTTGGACTTCTTGGTCTTGCTCGACTTCTCCGATGTGTCGTCTTCCTTCTTGGTGCAGGCAGGAGGGAAGACGAAGGTGAGGGCGAGGAGCCAGCCGAGCCAGGGGCGGGACATCCACCGATTGTCGATCGACGGCCGGGCTCGCGCAACCGTGCTGCGTCACCTGCTTCGCACCTGCTGGGGCGTGCGCCGGCGTCGCATTCGTGGCAGCTTCGCGCGCCATGTCCGCCACCACGCCGCGCGAGGTCGATGCGATCGGCCGACGCGACAACCTCGGCATCGCTGCCGTGCGCGACCTCATCCCCAAGGAGTGCTTCGCCATCGTGCCGCTGCGCTCGTGGATGGGCCTCTGCATGGCCATCGTCCGCGTGATCGTGGCGGAGGCCATCCTCTACGCGCTCCCGCTCGGGCGCGGCGCTGCGCTGTACTGGCAGATCCCGGCGCTGGCGGCCGCGTGGCTGTTCGCCGGCTGGGCCTTCACCGGACTCTTCGTCATCGGCCACGACTGCGGGCACCTGGCGTTCAGCGAGAAGCGCTGGGTCAACTCCCTCGTCGGGCACCTCGTGCTCGCGCCGGAGTTCACCGGGTTCCACAACTGGCGCATCTGGCACAACCACCACCACGCGCGCACCCAGGCCCGCCGCGTCGACCCGGACTGGGCCGAGATGGGCATGACCCGGGCCGAGTACGACGCCGCGCCCCTCGGCCAGAAGGCCCACGTGAAGCTCGGCTTCGGCACGCCGGCCGGCGTGATGGTCGGGTTCTGGGTCGGCATGGTGCGCCGCACGTTCATGCGCAAGCTCGCGCCGCAGATCCCGCTCGCCCGCGGGGCCGACCGCGAGCTGCTCACCTCGACCTTGTTCATGGTGCTTTCGTGCACCGCGCTGAGCGTCCTGCTGGTGCGCTGGGGCGGGGCGTTCGCGGTGGTGAAGTACTACTACGTGCCCGCGTTCATCGCGGCGGCCCACGGCGCGCTGCTCACGTTCCTGCACCACGCGAGCCCCGACTCGCTGAGCTTCGACCGCGACGCGTGGACCCCGTTCCGTGGCCAGGTGGTCTCCACGTTCAACGTGCGCTTCCCCCGGTTCGTCGAGGCGATGTGGTTCGACATCAACGTGCACCTGCCGCACCACATCGCGCCGCGCATCCCCTGGTACCACCTGCGCACCGCGGCCGACGCCATCAAGGCCGCGCGCCCCGACCTCTACATCGAGCGGCGCTTCAGCTTCGGGTACCTGAGGGCCATCTGGAACAAGCCGCTCCTCGCCCGCGTGCCGGGCGAGGACTACTACGCGGCGATCTCCTTCGCGGAGTCGGAGCAGCCCGAGGCCTCGGTGGAGGCCTCGGCGAGCTAGCCCATCAGGTCGAGGAACGGTCCCGCGCCGAGCAGCGAGGTGCCGCCGTCGATCAGGAGGGTCGCGCCGGTGACGTAGTTCCCGGCCGGCGAGACCAGGAACAGCACCGCGTCGCACACCTCGTCGATCGTTCCATAACGTCCCAATGGAACGCGCTTCACGAGGGCGTTCGGCATGTCGCCGGGGGCGAGCCGCGACATCCCCTCGGTGCCCTCGATCGGGCCGGGCGCCACGGCGTTGACCCGCACGCCGCTCCGGCCCCACTCGAGCGCGAGGTCGCGGGTGAGCTTCTCGATGCCGGCCTTGGCGGCGCCGGCGTGGCACTGCAGCGGGGTCGGGACGTCGGCCTGGGTGGCGGTGATGCTCACGATCGAGCCGCGGGTGCGGGTCAGGTGCTCGAACGCCGCGCGCGAGACGTTGAAGGTGCCGCACAGGTCGATGTCGACGACCGTGCGGAACCCGTTGGCCGAGAGCGAGGCCGCCGGGGAGAGGAAGTTGCCGGCCGCGCTGTTGACCACCACGTCGAGGCGCCCGAACTCGGCGACGCACGCGGCGATGGCCGCGGCGACGTCGTCGTACTTGCGCACGTCGGCGGGGAACACCTTGGCGACGCCGCCCGTTTCGGTGATGTGGGCGGCGACGGCGTCGAGCTTCTCCTTGGTGCGTCCGAGGAGGGCCACCTTGCACCCCTGGCCGGCCAGCATGCGCGCGATGCCGGCGCCGATGCCGCTGCCGCCCCCCGTGACGAAAGCGACCTTGCCGACGAGGAGATCCTTGGCGAAGACGTGGCTCATGGGGGGCCGATGGTAGCCGCCTGCCGCCGAGGCGCTACCATGCGCGCGCCCATGCGCCGCTCCGCCGCGATCTCCGCGCTCTTCGTCCCCGCCCTCTTCCCCGCGCTGCTCGCCGGCTGCCCGTCGTCGGGCGCGGTCGCCAAGACCGTGGCCTCGCCGCCGCCCAAGCTCGAGACCGCCGGCAAGTGCCAGCCGGGCAAGAGCCAGCTCGAGCCCCTGGTGGTCGAGTGGGCGAGCACCGACCGCGCCAAGCTCGAGGCGCTCGCCAAGAAGCAGCTGGTCGCCGTGAAGTACCAGGGGTGCGACCTGACCGTGCTCTCGGGGTGCGCGGTGAAGGGCAAGTACGCCTACACGGCGGTCACCCGCAAGCAGGACCACGTGGCGATGCGCGACGCCGACGAGCTCTATGCCAACGTGCCGCTCGGCGCGGCCAAGCTCGAGGCCAAGCTGCAGAAGGCCGGCCAGCTGACCGTCGACATGACCATCGTCGGGCGCTTCGAATCGGACCACCCGCCGCCGTTCCGCAAGGACGACCTCTCGGGCGAGTGCGAGGGGGCGACCCACGTCGTGAGCGCGATGGTCACCGGTGCGTTCACCTTCTTCACCGGCGTCGGGGCCAGCGTCGAGGGCGGGGCCACGGCGATGGGCGTCGGCACCGGCGCGAAGTCGTCCACGCAGAACGAGCAGCTCGCCAAGGACGGCGACGCGGGCGCGTGTGCCAAGTCGACCGGCAGCGACCCGACGCCCCCCGAGGGCTGCGGGGCGCTGATCCGGATCGAGGTGGTGGCGCTCGGGGCGGCCAAGCAGACCCAGCCGGAGTGCCCGGAGCGCACGCAGTGGGACGGCTCGCAGTGCGCTGCGGTGGTGGCCACGCAGGCCGCCGAGACGGGCTCGAGCGAGAAGGTCGCCACCCCGACCATCGGCGCGATCGCGGCGAAGAAGGCCTCGTGCTCCTACGGTGACGCCACCGGCTGCGCGGTCGCGTGCGAGACCCAGATCGACGCGCCGAGCTGCAACGACCTCGCGCTGATGTTCGCGCGCGGCGACGGCGTGGTCGTCGACGACAAGAAGGCCACGGAGTTCTTCGGCCGCGCCTGCGATCTCGGGAGCGCGCTCGCCTGCAACAACCTCGGGATCCGCTTCGAGGGGGGCAAGGGCGGCGCGGTCGACCTCAACCGCGCGCTCGTCTCCTACCAGCGCGCGTGCGACCAGGGGCACGGCGCGGGGTGCAACAACCTCGGGCGGCTCTACGGCGGCGGCATCGGGGTCACCAAGGACGACACCAAGGCGCTCGCCGAGTTCGCGCGCGGGTGCGGCCTCGAGGACGCGGGCAGCTGCGCGAACCAGGGCTGGTTCACCATCCAGGGGCGCGGCACGGCGGTCGACAAGGGCAAGGGCCTCGGGCTGCTCAAGAAGGCGTGCGGCGCAGGCCACGACTGGGCCTGCGGGCGCCTCAAGCTGCTGCACTTCATGCACGCCGACTAGTCGGTCAACCCACCGTGTCGATCACCTTGGTGCGGGTCGGGTCGTAGATGTCGATGGGGACCACGCGCACCAGCGCGCGCCCCGAGGGCAGCGGGTAGTCCCCGCGCGCGACCGGGATCGCGGCGATGGCCGCCTGGTCTCGCGCGGAGAGGCGCAGGGTCGCGATCCCCTCGGCGGCGATCACCTCGGTGTCCGCGGCGCCCTCGAGGCACAGGAGCCCGTCGGGCCACACGTAGGTGGCGGGCTTGCCGTGCGCGAGCCGCCCGGCGATCAGCCGGTGCAGGTCGGTCACGCAGTTGGCGGCCACGACGAACACCGCGCGCGCGCCGTCGTCCTCGAACGAACCCTGGCTCGCGTACACCTCCTGCATGGAGGCGCCGTCGCGAGCCTGGCCCTGCTCGCAGGCCGCGCGAAAGGCCGGGTCGGCGAGGTACGAGTCGCGGCCGAGGTCGGTGACGAGCGCACGGTCCTTCGCGCGCAAGAGGTCGAAGAAGGCCAGGGTGTCCCAGTCCTTGATCACCGCGTACTCGTCGCCGGTGAGCCCGACGACCTGCAGGAAGATCATCTGCCCGTTCGGCGTGGTCTGCAGGGGGAGCTGCGGATCCTCGACGAACGCCAGCGCCGTGAGCGCGGTCTTGCGCTGGAGCGCGATGGGGCCGTTGGCGGTCATGTGGTGGCCAGGGCCGAAGGCGTTCCCGGTGCGGAACACGTACCGCGCGAGGTTCTGCAGCAGCGAGAACACCCAGGCCGGCGGGCGGTGCGCCGCGGCCTCGGGGTCGATGACCCGCATCGTGAGCTCGAAGCCGTAGCCGCTCACCGCGGGCTCGTCGGTCTCCTTGCCGAACAGCTCGGTGAACCCGTAGGTCACGAAGTGCCAGTGCCGGCGTCCCCCGTGTGTGCTCGCGAAGACGCTCACCCCGTTCAGCGGATCCTCGCCGCCGGCGCTCGCGGGCGGGGTGGCGGCGAAGTGGAGCGGCTCGACGCCCGGGTAGACGACGGCGAGGGCCTGGTCGATGGCGGTCCAGCCGGGCGCGCCGGGGACTTCGGGCGAGGACATGGCGAGACCCTAACGCAGCCACGTGGGCGCCGCCTGCCGTGGCGTCGCTACCGCGCGAGCGCCGGGAACTCCGCGTCGTCGGGCACCGCGAGGTCGAACCGTTCGCGGAGCAGCCGGGGGATCTCGCGCCGCGCGACCCGGGTGCGGGTGGTGCCGGCCCGGTCGCGCACGATCCACTCGTCGTCGAGGAGCGCGTGCCGCGCGGTCTCGGTGGGGCGCGCGACGATGAGGTGACGGAGGAAGCGCGACGAGGGGTGCGTCGACGTGAAGTGGTTCATCGCCACGTAGTCCACCGCGGTGTGGGGCTCGTCGGTGAAGGCGTACATGTCGTGGAAGACCCCGTCGTGGGCGGCGGCGGCGAGCACGGTGAACGCGCCCTCGCGGTGGAGTCGGAACGTGCCGAGGTCGGTCGGCTGCGGGCCGCGCTCCTCGAGGGCCAGTGGCGTGGTCGGCACGAAGCCGCCGAAGCCCACGTCGACGAGCCAAGGCACCCCCTCGATCTCGACGCGCAGGAGCATGTGGGTGCGCGGCGTCGGGCCGTCGGCGTTCCAGCGCACCCGCGCCGCGAGGGTGGTGACCGGGAGACCGAGCGCGCCGAGGACCGCGGCGAGCCAGGTGTTCTGCTCGAAGCAGTACCCTCCCCGCCGCGCGTGCACGAGCTTGGCCTCGAGGCTCGGGAGGTCGAGCGAGATCGGCGCGCCGAGCTGCACGTCGACGTTCTCGAACGGGATGCTGCGGACGTGCCGCCCCACCAGCAGGCGCACGGTCTCGAGCGTCGGTGGGAGCGGGGTGGCCTCGGCGAGGCCGATGCGACGGAGGTAAGGGCCGAGGTCCATGCCGACGAAACATCGGTCGTCAGCCCGCGATCGGCAAGGCACAGTTCACAGCGAGAACAGGCCGTCGCTGTGTCCTGAACGATCGTTCGGATGATGACATCGGTCATCGACCGCACGTGACGTGATGGCAAGGTTGACCGAGACCCATGGTGAAGAAGCTCCTCGACAGCCCCTGGCTCCTCTTCGTGTGCACGGTCGCTGCCCCGCTCGGCGCCTACGGCGTCCTCGGCTGGTTCACCCGCTGACCCGTCCTGCTGCTGACCTGCCCCGTCCCGCTGACCCGTCGCGCTGACCCGTCGCGGGCGATCGGGGTACGCTCGTTCCCCTGATGGACCCGATCTCCGCCGTCATCGGTCTCGCCCTCACTGGCAACACGATCGAGAAGGAGTACCGCGCGCTCGACGAGGCGATCCGCCGGACCGAGCGGCTGGTGCCCGAGTTCGATCCCAAGACCTACGACGCTCGCGCCCGCGCGCGCGCGCTCGATTCCTGGGAGCGCCGCATGGTGTTCGAGCACCGCTCGACGACGGTGTTCGCCAACCTCGCCGTCCAGCTGTTCGAGGCCAACGCCTCGCTCGACGCCAAGACGGTGATGCTGCGGATGGCCCAGGACGAGGTCCGGCACACCGAGACCTGCGGGCAGGTGGTGCTCGGGCTCGGCGGCAAGGGTGAGGTCGAAGCCGACGTGGCCGTCCCACCGCTCGCGACCCACCGAGGGGTCTCGCCGGAGGAGCGCGCGCTCCGCAACGTGATCTACACGACCTCGATGTCCGAGATGGTGGCCATCGCGATGCTGGTCGACGAGCTCGATCAGACCAAGGACCGCTTCCTGCGCGACGCGACGCGGAGGCTGTTGGCCGACGAGGTGCTGCACGGACAGTTCGGCTTCCTCTACCTCGAGGCGTGGCGGCCGTGGCTCGAGGCGCACCCCGACGTGCAGGGCTCCCTCGGCCGCTACCTGACCCACGCGTTCAAGGTGATCGAGGGGGTGCTCGGCGGGCCGGTGCAGGCAGAGGCCCCGCTCAGCGAAGACGAGCTCGCGCTCGGGCTGCACTCGGCGGCGCGCGGGCGAGAGATCTTCTACGAGACCATGGAGCACGCGATCGTGCCGGGCCTCGAGCGCTTCGGGATCGAGGCCGGCAAGGCGTGGCGGGAGCGCCGGCTCCTCGAGGGCGGCACCGTCCCCGAGCGTCCGCGGATCTGAGGTGCGCACCGCGTTCGCGGTGGTGGCGGCGCTCGTGACGAGCGGGTGCGAGCTCACCTCGATCAAGTGGACGTCGGACGTGACCTTCGAGCTCGACCGGCGCGAGCTGGCCGTCGGCGAGTCGGTGGAGGTGAAGTTCTCCGTGCGCGTCGAGGACGGGCGGCACTGGTGGATCGCGCTCGTGCCGGAGGACCGGCCGTTCGACGATCCGCGCGATCGGGTGGCCATCCCGAAGGGCGCGAAGACGATCCGGGTCGTCGCCGAGCACGAGGGGCGGTGCGAGGTCCGCGTCTACCACGATCCGCAGGGCACGCCCGCGATGGTCGCCCGCGCGAAGGTGCGCGTGCGCTGACGTCAGACGACCCATGAGGTAGCCCTCGCCGAGGAGCCACGTGGTGGGCGGCGTGGGCCGCGCGGTCAGGCCGGGAGGTCGGGCGGGGGGAGTGGGCCTTTGATGGGGCCCTTGTACGGCGGGTAGTGCTTGCCCGGGGCGCACACGTGGCCGACGTGGTTCGCCTCACCCTTCCGGCACACGCGCGGCGCAGCGGCGGCGTTGGTCTCCCACGAGCAACGACACGGGCCGGTGCCGGCGGTCGGGTCGCTCGGCGGGTCCTCGGGGGTCGTGGTCGCGACGGTGGACGCGGAGGCCGACGGGGACACGGACGCCGAGGTCGACGCGGCCGGATCGGGGGTCGCGGTCGGCGGGGTCTGCGGGCCACCGCACGCCGGCAGGAACGCGAGGGCCTGGACGAAGCGGAGGCGGCTCATGACAGATCCGGGGGATAGAGAGGACCAACCACCGGGTAAGGATACTTCTTCTTGTGGTTGCCGGGCTGACAGACCTGCCCGCCCACGCTGGTCTCGCCCTTCTTGCAGACCCGCGGGGCCGCGTTGGGGTTGGTGTTCCACGAGCAGCGGCACGGACCGCCGCCCGCCGTCGGGTCGTCGACGGGGGCGTCGACGGTGGCCACGGTGGCCGTCGTGCTGCTCGGGCTCGTGCTGGCGCTGGTGGACGCGCTGGGCGCGCCCGGCGCGACGGGGCCAGGCTGGCCACCACCGCACGCCACCGCGATCACCGCGCCGCCGCCGGGGAACGCGAGCCCGCGCACGAAACGGAGGATCCGCGCGTCCATTCCCCGGGAGGATACCCGAGCCGCAGCCCGTCGGCGAACCGCGCTCAGGCGGCGAGACGCGGCGTGACCTCGGTGTCGCCGAGGAGCGCGGCGAGCTGCTTGCGCGCGCGGTGGAGGCGCGACATCACGGTGCCGATGGGGACACCGATGGCGTCCGCAGCGTCGCGGTAGCTCTGCTCCTGCACGTCCACCCGGAGCAGCACCTCGCGGAAGCTCGAGGGGAGGCTGTCGAGGGCGCTCTTCACGCGCGGAGACAGCGCGCTCGCGGCGTCGGGGGTCGCGTGCTCGGGGGCGGTCCACGCGCAGGGGTCCACCGTGAGCACGCGGATGGCGTCGCGCTCGCGGCGACGACGGCGGTAGCCGGTGACGAACACCGAGAAGACGATGGTCTGGGCCCACGAGCGTAGGCTGGTGCCGGGCACGAACTGCTCGCGGAAGCGGAGCGCGCGCTCGATCGAGTCTTGCACCAGATCGTCGGCGGCGGCCTCGTCCCGCGTGAGGCGGAGCGCTCGGGCACGGAGGTCCGGGCGGAGCGAGAGGAGCTGGTGCGCGAACAGGTCCTTGGCGATCGACATGACGGGCTCCTTGGGACGCACGTCCCCTGCGCGGCGCGGACGACGGTCCGGCCGCATGCGAGATGCGGTGCTCTCTCCGCGAGGTCCGCGGTGGCGAAGGACTCCTGAGCAAGGCCCGCGCCACGGCGGTGGACACGCGATTTCGGCCGAGGAACGCGGGGTGTGTCTCCGCGGGTGCTGCCAGTCTGACACGGACCTGCGGCTCGTACGCCAACGCGACCGAGGGCGCCTCTTGGCTTGCCCAGGACGGTTTCGTGCCGTAGAGCCAAGGGAATGGCCAAGCGGCAGAAGCCCGGGGAGGGCGACGGCAGGTCTGGGGGAGCCAAGGAGCTCCCTTCCCTGCGCGCCACCATCGAGCGGGCCCTCGCGCGCGACGAGCCGCCCGACGATCTCCTCCCCATGCTCGAGCGGCTGCGACGCATGGCCATCGAGGGCAGCGACGATCGCCGGTTCGCCGACCGGCGCATCGCCGAGTTGCTCCTCGAGACCGAGCCGTGGCGCGCGGCGCTCCACATCCGGCGGCTGGTGCGCGAGCTGCCCGACGACGACGCGCACTGGGCCCTCATGGGGCTCGCGCAGGCGCTCCTCGGCAACCACCGCTTCGCGGCGCAGTCGTACCGCCGCGCGCTCGCCCTCGATCCGGGCAACCCCTGGTACGCGCACAACCTCGGGCACATCCTCGACGTGGGCCTCGACCGCGCGCGCGACGGTCTTCCCTGGCTCGAGCGCGCGCACAAGCGCATCCCCGACTCCACCCCCGTCACCTGCTCGGTCGCGCACGCGCTGTTCCGGCTGTCACGGCTCGACGAGGCCCGCGCGGTGCTCGCGCCGCTGCTCCGCAAGAACGCGCACGACCCGGACGTCTGGGCCATCGCCCGCCAGCTCGACCGCGCCGAGGCAGCCACGGCGCCGGCGCGCCGCAAGGCCAGGGCGAAGCCGCGCACACGCACGTGAGCGGTCGCGGGCGTAAACAAAACCAAACTTCGTCGGTGAGCCTCTCCAGCAGCGCCGGCATCGTCTATGGTCAGCGCCCATGTCACGTCGGTTCGTCGTCTGTGTCGGCCTCCTCGCCTCGTTCGTGGGGGCGGCGTCGGTCACGCGCCGAGGTGGTGCGCAGCCGGCCGTGGTCGCGCCCGTCGTCAGCAGCTCCGCGAAGGTCAACGAGGATCCCGCGCCGCCGATCCCCAAGCCCACGCGCTCGGTCGGATCGTTCAAGGAGCTGTGGTCGCTGCTGCCCAAGAACGCGAGCGATCTGCGCATCGCGCTCGCCGAGGTGGAGCGCGCCGAGGCGGCCACGCGGATCGCGCAGGGCGCCGTGCTCCCGCAGGCCAACGCGAGCCTCGGGTTCACCTGGAGTCCGTCGAGCACGTTCGGCGCGAGCGGCATCACCAACGGCGGACTCAACGCGAACGCCCAGCTGTCCATCACGGCCACGCTGGTGAACGTCCGCGCGTTCCACAACATCGGCACGGTGAAGGTCGGCGAGGAGATCAACGCGCTCGGGGTGGTCGAGGTGCGCCGCAAGCTCGGGCTCTCTCTCGCGCGCTCGGTCGCCTCGATCGTCGCCGCGCAGCGCCTCGCCGAGGGCAACCGGGAGTCGCTCGATCTGTCGCTGCAGCGCCTCGTGCTCACCCGCAAGCGGTTGGCGGCGGGCGTGGGCGATGCGCGCGATCTGGTGCGCGCGCTGCAAGACGTCGCCGCCGCGCGCGCCGCGGTGGCCCCCAACGACGAGTCGTTGCTGCAGGCAGAAGAGGGCCTCGGCGTGGTCATCGGCACGACCGACGCGATCGGTGTCACCACCGACCTCGGCGGCCTCGAGGGCCAGATCATGGGCTTCTGCGGCACCGCCTCCGGCAAGCCGCGCACCGACGTGCAGATCGCCAAGAAGCAGATCCTGGTCGCGGAGCGCAACGTCGACGACATCACCCTCAAGTTCCTGCCGACGCTCACCGCCGGCCTGACCACCGGCGTCGGGGGACACGCGTTCGACGGGCCCTGGAACACGAGCCTCAACATCTCGCTCACCCTGAGCATCCCGCTCTACGACGGCGGCGTGCGCTACGCCGAGAAGCGCGACCGGATCGCGCTCGTGGAAGAGGCCAAGGCCCGCGCGGTGGCGGTCGAACTCTCCGCGCGCATCGAGCAGGCGCAGGCCAAGCGCGCGCTCTCTGTCGCGGTCGCCGCCCAGACGTCGGCGCAGGAGGCGCGCGATCTCGCGGCCGAGGCCCTGCGGCTTGCGCAGCTCGCCTACGAGGGGGGCGTCGGCACCAACTTCGATCTCATCGACGCGGGCCGCCTCTTGCGCCAGAGCGAGACCACGCTGGTGCTGCGTGACTTCGACGTGGCGCGCGCCCGCCTGGTGCTGCCGTTCCTCGACGGAGCGTGCAGCGGCCTGGAGAAGTGAACGGAGCGAGCCGGAGGCGAGCGCAGTGAACGGCGGCCGCCTCCACGGGCGGCCGCACCAGCAACAAGTGAACGGAGCGAGCCGGAGGCGAGCGCAGTGAACGGCGCGAGCCGGAGGCGGGCGCGCCGAGGGGGCGGCGGTGTGTCCGTCGTGGCGCGGGGCGCTCTCAGCCTCTATCGTGGAGCGATGGTCAGGTCGCGTTCGCTGTTCCTCGCCCTGTCGTTGACCGCCGCGGGGCTCGCCCTGCCACTGGTCGCCTGCAAGAACGAGCCGCCGCCCAAGTCGGCCGATCCGATGGGCTCGAACACGACCTCGGCCTCCGTGGGCACCACCATGACCCCGTGCACCGACGCCCCGCTCAACCCGACCGAGGCGATGGCCAAGGAGCCCGGGGTCGTGAACGCGTGCCTCACCTCGGCGGCCAAGGGCGGCGTGGCGGCGCCGTGCGGCAACGCCAAGATCGCGCTCGAGGTCGGCAAGGACGGCAAGGTCATCCGCGCCGACGTCGCCGACTCCACCCTGCCGCCTGCGGTGACCGACTGCATCAAGGCGCGGCTCGCGGCCATGCAGTACGCCTGCCCGAAGGAGGGCTCCGCCACCTACACCGTGCCGATCGGCCTGCCGCTCGGTGGCGCGGCCGGTGCGTGCCCCGGGCTGCCGGGCGTCCCCGGCGTGGCCTCGGGCACCCCTTGAGCCGACCCTCGCTCGCGACCCAGGCGCGGGCCGCGCTCGACGAGGCCGGCGTGGCCCCGGGCACGCGGGTGCTGGTCGGCTGCTCGGGTGGAGGAGACTCGCAGGTCCTGCTCGACGTGCTCGCCCACGTGGCGAAGGACGGGCGGATCGCGGTGGTGGCGTGCGGCGTCGACCACGGACTGCGGGCCGCGGCGCGGGAGGAGCTCGCCCTCGCGGCGGCCCTGGCGGAGGCGCGCGGCGT
>CAZUZY010000048.1:0-32499 GCA_964624885.1 uncultured Polyangiales bacterium | reverse complement strand
AGGCCCTGCTGCGCGCGCCGTGGCCCGGCGCGCGATGCGCCCACCTCGCCTTCGTGCGGCCGCGGCCCGCAGAGCTGCCGCACGATGCGTTGCCCCTCGCGCCACTCGGGGGAGCGTTCCTCGTGGTCGCGCTGTTCCTCGCCGCCCTCGGCCCGGTCGTGCGCCGCGTGCGTCGCCTCACGGTCGAGGTGCAGCGCTCGGCCGCGGGCGCCTACCTGGTCCCGGTCGCTGTGGAAGGAACCGACGAGATCGCGGAGCTCGCCAAGGCGTTCAACGGCGCCGCCGCCGAGGTCCGCGCGCAAGTCGAGGCGCAGCAGCACCGCGAGCAGGTGCTGCGTGACTTCCTCGCCAACACCACCCACGACGTGGCCATCCCGCTCACCGTGCTCCAAGGCCGGCTCGCGGGCATGCGACGGGCGCAGGCCTCGGGCGAGCCGGTGCCGGAGGAGCTCGTCGCGCACGCGATCGAGGACGCCCACCACCTCGGCGCGCTGATCCACAACCTCGGGGCCGCCGCCAAGCTCGAGGCGGGCGAGCCCGAGATCGTGCGTCGGCGGGTGGATCTGGTCGGCGTCGTCCAGCGCTGCGTCGCCCGTCATCAGCTGCTCGCCGACCTGCTCGGGGTGGATCTGCAGGCGGCGGTGCCGGAGGCTCCGCTCTTCGCAGAGGGCGACGTGACCCTGCTCGAGGAGGCCGTCGGCAACGTGATCTACAACGCGATCCACTACAACCGCCGGGGCGGCCACGTCGCGGTGGTGCTCGATCCGCTGCCGCCGGGCCGGTTCTCGCTCGCCATCGCCGACGACGGCCCAGGGCTCTTGCCGGGCGAGCTCGCGCACCTGTTCGAGCGCGCGTTCCGCGGAGAGGGGGCGCGTGCGCGCCGGCCTCCAGGTCGGGGCCTCGGCCTCGACATCGCCAAGCGCGTCGCCGACACACACGCGATGACGCTCACCGCCGACGAGCCGGCCGACGGTGGGCTGCGCATCTCGTTCTCCGGGGCGCAGCCCCCCGGGGAGCCGCACTAGCTCGGTCGGTCGAACAGGCGCTTCAAGCGCAGCCACGGGGTCCGACACACGGGTGCGTCGAACGCCCCCTCGCCGGTCCAGTGGTAGATCTTCTCGAAGTCGAGGCAGCGCTCGCGGCCCCGCACGACCCCCTCCTGATCGATGCGCAGACGGCCCCGCAAGCGGTCGGTGGTGAACGCCTCGAGGGTCAGCCGGGAGGTCTGCGGAGGCCTGGGCAACGTCGTCGACACGGTGCAGGCCTGCGCGCGGGGGACGCCGTCGAAGGGGACCTCGACCCCCCCGGTCCCCGGCGGACCGTCGAACCAGATCCGCAGCATGTTCCTGGGATAGGGGTTTCGCTCGAAGTCGAGCGCCTGGCGACAGGAGAGCGGCGCGCTCGAGAGGACCAGCCACCACCCCGCGTCGTCGTCGATCACCAGCGCGAACCTGTGGGGCTCACGCGTGTCGCCGCCCTCGAGGTCGACGAGCGTGACGCTCGCGTTCGGCGCATCGACGCGGACGTCGGGCACGCGACGCAGGAACCACCCCGTGAGCCCGACCCCCAGGACGGCCGCCGCGACGGCCAGCCCTCGGGTGCGCGCGGCGCTCATCGCCGGATCCTACCCCGGGTTCGTCGCGCCCCTGAACGACGAACGCCCCGGCACGGCCGAGGCGTTCGAGAGGCCCACACGGGGTCACTTCCCCTTCGCGGCCTGCTTCTCCTTCTTGCGCTTCTGCTTCTCCTTGGTGGTCAGCTTCTCTTGGTTGTTCTTCTTCGGCTTCTCTTGACCCTTCGCCATCGCGCGATCGTAGCAGGTCGGCGCGCGTGCCTCGTCGGCCGCGCGCGACCGTGGCAGATCGCCGGGTGATGCCCGAGCTCCGCCACCCCTACGCCCCGATCCGCGTCGCCAAGAGGCTCGAGGTGGGCACCGAGATCGCGCTCGACGCCGGCGCCACCAAGTCCCTGCGCTTCCGCGAGGTGAACGAGAAGGAGGCGTTCACCCTGCGCGACGTCGACGGCGCCTATTTCCGCGCGAGCGTGCTCTCGCTGTCGGCCGAGCGCGCACAGGTCGCGATCTACGAGCGCATGCTGAGCTCGCCCGAGTCCGATGCGCGCATCACGCTGGTGTGCGCGGTGCTGGCGCGGCAGCGCATGCTGACCGTCGCGCAGAAGGCCACCGAGCTCGGCGTCACCCGCATCCTCCCCGTGCTGAGTGCGCACTCGGTGCCCGCCGCGGGCCTCGCGCACGAGAAGGCGCACGCGTGGCCCGGTCAGACCCTCCGCGCCGCCCGGCAGTGTCGCCGCGCGAGCCTGCCCGAGATGCGCACGGCCGTACCGCTCGACCGCGTGTTCGACGATGCGGTCTGGCAGGAGGCCGCGCTGCGCTTCACCCTCGACGACCGCACCGCCAGCGACCCGGTCGCGTGGCCGGTGCGCGTCCCCGGCCAGCCGATCGAAGTGGTGCTTGTGGTGGGCCCCGAGGGCGGCTGGTCCGACGCCGAGCGCGCGCTGCTCGAGAAGAAGGGCGCGCTCCCCCTCCGGCTCGGGGGCCGCGTGCTCCGCGCGGAGACAGCAGTGCTCGTCGGCCTCACCGTGCTCCAGTACGCGCTCGGCGATCTCGCGGACGGCCGCTGACGATGACCCTGCGCGCGGGCGACTCGCACAACTTCGGCCGCCACGTCGTGGTGGGCGAGGCGTGGGTCCACAAGCCGCGCGCGACCCTGTGGGAGTGGCTCGTGCTGTCGGCCGCGAGCCCCCTGCGCACCCTCCTCGCCACCGCGGCCGAACGCGAGGGGCTCGGGGATCTCCTCGGCTTCCTCCCCGACCTCGCGTTCACCGCGCCCGAGGCGCGCGCGGGGGGCGACGTCGAGCGCGTGGTGCTCGAGGCTCTCCCTCCGAAGCTCTCCGCCGAGCAGCGGCGTGACCTCGCCCGCATCGTCGGCCGCGCGCTCGCCCTGTTCGCCTGGCTGGGCGTCGCCGACCTGCACTGGGAGAACCTCGTGATCGGCCTCGGCGCGCGCGGACAGGTGGTGTTCGCGCCGCTCGACGTCGAGATGATCCTGGGCGACCTCGCGCTGCCCACCGAGACGAAGCTCCTGCCCGACCCCGATCCGGAATACGCGGCGGTGTGCCAGCACGCGTGCGGCGTGCGGCGGGCGCTGCCGTGGCTCGGCAAGCCCGTCGACGCCGGCGACCTGGTCGCCATGGCCGCGGCCTACCGCGCGATGCTCGCCTTCCTCGAGCGCCACGCCGTCGCGATCGCCGCGGCGTTCACCGGCCTCCCGACCCTCGCGAGCACGCCGATCCGCGTGTGTCTGCGGGGCACCGAGGAGTACGTGCGTGCGCGCACCGAGCCGCTCTGGCCTCCCTTGCTGGCGGCCGAGACCGAGCAGCTGGCGCGCGGGGACATCCCCTACTTCTTCCGTCTCCATGGCGCTCGCGGCATCCACTACTTCGGCGACGCCGCGCTCACCGAGGTGCTCCGGCTGCCGCTCGAGGGGGACGTGCCGCAGCTCGATCCCCTCCTCTCGCTCGCGCGCGGCGTCCGCGGCAAGCACCGCAAGAAGCTGCGCGAGGAGGGGCTCTTCACCGTGATCGGTGCCTTCGACCACCCGAGCCTGAAGGGTCGCCACGCCGAGGGCTCCGTCGCCGTGACCTTCGCGAAGCGCACCCTCGTCGTGGAGCTCGATGGCCACGAGCTCGAGGCGCGGCGCGACATGTCCGCGTTCGTGAGCAGCGTCTACCTGCCGTGTCGCTGCGGCGAGGTCGCGACGCCTTTCGCGCCGCAGGTGACCGTGTGCGACGCCTCGCCGTGATCGCGCGTGCAAGCAGGGGTTCGTCGTCCTAGCCTGGAAAACCCCTTGGAAGCCTCGACCTGTGCCACCTGTCATCGCCCCACGGTCGCCTGCGTGTGCGACCGCATCGTCCGCTACGAGACCCAGCGGCGCGTCCTGATCCTCCAGCACCCGCAGGAGCAAGACGCGGTGCTCGGCTCGGCGCAGATCCTCGTCGCGAGCCTGCCCCAGGCCAAGCTGGTGGTCGGCCTCAGCTGGCGCAACTTCGCCCACGCGCTCGGCGAGGAGGGCGCGGATCCCCGGCGCTGGGCCGTGCTGTTCCCGGAGCGTGAGTCCGAGGGCGAGGCGGTCGACCCGAGCCCCACCAAGGCGGCCAAGGCCGTCCTCGTCCCGAGCGAGCTCGAGGGCGTGGTGGTGCTCGACGGCACCTGGTCCAAGGCCAAGACCCTCTGGTGGCGCAACCCATGGATCACGAAGCTCGCGCGCCTCACCCTCAAGCCCGCGCAGCCCTCGATCTACGGGAGCCTGCGCGCCGAGCCCCGCCGCGAATACGTCTCCACGCTCGAGTCGGTGGCCGCCGCGCTCACCCTCTGTGGCGAGCCCAAGGAGATCGAGGTCGGGCTGCAGCGGGTGTTCCGCACCCTCGTGCAGCGCGTCCGCGACGCCAAGCTCATCCCGCCGAGCGCGTCCCGCGCGCGGGCCGGGCGCCGGCCAGAGCAGCGCCCACGCGCCTCCAAGCCCAAGCTCCCAAACCCGGGCGAGTGAGGCTACTTGCAGTAGCCCGCCGACTTGAAGCCGCTCAACACGGCGGCGCAGGTCGACTCCACACCCGACGAGACGCTGCTGTCGCACCCCGTCTTGAGGTCGCCGGTCAGGCTCGGGCAGCACAGCGCGAGGGTCTTGCAGTCGCCGCCACCGTCCGAGGCGCCGATGTCCGAGGCGCCGGTGTCGGACTTGGTGCCGGAGTCCGACTTGCACTCGGTCGCGCACTTGCTCGCCTCGCAGGCACTCAGCTTCTCGGTGCAGGTGATGCAAGTGGCGTCCGGCAGCCCCTTGCACCCGGCGTTCGCCCACGAGATGCACGCGCCGCCCGACGAGAAGCACGCGTTGATCTCGGTCGCGCAGCGGTTGGTCACGCAGGTGCCGCACGCGTCCGGTCCCGTCGAGGTGCCGCCCGAGCCCGACCCGCCGCACTTGGCGAACGCCTCGGCGCCACTGGGCGCGCTGCTCGAGCTGTCGCTGCCACACCCGACGAGCGCCGAAGACAGGAGAAGAGAGGAAGAGAGGATGATCCAGTTGCGCATGTCCGAGACCTCCGCGGCGCCGCCGGGGGCGCCCACGCAGATGAGACGGCGCGAGGCGGCCGGGATTACCTGATGGTTTCGGCCATCGCGAGCGCCCGCAGCACGCCGGGGATCTCGCGGGGCGAAGGAAGGCCCGCCACGCCGAGCGCGTGCGTGAAGGCCTCGGCCGAGCCGTAGCCCACCGCCTCGGCCACCTCGGCCACCGTCGCGCCCTCCGCCGACATGAAGGTGGCCCCGAACATGACCCGGCGTCGGTTGCGGGCGTCGCGCCAGCCCTCGGCGTTGAATCCGTAGTCGCGGTGCAGCTCCGGCACCACGCGGCCGAGCTGACGCGGGGAGAGCGCGATGGCGTCGAGCACGTCGCTGGTCATCGGGCTCTTTCGCAGGTTCGAGAGCGCCTCGTCGAGCGCCGCCACCAGCGCGACCGTGCGGGGCGGGACGGGCTCCGTCGCGAGCTCGCGCGGGACCGGGGCGAAGGCCTCGAGGTGCCCGACGATCTCCCGCACGACGGTCAGCGGATCGGGGGCGGAGAGGAGCCCGTCGGCGAGCGCGCGCAGCGCTGGGAGGTCGCTCACCCGGCCGGCGGAGAGGTGCGTCGCTGCAAGAGAGCCGTCCCACTCGAACACCAGCGTGCGATAGGGCTCGCCGTCACGCGACTGGCGCATCGCGACCTCGGCCTTCTCCGCGAGCACGACGACCTCACCGGGCCCGAGCCACGCCCCGCTCGTCGCGCCACGGAACAGCGCCGCACCCTCGAGCACGACCGTCACCACCGGTCGGTGGAGGAACCCGCGCCGCGGGAACGCGCGCAGGTGGAGCAGGTCGTCGGACACGACCCCGCGGTTGTGCACGTGGTGCAACCGGAAGGTGCGGGTCACGAAGGCGTCCGTCGCGAGGAACACCCCCGATCCATCCTCCGACGCGCGCAGTGCGCTCCGGCGGCGCGAGACGAGCATGCCTCCGGGTAGCGCACCCCTCGGTTCGCGCGAAGCGCCGTGGGGAGCCCGTCACCCCTCGCGCGGCGGTCGCTCGGCAGTGCCGCGCACCTGGTCGGCGGGATAGTTGGCGCGGTTCCTCGCGAGCTTCGCGCGCGCGACGTCCACCAGATCGAGCCCCACGCGGTCGCACAGCAGCACGAGCCCGAGGGCGACGTCGCCGATCTCGTGCGCGAGCTTCGTCCGGAGCGGCTCCGTCTGTGCCGCGGCGTCGGCCTCGTCGTTGCTGACCCAACGCATCACCCCCGCGAGCTCCCCGGCCTCGGAGGCGACCAGCATCGTGAGGTTCTTGGGGTCGTGGAACTTGCGCCACGCACGCTCCTCCACGAACGCCCGCAGCTCGTCGCGCAGTCGCGTCAGTCGATCCTCGTCCATCGGCCCACGCTACCACCCGAGGACGGACCGCGCGCTCCGTCGCCCCGGGCGTGTATCCTCGCGCCGCGAAAGGGTCACCCATGTGGATGCATGTCTCGGGCGCCGTGATCGGCGGGGCGCAGTCCGACACCGACGCGCTCTTCTCGTGGATGAAGAACGCCTTCACCCAGAACCGCGCCGGCATCGAGCTCGTCCCGGGCACCTACGTCGCGGTGCTCGGCTCGGCGCTCGACTTCCAGCAGGTCGTCGCCTCGCTCGACGCGCTCGTCGTCGCGTTCGCCCAGCAGGGCGTCACCGCGCGCGTGGTCGCGACCCAGGTGTTCCAGGCCGACGTCTGCCAGGCGCAACCCGCGCTCACCAGCGCCGAGAAGCAGACCCTGGGGATCCCCTGATGCTCGCGCTGGTGCTCGCGCTCGCCGGCGGCATCGACGCCGCCGCGCTGCCCCCGCCCCCGCCTGGTCCGCTCGCGCCGCCGGGCCCCTCGGCGCCACCGC
The DNA here is from genome assembly GCA_964624885.1 of uncultured Polyangiales bacterium. Classification (GTDB taxonomy): domain Bacteria; phylum Myxococcota_A; class Polyangia; order Polyangiales; family JADJMO01; genus JADJMO01. The sequence goes on along the minus strand of CAZUZY010000048.1, from coordinate 25,531 downwards.
CTCCACCCCCGTCGAAGCCCACCGGCATCGAGAGCCCGTTCCGCGTGCCGCCGCTCCTGTTCCGCGAGCGCTCGTACCTGTTCTCCGGCGTGCCCGACCCCGGCCCGTCGGACCACCGCGCCGCGCGGCTCTTCGAGGCCTCCGTGGTCGCGAACTTCCCGATCTACGACGATCTGCAGGAACGCGTCTCGCGCTTCACCCCGCAGGAGGGCTGGTCGCGCGCGTTCTCGTTCACCTTCCAGCTGCGACTGCGCATGCTGCGCGACGCGTCGTCGCCGATCCAGATGCCCTCGTACATGCCGCGCCTCGAGTTCCAGCTCGTGCGCGTGTGGCCGTGGCAGATCGGAGGCGGCTTCCGGATCCTCGGCCTCACCTACGGGCTCAACCACCACTCCAACGGCCAGTACGGCTGCCCCTACCAGGCGGGCCTCGATCGCCCTGCGTGCGCCCCCGCGCGCGACGCGCCCGACCTCCCCGAGCGCTTGAACCGACGTCGCGGCGACTTCGGCTCCAACACCCTCAGCTTCGATGTGCGCCACCAGTCCGGCACGCTCGACGACAACGGCTACGTGCACCGCGCCTGGACGTTCGGCGCGCGCGCCGAGCTGCAGGTCCCCGGCGCGGGCGGCCTCGAGACCGAGGAGGTGCCGCTGTACGGCCTCGTGCAGGTGCGCCCACTCGCCGAGTACCTCTACGAGCTCGAGGGCGGCCAGCGCCTGCGCTTCGAGGGCGCGCTCGAGGCCTCGCTCGGCGCGGGCGCCCACGTGCCGTGGCTGCGCGGCTGGCTCGAGGCGGCGCTCACCTGGCGCAACTGGGGCGGCTTCGGCTTCTTCGGTCGGCTCTACGGTGGACGCGACTACTACAACGCGTTCTACGTCGACTCGATCTGGCAACTGCAGGCCGGCGTCACCTTCGATCTGACGAGCCCCCTGCACTTCGGGCCCGGCTGATCGCGCGGCTCGAGCCCCGGCGTCACGCTCGCGCTGCGTTGCGCCGGAACACGGTTTGGTCCTGGGAAGAAGGTGCGTCTGATCGCGCTTGCATCGGCGCGCGATCGGGCGTCCCCTCGGGTCCAACGACAGAGGAGGCCTCGATGCCCACACCGTCATCTCCGCCCGCGTCCGCTTCGTGGATCCTCGGTCTCGACGCCTCGCGCTGGCAGGGTCGCCTGCGCGGCGACGCCCTCGAGGGCACCGTCGTCACCGGCACCGGCGGCGCCCCGGTCGGCGCCATTCAATTCGCGTACTTCAAGGCCACGCACGGCACGGGCGGCGTCGATCCGGAGTTCGCCGCCAACGCGGCGAGCTCCGCGGCCATGCGCCGACGCGGCTTCTACATGTGGCTCGTGCCCACCCAGGATCCGATTGCGCAGGCCGACCACTTCGTCGACACCATCGCCACCTTCGACCGGCCCACCGATCTGCCGCCGGCCATCGACTTCGAGGACGACGGGGGTGGCCGGGTACGTGGCGCGCCGCTGCTCGATGCGGCGCGGAAGTGCATCGAGCGCGTCGAGACGCGCCTCGGCCTCGCCACCGCCGTGGTCTACACCGGGCGCTGGTTCTGGGTGCAGGCGTGCGGCGACGTCGACGATGCCTTCTTCGCCGACCGACCGCTCTGGCACGCGCAGTACCCCGGCCACGTGCCCGCGCCGGGCGAGCGCCCCACCCTCGCCAAGCCGTGGGCCTCGCGCCAGATCGCCGAGACCTTCTGGCAGTTCGACGGCGACAAGGGCCTTCTCCTGCCGGGCAGCGCCACCGCGAGCGGCGCCGCCGTCGACGCCGACTTCAACCGCTTCGGCGGCGACGAAGCCGCCCTCGACGCGTTCATCACCCGCGCCCGCACGACGGCCTGAGCCTCGACGTTCCCCTCGAAGGCGAAGAGCTCGTCGTGACACCATTGGGCGCATGCTCGCCCTGCTCCTCGGGTTCTCGCACTGGTTCGGGCCCACGCTCGGCAGCCCGGATGGCGTCTCGACGCCGGTGGTCGCGATCGGGGTGGAGCCGGGGGTGCGGTTCCTCGAGGCGCGTGCGCGGTACACGGTGTCGGTGACGCCACGCGCGGTGCCGGGGCCCGCGGAGCACCGCGTGGGCTTCGCCTCGCTGGAGCTCGTCGGCAAGCACCGGCTCTCGGTGGGGTCGCAGCACATGGAGGTGCTGCTGGGCCCGTTCGCGACGCTCGCGCACGCGGGCGGGGTGGGTGTCGGTGGCGGCCTCGTGGTGGGCGCGCGGTGGACGTTCTCGCGCGGCACGGAGGCGACGCCCGCGCTCGGGATGTTCTTCGAGGGGCGGCAGGTGCTCTACCGGCTGCCGGGGGACACGGGGGACGCGCGGAGGGACGCGCAGATGGACCTCGGGGTGGTCGGGGTGCTGTGAAGCTGGCAGCACTCGGTTGGCAGGCGCCTGCCAATCTTCACCAGAGAGCCTTCCCGTGTTGCGTCGGGGTGTTCGACGAGGGCGCCCACGTCAGGTGGCTGCCCCAGCACCACAGTCCTCTGTCCGCGACCGCGCAGCCGCCACCGATCAGGAGACCCGCCGTCGAGACGCCGGACAGTCCTTCGATCGGAGCGGGGATCTCACGGCCCTTCTTCGTACCATCGGCCAGCTCGCCGGACTCGTTGTCGCCCCAGGCGTACAGTCGCCCGTCGGCGGCCACGGCGCTGCGCAGCGGACCCACGTTGACGCCGAGGGCGCGGATGGGTGGTAGAGCGAGGACGCTCACGCGACGCGCGCCGCTGCCCTCGACCTCTTCGCTGAGGGTCACGCGGCCATCTCCCGTGAGCATCCAGAGTCGCGTGGAGTTGGAGCAGCGCAACGCGCGGAGCGGCGCCGCGGTGGAGCGCTCGGCGGCAGAGGACAGCAACGCGCTCCGGCCGAGGGCTTCGACGAGCACGACCTCGCCGCTCTGGCGCGCGACGACGGCGATCGGTTGCGCAGGACACAAGCCGGTCACCGGCCCGACGCCGAGGGCGACGGGGGTGTCGTCCAGCACGAGCGCAGGCCTCCCGCCTCCCCCGTGCCAGTTGCGCCCCCAGCAGCGGACGTCGTCCGCTTCGGCGACACACAGGGCGTAGGCGTTGGCCATGAGTCCACGCGCGGGCGCGAGTCCCGCGACCTTCTTCGGCACGAGGCTCGCGTCCCACGCCGGACCGATCGGCCCTGAGCCCCAGCACCAGACGGTGCGATCGACGCGGAGGGCGCACGTGAAGCGGCTGCCGACGGTGACGCGCGCCACCCCTTCGATGGGGACCTCGGCGGGTGACCCTGGGGTGCGTGGTGTGGTGCTGCCGTCGCCGAGCTCGCCGAAGTTGTTGCTGCCCCAGCAGCGGAGCCGGCCGGTCGGGGTCAGGACGCAGGCGTGGGAGAGGTCTGCGACGAAGCGCGGCTTGGTCGGTAGGGGTAGGGGAGACGAGAGGGGCGCGGTGTCGAACATCTCGTCGTCCACGTCCGCGAGGGGCGGGGTGGCGCGCGCATCGGTGGGGTCAGGGGTGACGCGCGGGGAGGAGCGGCAGGCGAGTGTGGCGAGGAACGTCGTCGCTGCGACGACGGCCACGGCCCAGCGCCGCACGTCGTGGGCGTCGCTCAGCACTGCAAGGCGTCGTCGAACTGGGTGGCGGCCTCCACGCAGGCCGCGGTCTTGGCGAAGCCCGCGGGGTCCTTCTCCTTCTCGAGATACCCCCTCTTCACGCATTCGACACGGAAGCTCCCGAGTGCCTTCACCATCACCTTCTTGTCGTCGCCCTGCTTCTTCTCGGCCTCCTTGTCTCCCAGGGACGCGATCTTCTCGCAGACCACCTCGGGGCTCGCCGGAGATGTGGGCACCGGCTGGCTGGCAGGCGCTGGTGCAGCCGCCGTCGCGGGCTCGGCGCCACTGGACTTGCACGCCGTCGGGAGAAAGAGAGCGATGACGACGCACAGCGCGCGAGCTCTTGCGATCATGGGCTGGGAGGGTGCCGTGCGGGCGCGAGTGCGTCCACCACGGTGCCAGCGATCGCTGCGTAGCGCTGGCGAGGTCACGGCTCGCGCGTGATCTTGGTGAGGAGGGCGACGCACTGATCCCGCGTGATGGGCCTGGCGCAGCCGACGGTGACGCCGTTCTTGGTCCAGAGGAACGCGACGATGCCGGTGTAGCAGTAGGCGGTGTACCCATGCGTGACGCGGTAGCCGTCCTTGGAGTGGCCGCGGATGCGGTCGACGCTGCAGCCGTTCTCGCGGGCGCGCACGCCGAAGCCTCGCGCGAGCTCTTCGCCGCGGTCGGACTCGATGTCGATGGCGAGCCAGTGCGAGGACTCGACGCCCTGGAACAGCGGCTGGGGTGGCTCGCAGCCCAGGAGTGCGCAGGTGGCGGCGAGGAGGAAGCGGGCCACGACGGAAGGGTGCCATCGAAGGCGGTGAAGGAACAGGCGGTGCAGTCGGGGTCGCTTGGGTCGCGCTCTTGATCACCGAGCGCGCAGCACGGTACCAAGCCCGTGACCACCTCGTCCCCTCTCGCCGTGGACGTTGCACCCCCGGTAGGCGGCTCATTTTCGGTAGGAACTTCAGGGGGCGCAGTAGGTCGAGGCGGGTGGCTCCCACACGTGCAGGCGGACGCGCAGGTCCGCGATCATCTCCGGCGGCAACATCGCATACGCGAGGCTCTCCTCCGTCCCTTCGACATCGGGATCGTCGTCTCGCCCCTCGAGGTTGTCGGCAGCGACGTCCCCGCCGGTCAGCACTTCGAACGTCTGCGCGCGCACACGGATCTCCTCGAACATCCGCTCGTCGTAGGTCCCCGCGAGAAACGGCACCCCGACCTCGAGGAAGGCGTGGCCATCCTTGCCGGTCGCCTGCCGCTCCCGAAACGTCTTGCTGCCGATGCGGTCGACGCGGCCCGTGCGCTGCTCGAGCACGGCAGGGTTCCAGGCCAGGTCGTAGTGGACCACCAAGCGGCAGTGCCTGTGGAGATCGATCCCCTCTTGGCCGACGCTCGTGCAGACGAGGACCTCCGGCAACAGCGGGCTGTTGAAGCCGGCGAAGATGCGCTCGCGACGGTCGGGTGCCGTGCTCCCGTCCACCAGCACCACGAAGCTCGCGTCCTTGAGCAAGGTGGCCTCGTGCATCGCGTGACGACTCGAGGTCTCGTCTTCGATCTCGCCGTCGGCCGCCTGCAGGTCCTCCAGGAAAACCATCAGGCGGTCCGCCATGGTCTCGCGCTGGCCTTCGAGCGGCGTGTACAGCCGCTCGACGAGCAGGTCTCCCCACCGCCCGTCGTCCAGGGCGGCGCGGGCCGGCAGGATGCGCACCAGGACGGACTCGCGGAGCACCGCTCGACGAAGGCCCTGGAAGACCAGCTGCCGCTGTCGCCACATGAGCTTGGTCCCATGGCGGGTCAGGGCGAACAGGTGGCGGTGCATCGCGGCGAGCGTCCTGGCCGTGGGTGCGCCTGGGTTCTCGTCGAACACGGTCGCTGGTTCGCGTCCCAGCCAGAAGCTCGGTGCCTCCGCGTAGGAGTCGACGACGGATGTCTGCTGCATCCGCCGCGCGTGTTCGCGTCGCTCCCGGAGCGCGGCGGCGAGCGCCTGCACTTCCGCACGTGAGGGGTCAGCAATATGCTCCCGATAGACGACGTTTGCGCCCCGCTCGTCGAGATCGCCCTCGCCCGTGGCCTCCCCCTCGTCGTCGCCGTCGACCTCGGTGTCCGGCACCAGTCCGTAGGGTGCACGCACCCACCGCTCGTCGGTGATGTCGTCGAGGATGGCACCTAGAGCGTGGCCCAGATGTGCCGTTGACCGCAGTCGTCGCGCGAGGATGTGCTCGACGGCGCGGTGGACGAACACGCGGTCGACACGATCTCCACGCAGGTCGACCTGATAGCGCAGCGCAAGGCGTGCCAGTGATTCCAGCTCGTCGTCGGTCAGTCGAAGCGCGTCGGCCCCGATCTCGGCCAGCGCGACGTCATCCGACCGACCACTCCACCGCAGCGACCAGAGGACGCGGTCGAGCGCCAGAGGCGCGAGGTCGCCGTCGCGGCGGGTGACGCGGCTGCGGAGTCGTCGGAGCGCGTTTGCACCGTCCAGCACCCGCGCCTTGCGTCGCGACAGCTCGGCCCCGATGCGTTCGTCGACCAGTTCCCGAAGGCGGCGCGCCGTGTTCGTTCGGAAGCAGAACAGCAACATCTTCTCGCCGGCCTCCCAGGCCGACACGGCTGCCTCGACCACGGCCCGCATCTTCGGGTGATCCGCGTCACCATCCTCGGTGACCATCGACAACAAGAGGTCGAGGTACTTCTTGCCTCGCCCCTCCGTCATCTTCGTTCGCAGCGCCCGACCCTCGGCGCTCTCGAGCAAGGTGGAGTAGCAGCCCGTCAGCGCCGTCCCCAACGACGACCGACCCTTACCCGCCTTCATCTCCGAGACGCAACGCATGAGGAGGTAGTGCGGCAACTCGGCCTCGCCACGCACGTCGATGCCCGGTGCCGCGTGCAAGTTGCTCCGGTCGCCACGCCGCAGGACACCGTCCAAGCGCTCGACGAACTCCGCCCCCACTCTGACCAGACGATGATCGGTGCGGCGCCGATGGCGGATGACGAAGGCGCCGAGCTCCTGCGAGAGGTCTTCGTTGTAGGCGAACAGCTTCAGCCCCTCGCGAAGGATCTCGCGCAACTCGGGTGGCTGCGTGACCACAGCTCGGTCGACGATGCGAGCCACGTCCGCCAGGTCGACACGCCCGGTGAGGTTCGCGATGCGCTGCAGCTCCGCGCGTGCCCTTGTCACCCGCGGATCGCTCCATACCTCCCTCAGCTCGGCGGCCTGACGCGGGGAGAGGTGTCCCCAGGCCTTGGCGAAGAGGCGGCTCTGACCCGCGGCGGTGTCGAGGACCGGTCGGAGGACGTTCTCTCTGTGCTCGGTCATGTGTTGACGACGGCGCTCCACCTCGGCCCCGTCGAACGAGGGGGCGATGATGGAGCCGACCTTCAGCAGCTCGAGCATCTCGCCGGGTCGTAGCTGGAACGGTGTGGCCGTCAGGAGGAGCACCCGTCGGGCGAGGACGGCGATGTTGCGCTCGAAGCCGCCGTAGCCGTTGGTCTTCGCGCTCGGCCCGTTCTTCCAGTTGTGGGCTTCGTCCACGATCACCAGCGGCAACGACGCTCGGATGGCCATGAAGCACACCCGCCGGTAGACCCGGTTGAGCGCCTGCTCGAGGTTCGCGAACTTCTCGGCGCGATCACGCAGATACGGCGTTCCGAGCTCCCTGCACTCCGCGAGGGCGCGCTCGACATCCTCGCCGGCCTCGCTCTTGGCGTAGTCGCGTACCGCTGCCAGCATCTCGTCTTCGGTGGCGAACGGCATCAGCGCCCACTCCTCCTTCGAGAGTCGTGTGAGCTCGTCGGGCTGGTTCGGCCAGGAGGCGGGCGCACCCTTGAGCAGTCGCTCGCGAGCGTCCCTCTGGAACCGCACGCCCCAATGGCGGAACAGCACTCCGAGGAGGAGGCGGCGCTTGACGTCGTAGTGCTTGAATTTCCGACCGTCCGTCAGCGTGTCCATGTGGGTCACGAGCACGCCCGTCAGGGTCGGATCGCGGAGCTTTCGCGCGAGATCGTCCGGACGATCGACCGGAATCGGCGTGAACCACTCACGCGCCTCCTCCGCGGAGTGCTCGTCCTCGACGCAGCGTCGCACGAACTCGCCGACCTCCCGCTTCCACTTGGCGGCGAGACTGTTCTGCGGCGCGATGACCAGGACCTTCGGCGGGCTTCCGCTGAGGTCGGGCGGAGCTCGTCCATCACGGATGGCCGCCATGATCGAGTAGGCGGTGGCGAGGGCGACGAACGTCTTGCCCATGCCGACCTCGTCGGCGACCAGCTGGAGCTCCCAGCGCTGGTCCGGTTCGCGATGGAAGAAGCGTTCGAGGAGGACTTCGACCGTCCGCCTCTGCCGTTCGGCTTCCTGGGGGTCCTTCATGCGGGTCTTGTCCCGCCCCAGATCGAAGTCGTCCGAGATGGCGATCACGGCTCCTCCTCCGGTTCGAGAATCGTCTGCGCATACCGTCGGAACGGACCGCGCCTCAGGCTCGGGGTCTCCCTTCGCAGCTCGTCCAGCCAGCCGATCAGCTTCGCGCGAGCCTCGACGCAAGCCTTGCTCCAGGCGTCTCGGACGCTCTCCTCCATTTCGCGGCTCGCCGCCTCTTCGACGCAGCTCGAGAGCTCCACGAGCTGGAACGCGCCAGCGATCGCGGAGCGCCCCTGCTTGGAGACCTCGTCGTAGACGACGGCGCCGAGCGCTGTCGGGCTCACGGGGCCGAGCAGGGCCACGCGCAGCGCCGCCTCGCCCCCACGCACGGTTGCCAGCTCCCGCCGGATGCCCGCGAGGGCCTCGACGAATCCACGCACCTGGTACGAGAGGATCTTGGAGGTGTCGACGGCGCTGACGAGCGGCTCGGGATCCTTCGTGGGGCCGTTGTCGTCCGCAACGCCGGAGAACACATCCTCGAGCAAGACTCGACCCTGGTAGAACGCCAGGAGGTCGCCCTCGGTGGGGGCGGAGCCAGGCTCACCGAACGGCAACGACTCCCGCGCCTCGAGCGAGACGTTGACCGGAAACGCCACAGCTTCGGAGCCCCTCATGTCGGGCCAGCGAACGAACAGGTTCCGGTGGCGCAAGATCGACTCGAGGGCAGACGCCTCCAACGGCACCACGCGGCACGCAGCGGGTGCTCCGGGCGGTTCGTCGAGGAGGGGGCTCGTGTCGGGCGCGGCGCTCACCGACCAGCCGCCACTCCATGAAGGGTCGAGGGTCAACGCGAGCTCGAGGACGGACCGATCGCGCGTGGGAGGCCGAAGGGTCGCGTCGCGCAGGAACGGCGGCCACTCGCCCCAGTCGTCGTCGTTCGGCGAGACCTCCAGGCAGTCCGCGACGGTGCCGGTCAGTGCGACGGGGTCACCCGCGAGCGGAGGAACGAGGACGTCGAGCGCCTTTCGAGCCTGACCTCGACGCCGCACCAGGACGCCCACCTCGAGGTTGCTCGCGTGCGGTGGCACGAACCCCCAACCCGGCCCGGTGAAGTTCGCGGAGCCATAGTACGCGAGCGTCGTCTTCGGTCCTTCCACGAGGACGACCTTGGCGTGGAGGCGCCGCATCCGGCTCAGGTCGTCCCGGTCCACGTCCTCCTTCTCGATGTGAGGGCTGGCAGCGATCGCGGTCGCATCGATGCCGACAGCTCGGAAGTCGTACGTTCCATAGGTCCTCGGCAGCACAGGGCGGAGGTGAGCGGCCTGCAGGGGCGGCGTGGTGACCAGCTGCACCTCGACGCGGTCGCCCGCCAGACCTTGCTTGCGCAGCTGGCGCACGAACTGAACGATCGGCCCGCTGCCGTCCTCCTCCGACCAGAACGGCGAGACGATGCGAATCCGGCGAACCATCTCGCCGGCAGGCCAACCGGCCATGACCTGACGATGGAGGGGATCGTCGCCGCCTCCCCACACGATGCGGTCGTCGCTCGCGGCCACCCGCACACTCCAACTGTTCAGCAGGTCGGTGGCCTGCGCGTGCACGCGTCGCGCTGCGGGAGTCCACCAGGGCGCGAGGCGCGTCGGGAGCTCCGCCAGCAGTTGCTTCACGAGCGGAGCGTGGCCGAGGTCTCCGGGCCCGCACTCGAGCGCCACGGCCACCTCACGATTCTCCCGGTAGCCAGCGGTCGTGAGGTTCGCGCTCGTGATCAAGACGCGCAGCGCTTGCTCGTGGACCAGGAGCACGAGCTTGGCGTGGAGGAGGCCAGTCCCCGGCTTGCGCGCCAGACCGTGGTGGATGCGCAGGGAGCGCGGACGACCCGCGAACCGGCGAGGTTCACTCAGCAGGACCACGGCCTCCATCTTCGCGAGCGCCACTTCGAGCTGCTGGCGTGCCTTGCCGCTGCGGTCGTCCCAGGTCGGTAGACGCAGGACCGACGGCAGGAAGTCGGTCTCGACGAAGTCTCGGTCGAGGTCGAAGGTGGTGGCCAGCAGGGCGCGCGGTGTCCCGAGGCCCTCGGCCCCGACCAGTCGGTCGATGAGGCGACGCGACGCAGCCTCGCTCACGCCAGGCCTCCCGCGTCGACGAAGCGATCGGCGGCCCCGGTTCGGAACGGATGGGCCACAACGTCGTCGACGGTCTCCGGTGCCCGGCGGACGTTGGTCGCGGTGGTGAAGGTCGGCGTGATGCGGCCTTCGCGGACCTCGATCCATGGGGACTTGCGGCGCCCTCCTTCGAACTTGCCGCCTTGTACGTCGCGATGGCGAAGCAAGATCGCCTCCACGAGAGCCGTGGGCTTCTCGCAGGCGGCAGCGCCACCAAGGAACGCTCGGATGTCCTTCATTCGGTCGAGGTGCGCGACGAATGCCGGTGTCTCGCCCTGGTCCAGGGCGGACTCGAGATCGCCCACGGCATGGCGGAGGCGCTCGAAGACGTTGCGCACGGTGAGGTCGTCTCCGGCGGCAGTGACGGCGATCTCGAACGGCTCCTTGGCCTGGCAGAACCAGAGCATCCGAAGGAAGACGAGGCTCACCAGGCGGAAGCACTCCTCGAACGCAACGATCGCCCGCAGGCTCTCGCGGAGGTCCACGTCCCGATCGGAGCCCGCGATCGCCTGCAGCACGCGCCGAAGCCGAGCGATCTCTGGCTCGTCGTCCTGCGCACGGTGTTGGTTCAGGAGAATGGCCATGCGTCGTCGCGTGTCGTTGGCCTCGAGGGCTTCGCGGAACACCACGACTTCGGCGGGCGATGGTTCTGCGTTGATGTGCGCCGCCTCACCCCACTGGGCGAGAGTGGCGAGGCTGACGGATCCATCGTTGGCGATGGCGTTCTTCAACACCGCCGGCATCGACGTCCCCTCCACGTATGCAGTGGCCAGGCGCTGACCGAAGTCGGGGCCCAGCTGGAGCAGGCCGCGATCGATGAAGCCCAGCTGATCGGCCACGGAGCCGTAGATGCCGACCATCCCGTAGGTCATCTGGCGGGAGAGCAGCGTGTAGTTCGCGGTCGTCGACCGGTCGCCGTCGTCGTCGATGGCATCGAGGGCTCGTTGCACGTAGCGGATGCCGCGGATGCCTTGCGGCGTGAGCTCGGGCTTGCGGCGGGACGCCAGCATGCAGGCGAGGGCCCAGAAGCGCTCGAGCCGCAGGACCGCATCGCGCCGCCGTTCGAGGCAGGCGCGGGGCGTCTCGTTGGAGTCGCGGCGGCGCGCATCGGAGACGGCGATCGCGCCGCAGAGGCTCGAGAAGTAGCGCGGGCGGCTCGCGACGTTGGTGAGCCCAGGGAGGATCTTGTCGGCCAGGAGGGTGTAGCCGCGATCGAAGCCCAGCGGGTCGACGCTGAAGCCAGGGAGATCGGACGGGTCGTACGCGGTGAGGAACGGCTCGAGGCTCGTCATGCGTCGCTCGGTCAGCCTGCGCGGTGCTGGAGGAGTTGGTCAATAGAAGACGCAGGAGAACGGACTGCGCTTGCGCCGTGCTTACCGGCGCCCGATGGCAGATAGGCTCACTCGATGTCGCTGGAGACAGTGGGTGACGTGCTGCGGTGGTCGTACGCGAACCTCGCCATGGCCCACGCTGCGGTGAAGGCGGGCGCGTCGAGCTACGGCCCGGCGCACTACGCGATCCGCTCGCGACTCCACGCGGGACTGCGCGATGGGACGATGCAGGTGGGCTCGCTGGTGGACGAGGAGCGGGTGAAGCTCGTGATCGAACGTGGCTGCGCATACTGCGGCGCGACAGGGGCGCTGGCCGTCGACCACCTGATGCCGAAGTTCCGCGGCGGCGTGGAGTCGGCGGACAACATCGTGTGGGCATGCCGCTCGTGCAACAGCCAGAAGGGCACCTCTGATGTCGCGGAGTGGTATGTGCGGAGGGAGCGGTTCCCGCCGCTGTTGCTGCTGCGGAGGTATCTGAAGCTGGCGTTCGTGGCGGCGGCGCCAGTGCTCGATGAGGCTGTGGAGGATGTGAAGGGCCTGCCGTTCGAGCTCGCGGCGGTGCCGAGGCAGTATCCGGCGCCGGGAGTACTGGTGGAGTGGGTGACGCCGCTCGCCCGGTGAGGAGAACGGGCTTCGACAACAACGTCGACCGACGGCCAGTAGCCGACATCGACGCGCTGACCTTGTCGGATGAGATGCGTCTCTATTCAAAAGTCGAACAATGGGACGTAGTAGCCAGCGAAGAGGCCCGCCGAATACACCCCCTTGGGCGCTGCGCCATTGGCGCTGTCCACAGACGCGTAAAGGGTTGGCGAGTAGCGCACGTCCAGCCCCAGAAGGAAGGGTGCCGAGGATCGCCCCAGGATGAAAGCGATCTGCGCACCGAAGGCCAGGGCGGTATCGATCCGCGGCTTGTTGGCCACGTTCTCGTCGCCGTGAGCCGAGTAGGCCACATACTGGCCGAGATCCAGCACCGTCGCCTGGAGGTGGAGGCCCGCAGGCCCGAAGTAGTCACTGGTGGCCGCCTTTGGGACGAAGTACTGGTAGGTGATACCCAGAGGGAGCGTCAGCCGAGGGGATATCACCGGCCCAGTACCCTCTGAACGCCGCCATTCAAGGGTCGCCTGTAGAGCTGCAGAGGCCCCGATGGAGACGATGCTGCCGGCGCGGCCGCTCCGGTCCGTCTCGCTATCCACGAGGCTTTCAATCGCCTTCTTCCGGGCGTCGTGCACCGCCTTCTTCTTCTCAGGATCCTTGGCGTCGCCTTCGTACGTGGCGGCATACGATGCTAGGGCGACCGTGATACGCGTCACCCGACGCAGTGCCACACGCGTCTTCTGCGCCAGCTGCTTGTCGACCTCGCACGAGGCCTGGTTCTGCGTGCACGTCACGTCGGCGAACTTCGCAAGGCAGCGATCACCCAGCGCCGCAGTGGCCACGAGTGCTGCCCCCAGGTCTCGCTGAAGCACCGCATCGACAATCGCGCGGACGTCCCGAAAGACAGTGCAACTCTCGACGTTCTTGCACGCGAGCGGCTCGAGCAGATCGAAGGATGCAGTCAGTGCGTCCTTCAACTGGTCGACCGAGGACTTGCCGGCAGGCGGGCGCAGCACACTGTCGATACGGGCGATGGCCCCGAGGAAGCCAGGCGAGTTCCAAATGACGCGAACAACATCCGCACCCGTGTTCTTGAGTTCTCCGTCAACCTGTGCGTGCAGCCGAGAGAGCACGGCCGTCGTGCAGCTGACCTCTTGCTGACAGTCTGCGAGCGTGGTGAATGCCAAGTGAAGTGCCCGGCGCCACGGTGCGGCAGTGTCGCCCGCCGTGGTCGTGGCTGCCAGGTTCGCAAGGTCCAGCAGCAGCACTTGGGCATCCTTGTCGACAGCTTCACCAGCCGCCAGCTTCTGTAGTAGCCCAAGGACGCGCTGGACGTACCATCTGGCATCCGGGGAGAGCGTAGCGGTGAGGACATGGCCACTCACCACGGCGCCATCGGCCACCAAGGCCGGCGCGACAGCGCGGGCCGTCGCCGCCAACTCGTCGAGGCGCATGTGGCTGGCGAGCCGACACAGGTTCGGCAGGAAGACCTCGTCATTGGGAACTGGAATCGTTCCCTTCGGGTCGACGGCGCCCCACGTCAACTTGCGGCACAGCATGTCCTCGACCTGTTCCGCGAGCACCTTGAGACCCTGCTGCTTGGCTCGCTCGAGAACGATTTCGGCGATGATTGCTACGGCATCGGACCCCAGCTCGGCGAACCCTGGTACCGATCGATTGCCTGGTCCCGCCGTTGACGTGGTCGTCAGCTTCGGGACGGCTCCCTCCGTTTCAACAGTGATGAGAAGGTCCGGCACCGACGGCGGATTCTTCGTGCTGGCCACCTCGGAAGCAGAGGCAGAGACGCTTCCTACCGCCGACGCGCCACTAGGAAAGTTCCACATGAATGTGCGGATGGGTCCGTTGTTGGAACCAGGCATGGTGTACGGGTCGGCGACGCAGTGCATCGTCCATTTCTGGGATTTATCGGCCTTCGTCAGATTGACGACACGAGATGCTCCACGAGGTACCAGCGGGTCCCACTCAATCGAAACTCGGCCACCGTCACTTGCGTCCAGATCGCAACGGACACGAACCGCGAGCGCTCCTTTCAGCGTGAAGCGGTATCTGGTTCCGGTCAGCCCAGTGGCCGATTCGACGCCTTGTGATGCGCTCGTGATGGTCGGCGGGACACGGCACGTCGGAATTGGCGACGAACAGCCCGCGAAGCAAATCAGTGGCGCGAATGGGAGCGCCAACACTGCCGAACGACGAAGAACCCCGCGGATGCTTGTAGTGCTCATCATTTATCCTTTGGTAGACCGTCCAGCCACGTCGAGATGACGTCGGTCCGTGTGTAGATGCCCCCAACTCCGCACGCCGCACCAGGCACCAGACTGCGGGAGGTCACCGCGACTACGATCCACCGTCCCGAGATCCTGGCGAGCACAGGCCCGCCGCTGTCTCCACTACACGTGTCGTTTTCGGTGTTGTTTACGAGGACCATTTCCGCTTCAAGGCGACAGCCAATGGTTTCGGGACGAGATCCGTCGCATCCCCAACCCAACGCGGGCACATCGACGAACCGCTTCACGCCAAAGCCATTGGTGCCTTCGGCATTGGTGGCTCCGAAGCCAACGAGGCGAACCAGAGAGCCGTCGAGCTTGCCCTTGGAATTCCACGCAAGCCCATCAACGAGCAGGTCGACCTCGGTGGTCAGCACCGCGACGTCGAGTCCGTCGGGGTGCTTCTGAGCGCCAACCACCTTGACCTTCTGCGCAGGCTTCGTGACGTCGTTGGCGACAGCAATCACCGCCGCCGGAAGACAATGCTTCGCGGTCAGAACCCGCCTTCGGCCTATGACTGTACCGGTGCAGTGGAACGCAGATGCCGTCCCGACAGCAACCACGGCATCGAATGCCGAGAAGTCCAGCCCGACGGGCGCCGCTTCGCCGGTTCCCACCGAGCTTGCGGTGCTCGGAGGCTTGTTCGGGGGCCCGCCACCTCCTGCGATGCCCCCATCGACAACTTCCGGGTCCGGTCCCACGAGGGCGGTGGGGTATGGCAAGGGTGGCCGCGGCACGCGGATCTTCTGAGTGCCTTGGTACTTGTCGACGTTGGTCAGCTTGGATCCCGCAATACCAAGCGGGACCTCGATGGATCCCGAGTGAGACGTCCCACCTGAGTCAGTGAGGACACTGGCTCCTGCGTCTGCGGCCTTCTGCTTCGTGCTGCTCGCTGGTGCGGAAGCAGGCTGACCGTACGCGGTGAGGACCTCCACAACGAGCGATGAGCTGACGACCAGCATGGTGATCACGAGAGGCAGCCGGCCGAGCCTGGTCACTTGATCCCCTCGATCACGTTCACTCGTCCGCGAAAGAGACCCCGGTCGACGACACGAACCTGAATCGTGACCAGTGATCCGCTGGACTTGGCAGCGACGAGAGCCGGCATGACGTCGCGCCGCACGGCAAACCAGCCAGTCCGCTTCCCTTTGTTCTTGTCAGTGAACCAGACGATGCGCTTGGTCTCGTCGATTTGTTCGACGACGAGCGACCCCCTCTCCACGAGGGGCGCGCGATGCGACATGAGGTAGGTCACGAGGATGCGCTTGGCTTCCAATACCTCTGAGCAGAAGTCGGCACCGTCGGCTGGAGTTGCGTCGTTCTCCCACGAATCGGCCGAACGCAGGAGGACGGCGCTCACGGATCCGGAGCCACGTGCAAGCTCAAGCCAATCCCGAAGCGAGAGCGAGTGCTCAGCGTCGAATGCCGGATCGACGACACGGATGAACAGCGTCGCGCCGCTTCGCGACAGGACATAGGGAGCCACATGGTAGCCCCACCGGACCGTGCCATTGAGAGGATCGAGCTTGCCTCGAACGAAGATCTTGCCGACTTGCCAGTCGGGATGTTGGGCAAGTGCATAGGCCGCCGCAACGTGAGCGCGATCCTCGCACTCGTTTCGAATCTGTGAGTACTGCAGCGGCTCACCGTCGAGGAGCGGTGCGCGAGCAAGGTCTCTGACGAGTTCATCGACCTCGGCTTGCTGGGGAGTGGAGAAGGAGGTTCCATCGGTGCTGGTGCTTGGCGGGCTCTCTACGGTGATTGGTATTCCCGCACCGACATCGCGCATGCCCAGCGTCGCGAGTTCAGCAGCAGTGATCTGCGTAGTGACCATTACCGAATGACAGACCGGTGGTCGGACGCAATTTGGGCCCGTCTGTGTGCCGCCACAGCTCGCCCCTAACGCAAGGAGCGCAGTTAGAAGTGCGCGTGGAAGGACGCCGCTTATCGTGCTCACCGCAGTGCCGAACGACGGATGATGCATCAGGATCCGGTCTACAGAACAGCGCGCGAGCTGCCAATCGTGAAGACGTTCGCTACGTCCGGGTTGCGTCCCGCCATGTCAAACATCAACGCTGCACGCTTGCGCAGAGTTCGGCTGGTTGTCGACGTGGTTTCGTTGAGCGAGGAGTGGACCTTGAGGTCCGTGAGTGTGAAGACACGCGTCGTGAGGCGTGTCACCTTGCTACGTTGTTCGAGTGCGCCAGGCCCGGTGTGGTCTGCTATTGCCACACCGTCCGTTCTCGGTCCAACGAGCCCCAGGTGCATCGCGATCGCTCGCCAGCGTTGCTTGCGAGGGCGCCTCTCCGTAGCTCGCCTCGAGCCTGCCAGGTGGCAGAGGTGCCTCCGCGAGCATCACCAAGATGCAATCGCTGGCCAGCGGGCCCGATGATGGCGTCGTCGCCGACTTCTCAGCAGCAGCTACCTAGAGAGAGCGAGCCTGTCAGCGAAGTTGCATCGTTGTTCGTGCGCACTGGGTCATCGACCGCGTAGACCGCGAGTCTCACTTCCGCCGTCGCCGCGCCCCCACCGCCATCAACGCCGCAGCCACCACCACCCCCGCCGCCGACCCACGCACCGGCACCACGCGGCACCCGCACCCACCCTCCGCCGCATCCCCCGGCGTGGCCTCCACTCCACCATCCCCACCAACACCCGCGTCCCCGCCACCCACCCCACCATCCGGCGTCGTCGCCGGCGGTGCGTCCGGGTCCTCCGACACCGCGCACCCGGCATCCACCGAGAACATCAGCGGGTGCCCCACGAACCCTGCGCCCGCCGTGATCGTCACCGCGCACCCGTCCGCCGTGGGCGCCGCCGTCACCAGCGACTTCCCCGCGCCGTCCTCCGGCGCGTCGAACACCACGTGGCGCGCGCCCGTCTTCGGCACCGTGTACGTCAGCGTCGCTCCGGCCGCGCCGTCCGCGCCGCTCGAGGCCACCACGTACGTCTGCTTCCCCGCGCGCGCGATCCCCGCGCCCACCACGCCCGTGTTCGCGGGCGACACCGCGTCCATCGACGTCACCGTCGCCGGCGCATCCGAAGCACCCAGCGCGTCCAGCACGTGCACCGCCAGCGGACGCGGGCCCGGCACCTTCACCGCGTACTCGTCCACCGCGAACCGCGCCGTCGCGCACGAGCCGAACGGCCCGGTCCAGCAGTCGCCGCCGCCCGCCACCGACTTCACCGCCGGCGTGCCGCCCGAGAGCTTCACCGCGTGCACCGCGAGCTTCGAGCCGCCGACCGTCGCCGTGGCCACGGTGCCCGACAGCGCGAGCTTCCCCGGCGTGCGGAACCGCAGGTACATCGCCCGCGCGTCCGCGTTCGTGCGCGCGCGGTCGATCGTCACCACCTCGCCCTCCGGCAACAGCACCCAGTCGCGCCGCGCGAACGGGATGTCGCTCGGCGTGTCCGAGAAGATGAACGCCTTCGCGAAGTCCCCGCGCGCCGCCACCACGCCCGAAGCGGTGCCGCGCGCCCACGGGAGATCCGCCTTGCTCCACGGCGTCTGGCTGGGCGCGTACTCGCCCTTCACCACCGTCGAGTCCAGGGTCAGCGCGTTGCTCGTCAACGTGGAGCGCGAGCCATAGGGCGACGGGTCCACCACGAGGGCGTCCTTGCCGCGGGAGAGCACGAAGTTCGTGGCGTCGACGTGCTGGTGGTCTGCCACCTGGCGTGGGGCCGAGGCGAACACCGCGTAGAGCGCCGCCGCGTCCCACCCCGTGCGCGCGTAGATCGTGCGCGTGCCCTGCGCGACGTAGAGCGTGGAGCCCGGCTTGGCCCAGGGGTCGATCGGCGCCGGCGCGCGGGCCTCCGCGATCGCCTCGAAGGCGGGCGCGTCGTCCGTGCCCTTGAACACGTTCTGGTGGAGGAACGCGGCGTGGCCCATCGACTCGGGGCTCGCGCCGTCGACCAGCGTCGCGAGCAGCACGCGCGGGTTCGGGTCGGTGCCGGGCGTGTCGCCCTCGAAGTCGCCACCCACCCACGTGGTGTCGCGCGAGGGGTAGAGGCCGTGCACGAAGCGCAGGGTGAGGCTGTCGGCCCAGCCCTGCATCGGGGCCTGCGGCGCGCCGTGATCGCCGAGGGCGCGCGCGGCGAGCGCGTAGTGCAGCACGCTGAGCGGGCCGTACTGCCAGCCCTCGTTCCAGTCGCCGCCGACGAGCGGGCCGCCTGCGGCGAGGCCCTTGCCCACGAGCTGCTTGCCGAGGATGTCGTCGACCGCCTCGTTCCAGTGCCGGTCGCCGTCCGCGCCCGCCTCGCCGGCCTCGGCGACGGCGATGAGCGACTTCGCGGCGACGTACCCCGCATGGTAGTTCGCGCCCGGTTCGTCGTTCAGGTACCCGCTCGCGGTGTACCAATCGACCCACTCCTTGAAGCACGCGCGGGTGTGCGCGCGCAGCGGCTCGTCCACGCCGGGCGCGTCGTGCAGCCAGTCGTAGGCGAGCGCGGTGTGCGGGCCGATGAAGCGGATCGCATAGCCGGTGTCGCGCTTGACGGCGGCGATGGCCTGGTCGCGCGTCGCGCCGACGACGCAGGCCTTGCCGTCGCCCATGGTGTCGATGTCGGAGAGGATGGCGTTCCACAGCTTGATGCCCGCGGTCGCGTGGGCGGCGTCGCCGGTGAGCTGGAAGGCGAGCGCGCACGCGGAGAGCGAGAAGGCCCAGGTGTCGCCCTGGTAGCCGCTCTTCGCGTACGAGGCGGGCTTGGCGGCGACGTCCTTGCAGCGCGCGACGGCGCGGGCGGCGCCGCTGGTCGTCGTGCCGAGCTTGGCGACGAGCGCGGTGCGCGCGGCGGCGTCGAGGAACAGTCGCGGGTGCGCGGCCGTGCGCGGGGGTGTCGGCGCCGCGGCGGCGGACGCGGAGAGGAACAGCACGAACGAGGCCCCGACGGCGGCAGAGAGGCGGCGCATCCAGGCAGTGTATGCCGGACCGCGCCCGTCGACACTCGGCCTACTGGATCCGTGTGACGGCCACGCAGGTCGGGCCCGCGTGACCAGCCTCGACGAACTTGGTGAGGCAGACGTCGCTGGCTCCGTCGTTCGCGCCGAACGACATGCAGAGCTGCTGGGCATCGACCGTCGCCGACCCGCCGGGAGCGGTCACCACCGGGGGTTCGCTCTTGGCGAACGAGAAGGCCTTGCCGTCCAGCGTGGGGCTCTTGAACGTGAGCGTCGTGACCACGCTGGCGTTGCCCTCCTGCTCGCGTGTGACCGTGAGGAGCACGGTCTCGCCCGACTGCTGCGCCTTGAAGTGGTAGCCCTTGCACTCCGACGCGGGCGGCGTCCAAGCGGTGGTCGCTACCGTCTCGGCACCACAGCCCTTGCACGCCGACGCGCCGAGGAGCACCAGCGCGAGCGCGGCGATCCAGCGGTTCACAGCGACACCAGCTTGAAGAGAGTCTGCGCCACGAGCGGCGCCTTCCAGTATCCGACGTGGCTGACCAAGTGCGCTCCTGTCTGGATGGTGGTCTCGTCGACCGAGAGTCGCGTGTAGCCGGGGTGGGCCGCGAGGTTCGTACCGCCGACGGCCGATCCGAAGAGCGAGCCCGACACCACCGGATCGTTCTGATCGAACACGTTGTCCCAAGTGAACCCGGGCAACGTGGCGGGGAGCAATTGCGAGAGCCGCGTCGCGCGATTCACGAAGCCGTCGACCAGCGGCGCGAGGTCGAGCCCGAGCGGGCTCCCGGTCGTGAGCAACGCGCGCACCGGCCACTCGTCGACGGGCACGGCGGGGCCCATCGAGCCGTCCGCCAGCATGGAGAGGAGGACGTCCATGGCGACCACCGATCCGAGGCTGTTGCCGTGGAGCACCACGCCGCGTCCGCTGGCTGCGCGCACCTCCTCGACCTTCGCCCGGACGTGCGCGCGGATCGGGCCGATCCGCGCACCGTCGTAGATGAACACGTCGGCGATCATGTCGATCACGTCGGCCAGGGTGGGCACGCCGAACCAGTGCAGCACCGTGGCCGCGCCCCCGACGATCGCGCCCGCGGGGCCGACGGCGGCGGCCACCACCGCCTGCGCAGCGGTGGCGTCGCTCGTCGAGAAGCTCTGCTCGGCGAGGTCGGCCCACAGGGCTTCGTGGAACGGCACCTCGAAGTTGCCGAGACCCTGCGTGAACGCGGCCATCGCTTCGCGGGTGGCGTCCGTGTAGCCCCGGGTGGCGGCGTCGCCACCGGACGCGATCCCGTGGACTGCGACGACGCTGCGAGTGATCGTCATCGGTGCAACGTATCGACGGCCGACCGGTCGAACAACCCCAGCTCGGTCCTTCGCCCGACCGTCCAAGCGCAGCGCGAGCACGATGCGCGAGGGATCACCCGCTCGCCGGGCTGCGCAGCCAGATCACCGCGCCCGCCACCGCCAGCACCGCGGCGAGCGGCAGGCCGACCAGCGACGCCCAGGTGATCGCCTGCAGCACCTTGCACTGCGTCCCGGCCGACAGCGCCGCCGTGCCGCACGACAGCGGCCCCATGAAGAGCGCGTAGAACAGCCCCACCACCGACAGCGCGAGCAGCGCCCCGCCGAGCAGGAGGAGGCGACGACCGAGGGGATCAGGGGACACCGGCGTCACCGTCCTTCAGCGCCTTCGTCACCCACGGATCCGTGCCGGGCTTCTTGCACTTGTCGATCACGTCCTGCACCGCGGTGTGGCAGTCGTTGAACGGCGGCAGCCATCGGCCCGTGGGCTTGCCGATCGTCAGCTGTTCGTCGACGCACCCCACGTCCACGTCCGGCAGTTCCTGACAGGTCACCGCGGGACCGCCCTCACCGGTGTGATCGTTCAGGGTCGTCGGCACGCCGGGGTAGCCCGACGGACCGTCCTTCTTGCCGGGGATCCCGCCGCCCGCGGGGCCCATGCCCACCTCCTTGTTCGGCGTCTTCAGCCACCAGTGCTGCACGCCGAGCTTGTCGTTGCCGGGGAGGTCCGCGGGGCGCTCGCACAGCTCCACCGTGGCAGGCTTCTTCGCGGCGGCCGCCGTGGCGTCGCGGCGCATCACCTCGGCCTCGATGTCCTTCAGCAGCGCGCGATCCGTCTCGCTCACCGACGCCGGGTTCGCGAGCAGGCGCTTGGTGATCGACTTCGCGTTGTGCTCGAGCATCGCGTCGGGCCAGCCCGCGACCGCGCCGGGCGTGACGACCGTGGGCGGCGCGGGCGTGAACGCGGGCAGTGGCCGCGACTGCAGCGAGGGCTGGTAGTCGAGGTCGACCGCGGGCGGCTTCGGCTTCGCCGCGGGGGTGGCCGGCTTCGGCGGCTCGACGGGGGTGAAGAGCTGCGGGGGCTTGGACTGGAGGGAGCTGGTCGCTTCGGGCATCTTGCCGAGGCGTCGGCGCGACCGCGCGCGCGGTTGCGTGGAAAATCAGCCCCCGATCTAAGTACGCCCGCTCAGCAGCAGCGCGAAGCTCACGGCCAGCATCCCGGAGCCGACCAGCGCCGTCACGAAGATGAGGTTCACGATCGAGCGCAGCTTCTCGAGGCCGCTCATCAGGTGCTGGATGTCGTCGCCCTGGGTGTGGATCACCGCGTGGAAGCCACTCGTGGCCTTCACCAGCAGCACCGCGACCAGGATGCCGACGCACGACAGCAGGCACCAGATGCCGAAGTCGAGGTAGTAGAGGCCGCTGCTCGAGGGGCCCTTCATCGAGACGTTGAAGTGCTGCATCAGCTGGTAGGCGAGCAGGATCGTGCTCCCCAGCGCGACCGCCGCGCCCGCGCGCTTCATGCCGGTCACCAGCCCCTTGAAGGTCTCGTTCTCCCGGTCGCTGAACTCGTAGCCGGCGGTGGTCATGAGCCCAGTGTAGTCCCGCCTCCTTCGACGCGCTGCGCTATCCTGCGGCCGCGCCATGGCCGCTCCCTATCCCCACCTGCTGTCACCGCTCGACCTCGGCCCGTTCACCCTCCGGAACCGCGTGCTCATGGGCTCCATGCACACGGGGCTCGAGGACCGCTTCTTCCACTACGGCAAGCTCGCGGCCTATTTCGCCGAGCGCGCGCGCGGCGGCGTGGCGCTGATCGTCACGGGGGGGATCTCGCCGAACCGGCAAGGCTGGCTCTTGCCGGCGGGCGGCACGCTCAACACCCGGCTCGACGTGCAGAACCACCAGAAGGTGACCACCGCGGTGCACGCCGAGGGCGGGCGCATCGCGATGCAGATCCTCCACGCGGGGCGCTACGGATACCACCCGTTCCAGGTGTCGGCGTCGCGGGTCAAGTCGCCGATCAACCCGTTCACGCCCCGCGCCATGAGCGAGCGCCAGATCCTCGCCACCATCGCCGACTACGCGCGGTGCGCCTCGCTCGCGCGCGATGCCGGGTACGACGGCGTCGAGATCATGGGCAGCGAGGGCTACCTGCTCAGCCAGTTCCTGTGCCCGCGGGTGAACCGCCGCAAGGACGCGTGGGGCGGCGCGATCGAACGCCGCATGCGCTTCCCGGTCGAGGTGGTGAAGGCGGTTCGCAAGGCGGCGGGCGGCGACTTCGCCATCGTGTTCCGCCACTCGCTGCTCGACCTCGTGGAGGGTGGCAACACGTGGCCCGAGATCGTCACCGCGGCCAAGGCGCTCGAGGCCGCGGGCGTGAACCTGCTCAACACCGGCATCGGCTGGCACGAGGCGCGGGTGCCCACCATCGTCACCTCGGTGCCGCGCGCGGCGTTCCGCGAGGTGACCGCGCGCATGCGCAAGGAGCTGAAGATCCCGGTGTGCGCGTCGAACCGCATCAACACGCCCGAGGTCGCCGAGGAGATCCTCGCGAGCGGTGACGCCGACATGGTGTCGATGGCGCGGCCGTTGCTCGCCGACCCCGAGTTCGTGAACAAGGCCGCGGCCGGGCGCGCCGACGAGATCAACACCTGCATCGCCTGCAACCAGGCCTGCCTCGACCACACGTTCTCCATGCAGCGCGCGAGCTGCCTCGTGAACCCGCGCGCCTGCCACGAGACCGAGCTCGTGGTGATCGCCGCCAAGCACAAGAAGCGGGTGGCGGTGGTCGGCGGGGGCGTGGCGGGGCTCGCGGCGGCGACGACGGCGGCGGAGCGCGGGCACGCGGTGACGCTGTTCGAGGCGGCCGAGGCGCTCGGCGGTCAGTTCCGCATGGCGGCGGCGATCCCCGGCAAGGAGGAGTTCAAGGAGACCATCCGCTACTACGAGAAGCGCCTCGCGCGCACCGGCGTCGAGGTGAAGCTCGGCACCCGCGTGGAGCGGCGCGACCTCGAGGCAGGGTTCGACGCGATCGTGGTGGCGACGGGCGTCGTGCCGCGCCGGCCGCGCCTCGAGGGCCTCGATCACCCGAAGGTGCTCTCGTACGTCGACGTGCTGCGCGACAAGAAGCCGGTGGGCCAGAAGGTCGCGCTGATCGGTGCCGGCGGCATCGGCGTGGACGTCGCGGAGTTCCTGCTGCACGAGCCGGATCAGACGACCGCGGAGTTCCAGCGCGCGTGGGGCATCGACCCGAAGGTCGAGCAGCCCGGCGGCCTCGTCGACCCCGTGCGGCACGCGCCGCGCCGCGAGATCTGGCTCCTCCAGCGCAAGCCCGCGACCAAGCGCATGGGCGCCGGCCCTGGTCGCACCACGGGCTGGGTGCACCGCATCGTGCTCGAGCGCGAGGGCGTGCACCTGCTCGGCGGCGTCGAGTACCTGAAGGTCGACGACCAGGGGCTGCACATCCGGCAGGACGGCGCGGTGCAGGTGCTGCCGGTCGACCACGTGGTGGTGTGCGCCGGGCAGGAGTCGGTGCGCGATCTGGTGCCGGAGCGCGAGGACGCGCGCTTCCACGTGATCGGTGGCGCGGACGTGGCCGCCGAGCTCGACGCCAAGCGCGCGATCAAGCAGGGCACCGAGGTCGCCGCCCGGCTCTGACCACCGCGACCACCACGCCGGGTGTCCGCCGATCGGCGTATCGAGCGGGCGGCGCCCGCGGCGCAGAGTGGGGGCATGGAAGGCTCCCCCGTGATCGTCGTCCACACCCGCGCGTTCTGCATCTGGTGCTGGAAGGTGAAGCGTCTGCTGCGCAAGCACGGCTTGCCGTTCGAGGAGCGCGACGCCGGCTCCGCGGAGGCCCGCGCCGAGCTCCGCACCGGGAAGAAGACGGTCCCCCAGGTGTTCGTCGACGGCGAGCCGGTCGGCGGCTTCGAGGCGACCGCGGCGTGGCTCGCGCGATAAGCTCGCGCATCATGGTCACGCCCCTCGGCGAGCTCACCAGCGCGATCGCCGCGCTGGAGGACGAGGGCGCCGTGCTCGAGCTCGCGACGCGGGCGCTCGCCGAGGAGTGCCCGCGCGGGACGGCCATCGCCTTCACCTGCCGCGGCGCGCGCTCGCACGCGCTCGGGCTCCTGCGCGTGCTGCACGAGGGTGCGTTCCAGCGCCTCGTGCTCCCCGAGGAGGTGCACCGCAAGACCCCGGCCTACGACGTCGCGAACGTCCCTGAGGGGCAGCGCAATCGCTGGGTGGAGCCGTTCCGCGAGGGCATCGCGAGCCGCGAGGGGTTCAAGAAGAGCACGGTCTACCCGTTCGTTCGCCACTTCGGCGTGCTCGATCAGGGGCGCCTCGCGGTGTGCAACGCGGAGGTGCAGGTGGCCGCGGCGATCCTGGCCATCCCCGAGGGGAGCGCGTTCTCGGACGACGAGCGCACGCGCCTCGCCGCCCGCGCCGCCACGCTGGTCGTGCCGCTGCGGGTGTGCTCGCTCCTCGCCAACGCCCAGAGCTCTTCGTCGGCGCTCGAGGAGCTCCTCGCGGCCCGCGCCGACGTGGTGGTGGTGACCGACGGACGGGGGGCGGTGCTCGGCGCCTCCCGCCGCGCCGAGCCGGTCCTCGCGCGCGAGCCCCACCTGCAGAACGCGATCGCGCGGGTGGTCGCGGCCCGGAAGGGTCCACTCCGGGCGGGCGATCACGTGCTGCACGCGGCGCCGTGCTCGAGCCGCGGCACCCAGGCCGCGTTCCTCGTCGCCATCGACGAGGCCTCGCGTCGCGCGCACAAGCCGCTCTCCGCGCGCCAGCTCGAGCTGCTCGGCCTCGTGGAACGCGGGCTCTCCAACGCCGAGATCGGGCGCGCGATGGGGATCGCGCCCTCCACGGTGAAGACGACCCTGGAGCGCCTCTACGGGCAGGCGGGGGTCGCGAACCGCGTCGAGCTGATCGCCTGGGCTCGCGGGCGCTGACGGCCGCTAGTTCGGCCCCGCTGCGCGGGGGCCCTGCACCATCCGCCGCCACCGCGCCGCCGCGATCTCCCC
>CAZUZY010000047.1:0-32769 GCA_964624885.1 uncultured Polyangiales bacterium | reverse complement strand
AGCGCCGCGATCGCGCTGGTCGGCTCCTCGCCGCGCGCGAGCGCGAGGCCGAGGCGGACCTCCGGTCGATCCTCCTCGCCGATCGCCGCGAGCAGGTCGCCGAAGCCGCCGAGCCCCGTGAACGTGCGCTCCTCGGCGCCCGCGGCGACCGCGATGCGCGCCGCCTCGTGCACGCCGCGGATGGCGAACGCCGAGACGAGCCCCGCACCCACGCCGGCTCCGCGCGCGAACCCGATGGCGACCGCCAGGATGCCCGTGAGCGCCGAGGCCCACTCGAGGCCCACGAGGTCGGGCGTGGTGTAGATGCGCATGAAGCTGCCGGCGAACGCGGACCGCACCGCCGCGAGCACCTCGGTGTAGTGGGAGGCGACCACCATCACACACGGCTCTCCCCGCGAGAGCTCGCCCGTGAGCACCGGCCCACCGAGCGCGCCGAACCTGCGCACCGGGGTCTCCTCGCGCAGCACGGTCGACAGCGTGACGAGGTCGTCGCCCTCGAAGGCCGGCGTTCGCGAGGGCACGGCGGCGAGGCCGCGGACTCCGTGCACCAGCAAGTGGTGGCCGTCGAGGTGCGAGCCCAGAGCTCGCCCGACCTCGCGCACGTGCGCGCTCGGCACGGTGAGCAGCACGAGGCGCGCGTGCTTGGCCGCCTCGGCCAGCGAGCGCGTGCGGCGAACGCCGGCGATCGGCTCTCCCTCTCGACGTGTGTGCAAGAGGACGTCGGCGCCGCCACGCGCGGCCGCCGTCGCGAGGGCGATGCCCCAGGCGCCACCGCCCACCACCGAAACGGGGTTCATCGCACGCCTCCGATCCAGCCGACGCCGTGGTTGGCGAGGCGATTCTGGTAGTAGAGCAGCACCTTCGGATCGAGCAGCGCGACGCCCTCGCCCTGCGTGTGCAGCACCGGGTTCGCGTGGTAGCCGTTGAGCGCGCGCTCGGCCTCGCCGAGCAGCTCGGAGGCCGTGGCGCCCCGCACCGCCGTGGAGAGCTGGATGGCCCCGCGGCGATCGAGGTCGGCCAGCCGCGCCTGCACGCCCTCGATCTCGGTGAGCATGTCCGCGCGGGGGACGATGGTCTCGTCCGCACGGCGAACCAGCGCGAACAGGTCCTTGCCGCCGTGCGCGGCGCGGAGCCGCGCGAACGCAGCAGTGGCGACCACGTGGGTGGTCATGGCCACGGTGTCGCGGAGGTACTGCTCCATGGCGACCTCTCCGAGCTCGCGCGTGTACTGCCCGTCGCGGTTGGCGTCCTGACGGACCTGGCCGTCGTCGCCCACGACGTACGAGCGGGGATCGACCAGCCGCCCCTGGCGATCGTACGACTCGCCGCGATCGTCGACGACGTTGCCGAACGGGTCGACCGGCTCGCCGAAGCGCACCGCGCAGCTGCCCTCCATGTGGGCCAGCTGGTTCACGAGCTGGGTGATGCGGGCGAGGCGCGTCGACTCGTCGTCCTCGATGATGTAGCGCGCCTTGCCGGCATCCTTGAGGTGATCGTCGATGAGGGTCTCGGCCTCGAGGGTCAGCATGTAGTTGATGGTCGCGGGGACGAAGAACACCCGCTGGCCGGTGCGGACGAAGGCCTCGAGACCGGTGCCGGCGAGACCGAGCTTGAGCTTGCGCTCGACGCCGCCGCTGCGGGAGCGCGTGCCCCCGGGGAAGAACAGCGAGTGGAAACCGCGCTCGATGAGGATGCAGGAGTACGCCTTGAGCACCAGCTTGTAGAGCTCGTGGCGGAGGCGCCGGTCGACGCGGTAGGCGCCGAGGTTGCGCATGAAGAACGACAGGATCGGGTTGGTGAACAGGTTCTTGCCGGCGCCGTAGGTGACGGGCGGCAGGCGGGCGCTCTCGAGCGCGTAGGCGAACACCGGCGAGTCCAGGTTCGAGAGGTGGGTCGGCACGTAGACGACGGTGCCC
Source organism: uncultured Polyangiales bacterium (assembly GCA_964624885.1). Classification (GTDB taxonomy): domain Bacteria; phylum Myxococcota_A; class Polyangia; order Polyangiales; family JADJMO01; genus JADJMO01. The sequence continues at coordinate 30,853 of CAZUZY010000047.1, read as the reverse complement.
CGCTCGGCGAGCCGCTGGATGCGGTCGATCGGCCCGCTCGTGCGGATGCGTTCGGCGAGCGCGTTGCCGCGCAGGACGTCGCCGATCCCGCGCTCCTTGAGCACCTGCGGCCGCAGCAGGATGGACAGCCCGACCGGCAGCACCCGGCTCGCGAAGGCGTACACGCGCGGGTCGAAGTTGCCGTCGACGTCGTGGGCGTGATCGTCGGCGAGCTCGCGCAGGCGCTGCCGCGCCGCGTGGTGGTCGAGCCCGCCGAGGCTCCGCGCGAGCTTGCGCCAGCGCGAGGTGTCCTTGCGCGCCGCCTCGAGGCGCCGGATCTCGTGGTAGGCCGCGTCGTTCAGCAGGAGCACCGGGTCGCGCGCCTCGGCGACCACGCGCTCCACGACGGTCTGGACGAGATCGTCCCGCTGCTGGTTGAACCGGAAGATGGGTGCCGTCACGCGGCGCGAGCATACTCCGCCTTGCCGCGCGCGCGGGTCCTGTCGAGAGTCCCCCGATGGAGCTTTCCGGCAAGGTTGCCTTGATCACGGGGGCCTCGCGGGGGATCGGGCGGGCCCTCGCCCTGCGCCTCGCCTCGCGGGGCATGAAGGTCGTCGTCGCGGCCAAGACGATGGACCCGGACCCTCGGCTGCCCGGCACCCTCCGCGAGACGGTGGAGGCGATCGAGGCGGCGGGGGGCGAGGCCCTCGCGGTGCGGACCGACGTGCGGATCGGCTCCGCCCTCGACGCGCTGGTCCGGGCGGCCGAGGAGCGGTTCGGCGGGGTCGACGTGCTCGTGAACAACGCGGGCGCGCTCTACTGGCACCCCATCGCCGACACGCCGGCGACCCGGTTCGATCTGGTCATGCAGGTCAACGCGCGGGCGGCGTTCCTGCTGGCGCGGGCGTGCCTCCCGCACTTCGTCCGGCGCGGCGGGGGCGTCGTGCTCAACATGTCGCCGCCCATCGTCCCCGCGGCGGCGGCCGGCCACACGGCGTACATGATCTCGAAGTTCGGGATGACGCTGGTGACCGCGGGGCTCGCGGCCGAGCACGCCGCGGACGGCGTCCGCGCGTATTCGCTGTGGCCGGTCACGTTGATCGAGAGCCAGGCCACGATCGGGCACGCGCTCGGGACCCCTGCGATGTGGCGCAAGGCGGACATCGTGGTCGACGCGGCCGAGGCGCTGATCGACGGGCGCGCGGCGGTCGAGAGCGGCAGCGCCTCGTACGACGAGGACGTGCTGCGGTCGGTCGGGGTGGAGGACTTCGCGCGCTACGCGTGTGTGCCGGGGGCGCGTCCGCCGGCGTTCCGGCTGGAGTCGATCACGGAGCCCGCGATGCTGGCCCGCGCGGGGCGGCTGTCGAGCCGCTGACGCGCGTCACTCCGCGACGCCGATGCTGGGCGCCGAGGCGTTCCGCGGCACGCAGAAGGCATCCAGCGGCACCTCCTTCGCGGGCACGCCCTTCCCTCTGGCCTTCGCGCTCGGCGAAAGGCGGAACCCCTCGAACGAGAGCGGCACGCTCGGTGCCGCGAGCCCGCACGCGCCGCTCACCGGTTTGCTGTCCACCACGTCGCCGACGTCGGTCACCTCGTAGCAGTTGCCCTGTGCCGTCACCGGCGCGCCACGCACGTCGAAGGCCATCGGCGCGACGACCACGTTGTCGACGATACGGATCGGTCCCGGCGCCGCGGCCGAGGGCCCGGGCTTGGCGAAGCGGAACGCCGCGTCTTTTCCCTGCCAGACGACGTTGTAGGCGAAGACGAGGTCGCCGTAGGTGTTCCCCTTGGCGTCGAAGTCGCTGTACCAGCCGAACGCGGTGCCCACGCGCCCGACCACGTTGTTGGCGACCACCACGTGCTCGGTGGCGAACGGCGCCGGGTCCGAGCTGCCGTACTCCTCGACCATGAGATCGACGCCGGTCATCGCCGAGCCGCCGATGTCGCGCGTGCTCGAGGTGGTCCACACGAGGTTGCGCTCGATGCGCAGGTTGCGGGTGTGGTCGCCGTAGATCCCCGTGGAGTAGCAGTCGCTGACCGCGTTGTCGGCGATGGTGGCGCCGTCGACGAAGGCGGCGATGATGCACTCGCCCCACACCTCGTGCACGCGGTTGCGGCGAATCACGAGGTTCGTGGTGAGCGCGCCCGACTTGCCGTGGAAGCTGTCGATGCCGCCCGGCCATCCGCCGCCCGCCATCGCGCCGCCTGCGTTGACGTTGGCGACGTCCCAGATCTCGTTGTCCTCCGCGACGAGGTTCGTGCCCACGAGCAGGAGCCCCTCGCGCGTGGCCGCGTGCAGGCGCAGGTCGCGGACCGTCACGTGGTCGCAGTCCTCCACGTGCACGAGCGCCCCGCCCTTCTGCACCTCGAGCCCTTCGACGAGCACGTAGGACGAGGCCGCGACGGTGAGCAGGCCCGAGCTCCCGGTGCCGGCGGCGCTGCCGTCGAGGACGACCTTCTCGCCCGGCGCCGCCGCGATGCGGATCCAGGCCCCGGCCGTGCCCACGAGCCCCTCGAGCACGATCGCGCTCTTCGGCTGGTAGGTGCCGGCCCGCAGCAGGAGCGCGTCGCCCGCCTTGAGGCTGGGGCGCGCGCCGGCGATCGACGCGAACGGCTTGGCCGCGCTGCCGTCGCCGCTCGCGTCGGAGCCGGTGGTCGCGACGTACAGCGTGCGCGTGGCGGCGGGAACGTCCGCGCGGACGCTCCCGCACGGGGGCGGGGTCGGCACGGTGCCGTCGCTCCCGGTGTCGCCGCCTGCGTCGCTGCTCGCGTCACCCCCGCTGCCGGTGTCGACCGGGTTGCCCGCGTCGTCGGTCGCCTGCGTGTCTCCGACTTCACCGATCTGGCCGACGCACCCGGGCATCGAGGCGACGAGCACCAGCGCCAGGAGGGCGCGGTAAGAGACCTGCATGGGATGAACTGGAGGACACCCCGGCGGTCGAGTCAATCCCCGAGCGCCATGAGCGCCCCCGGCACGTCGGCCACCACCGTCACGAACGCGCGGTGCGCGCGCTGCACGAGCCCCTCCTGCGCAGCGTGATCGAGGAAGCCGATCAGCGACCCGTAGAACCCCTCGAGGTCGACGAAGATCACCGGATGCCGCGGGCCGCCGAGCTGCTGCAGCGTCAGCACCTCGAACGTCTCGTCGAGCGTGCCGTAGCCCCCGGGCAGCGAGACGAACGCGTCGGAGCGCTCGAACATGCGTTCCTTGCGCGCGGCGAGCGAGTCCACCACCACGAGCTCGCTGAGGCCCTGGTGGGCGATCTCGCGGTCGACGAGCGAGCGCGGGATGACCCCGATCACCCGCCCGCCTTCGGCGAGCGCGGCGTCGGCGACCGCCCCCATCGTGCCGACCGAGGCGCCGCCGTAGACGAGCTCGTGTCCCGCGCGGGCGAGCCCGGCGCCGAGCGCCCGGGCGGCTTCGAGGTAGACCGGCCGCGCACCGGGCGCGGAACCACAGAACACGCAGACCTTCATCGTGACACCCCTGCCACCGCTGCATGGTGGTCGTTCGCGAACAGCACGCCACGGTAGCGCGTGGGTCGCTTTCGGCCCACCGCCGCGCGTAGTACGCCTCTACCGTGCGCATCGCCCATTTCTCCGACCTGCACCTGCTCTCGCTCGAGGGCGTGCCGCTCCGGCGGTTCCTCAACAAGCGCGTCACCGGCTACGCGATGCTGCGCATGCACCGCAAAGGCGCGCACAAGCCCCACGCGGTGCGCGCGGTGGCCGACGAGGTCAAGCGCGCCCGGGTCGACCACGTGGCCATCACCGGTGACCTCACCAACCTCGCCCTCGAGCCCGAGTTCGCGCTGGTGCGCCAGTTCCTCGAGGAAGATCTGGGCCTCGGCCCCGGGCAGGTGAGCCTGGTCCCCGGCAACCACGACGTCTACACGCGCGGCTCCGCCGACAAGCGCCGCTTCGAGCAGTTCTTCGCCGAGTACCTCGCGAGCGACCTCCCCGAGCTCGGGGTCGAGCACTACGGCGCGCGCTACCCGTTCGTGAAGCTGCGCGGTCCCCTCGCCCTCATCGGCCTGTCGTCGGCGGTGCCGCGCATGCCCATGATGGCCTCGGGGCGCTTCGGCGCCGAGCAGATCCACGCGCTGCGCGGCATCCTCGAGCACCCCGAGGTCAAGAGCCGCGGCAAGGTGATCCTCCAGCACCACCCCGCGCACAACCTGAAGAACCGCGTGCTCGCGTGGCTCGAGGGGCTCCACGACTCCGACCACATGCTCGCTGCGCTCTCGCGGCTCGAGCACGGGCTCGTGCTGCACGGTCACTCGCACATCCGCGTGCGCCGTCACGTGGACACCGAGGTCGGTCGCATCGACGTCATCGGCGCGACCAGCGCCTCGCTCCTCAGCGACCACCCCCACCGTCACGCCGGCTTCAACCTCTACGACCTCGACGACCAGGGTCGCCTGCAGGGGGTCGAGGCGCACGTGCTGGGCGACGACGGCCAGTTCCGCCGGGTCGACGTGCCCGACTGCGACTACCGCCTCCGCCAGCGACCCGAGGCGCGCGTAGTTGGCTGAGGGGGGCTCACGCCCCCCTCGGGGTCGGCCGCCGCGGCTCCACGTCGCCTGCGGCTCGTGGAGTCGCAGACCGCCGACCACCCCCGTGCGGCGCTTCGCGCCGGGAGGGGTACGTCCTCGCCGCCTTGCTCAGCCGCCGAGGCGCTGCGCGCGGCGCAGGTCACCCGTTGGCGGTGGGCATCACTTGGTGACGGTCAGGTAGCCCTTCTCGCCCTTGTGATCGATGCGCATCAGGAGCGTGCCCTTGTCGCCCGCCTTCTTGATCTGGTCGATGGTCGGGTTGGGCACCCCGCCCGCCTCGAGGATCGCGTCGCCGGGCACGAGGCCCGCCTTCTCGGCGGCGGAGCCCACCTCGACGAACGAGATGTAGACCTGTGCCTTGCCGGTGAGGCCCCACTTCTGCGCGGCCTCCGGCGGGATCGGCTTCATGGTGATGCCGTACCCCGAGGCCGGGTTCGACTTGGCCTCCTCGGACGGCGTCGGCTTGACCGGGGGCTCGGGGCGTGGCGCGAGCACCGCCTTGGTCTCGTAGGTCTTGCCGCTGCGGATCACCTCGATGGAGACGCTCGAGCCCACGTCGTGGTTGATGACCTCACGGATGAGATCCTGGGCCTCGCGGACCGCCTTGCCGCCGACCTTCACCACGATGTCGCCGGGGACGATCTTGGCCGCCGCCGCCGGGCCGGTCGCCGCCGTGTCGGCGACGAGCACGCCCGCGTAGGGCGCGGTCCCGAACGCCTTGGCGAGCTCGGGCGTGAGGGTCTGCGGGGTGACGCCGAGCCACGCGCGCACGACCTTGCCGTTCTTGATCAGCTGCTCGCTGACCCGCTTGGCCATGTTGCTCGGCACCGCGAACCCGATGCCGCTGCCCTTGCCGACGATGAGCGTGTTGATGCCCAGCACCTCGCCGGCCAGGTTCACGAGCGGGCCGCCGCTGTTGCCGGGGTTGATGCTGGCGTCGGTCTGGATGTAGTCCTCGACCACGTTCATGCCGAGGCCGCCGCGGCCCTTGGCGCTGACCACGCCGCTCGTGACCGTGTAGCTGAGCCCGAACGGCGAGCCGACGGCCACCACCCACTCGCCGACCTTGGCCGCGTCCGAGTCGCCCATCTTGGCGGCCGGCAGGCCCGTGGCGTCGACCTTGATGACGGCGATGTCGGTCGCCGGGTCGCGCCCCTTGATCTTGGCGGGCAGGATCTTGCCGTCGCGCGTCTTGACGGTGATGGTGAGGGCGTCCTCGATGACGTGGTTGTTCGTCATGACGTAGCCGTCGGCGCTGATGATGACGCCCGAGCCGTTGCCGTGGATGAGCGAGGACTCCTTCTTCTTGAGCCACCATCCCTCTCCCGAGTCGTCGCGCACGGTGACGTCGATCTGCACGACGGAGGGGGACACCTTCTCGGCGACCGCGATGACCGCCTCGGAGAACTCCTTGGCCTGCTTGGTGGCGGCCGCGGCGACGGGCTTGTCCTTGCCCTGCGCGAACACGGGGGCCGCGGTGGCGAGCGCGGCGACGAGGGCGAGACCGACGAGAGAGGTGCGCATGGACCGATCCTTTAGCCGGGAAACCGGCAGCTCGCCAAAACCTTGGCCAACGAGTAAACGAACGGGCATGAGAGGGGCTGTTCGCTCGTCCTACGGTGGAGAATGAGCACACCCGTGGGTCAAGACGCGGCCGGCGCGCCCCAGGGAGCGGGCGAAGCGTGGCCGAGGGCGCTCATGTCGCGCTTCTTCCGGCGGGGTGACCTCCTCGCCCGCTTCGTCGTGGCCTCGCTCGGGATCCACTCGCTGTCGGTGCTGCCCTGGGCCCGGATCCTGGCCTGGCTGCTGGTGGGCCTCGGCATGCGCCCCTCCCCCGTCGAGTGGAAGAAGGACACCGCCGACGCGCCCACCGTCATCCCGATCGACATCGACGCCCTCGACGACGGCAAGGACGACCCGGCGCCGAAGCCGGCGCCCACCGGCACGTTCGACCCGGGGGGGCAGGTGGTCGCCGGCGACGCCGGACCTCCCGCGCCCGAGGCGGGCCCCGAAGCCGGCCCCGAAGCCGGGCCCGATGCGGGCCCCTCCGACGCCCCGGGCGACGCCCCCGACGCCGCGCCGATGAAGCCCAAGCGCATCAAGGACCCGAACGCCCTCGCCGGCGGGCTCGAGACCCTCAAGCCCAAGAACAAGGAGGTCAACGTCTCGGTCCTCGTGCGCATGGACCACCTGCGCGCCCACCCGGTCGGCAAGCAGCTCGGCGGCAAGATCGCCAAGATCCCCGAGTGGAAGCCGTTCTTCGACGGCACGGGCATCGACCCCGTGCGCGACCTCGACGCGCTCTACGCCAACGGCCCGCGGTTCTACGAGACCTCGCGCGTGACCGCCATCATCGTCCACAACAAGCCCGACGTCGCCATCTCGCTCGTGCTGCAGGGCATGAACAAGTCGTTCAAGGGCGAGTGGATCGGCGACGACGACGTGCCCGCCTTCCGCGCCAAGATCGACAAGGCCGATCGCGCGGTGGTGCAGATCCCCGGGGGCATCATCATCACCCCGCTCGACGGCGAGAAGCAGGCCCTCGAGATCGCCCGCGCCATGGTCAGCAAGAAGAAGCGCGCGTCGGACATGGTGCCGAAGGGCGACGCCGACCTCGTGCTCGGCGCCTACATGCGCAAGCCCTCCAACGTGCTGACGGCGATCCCCGACGATCTCTTCGACACCAACATCACGATCCGCCTCCGCAAGGACAACGGCACCATCCTCGACATCGACGCCAAGGCCAAGGACGACGCGCACGCCAAGGACGACGCCGCCCTCGTCGGCAAGCTGATCGAGTCGGCCGTGCCCAAGGGTTTCGTCGGCGTCCTCGCGCGCAAGTACGTCGCGGGCTACACCATCGGCGCCGAGGGCGACGTCGTGCGGTTCCACCACGAGCTCGACGGCGACCGTCTCGAGACGGCGTGGAGCCTGATCGGCGGCGGCCTCTAGCGGCGACGCGGCGGCGGCGGCTTCACGGTCGGGACCTTGCGCTGCGACTTCGGGGAGGCGATCCACTGCGTCTCCATCACGTCGAACAGCGCGTCGGCGAAGATCCCGGTCTCGTCGATGGTCTGCCACTCGCGCTCGCCGATGGCGCACAGCATCGCGTCCTTGGGCACCCGACCGGCCTCGATCCCGCGCTGCAGGGTCTCGGTGTCCACCGGGCCGACGACGCGACCGGCCGCGGCGACGAACCAGTGCGACGCGATGCGACGGGCGCCGCTGCCGAGCACCTCGTGGAGGGGCCGCCACTTGGTCTCGCCGGCCGCCGCCACCAGGGCGGCGGTGGGCAAGAGGCCGTTCTCCACGCGCGCGGAGAGCTGGGCGAGCGAGAGCTTGGTCCCGAGCACGCGTCCGCGGACGTCGGCGACGGAGAACGATGCTTCTTCGGAGGAGGCGAAGGAGGGCAGCATCCTCCCCCCCGCCAAGCAGGAGCCGTACCGTCAGCCTCGCCGGGAAATTCCGTGCTCCCGACGCTCCCGGCTGTCACCCCCATGTGTCACCCGTCCCGCCGGAGTGGCTTTGCCCTAAAATAGGTACCGCAGACGGAATTTTGGGGCAGCTCGGGACTTGCGAGGCAGCCGCGGCGCACCCCGGGATCTCTGAGGCAGGGCGGTCAGCGGGCCTTCGGCCGGCCCGGCGGCCGGATCTCGAGCTCCGCGGGACGCAGTAAGCGGCGCGGATCGACGCCTAGGGCATCGGCGATCGCCACGAGCATGTCGAGGGACGGGTTCGTCCGCGCCCGCTCGACCTCCTGCAAGTAGCGCGGTCCAATGCTCGCGGCCTCGGCCAACTGCTCCTGGGTGAGACCGCGTCGCTCCCGCAGAGCGCGCACGTTGGCCGCCATGCTGCGGCGCCACTCACGCAAGGGGCGAGGCTTGGGAGCGAGGGCGGCCATTTCGTCCGCGCTACAGGCGCATTGTCGACGCAAACACGCTCTGTTATGCGTGTTCACGAAGGTGCGGAGCAGCGGGTCTCCACATCCAGCAACAGGGGAGACGCGTCATGCAGAGAGTTCTCGGGCTCACGACCTTGGTGGTGCTTCTCGCGGCGACCGGGTGTTCAACGGAGGCGCCCGCAGCTCCTTCTGTGGAGAAGACGGTCGGCAAGGCTTGCTCTGGCGACGGAGACTGCGCGTCGCTGCCAGCCGGGTACTGCGCCAGGGGTGGCTTCTGCGCGAGGGTGTGCACAGCGCACTCGGATTGTGGGTGCCCATCGGCCACCTCGGCCTGCGGGGCGGCCTGCGTCAAGCTGGCCACGGGCACGGCCTACTGTGTGCGCACCTGCACCAAGAACGCGGACTGCGAGATTGGCACGTGCCAGGTTGACGCCAGTCTCGGCTACAAAGTCTGCGGCAGCTGACCTCCGGCCTGCCGTCATGCCCAATCCGCACCCGTTGCTGCAGGCAGCGCTCGCGGTGGTTCCCAAAGCCCTCCACCCACGGCTGCAGCACGCCGACGGTCGTGGACCGACACCGCGGTTTGACCGCGATGGCTGGTTGGCGGCGGGGTTGTGGCTGGTACGACGTGCGATCTCCGCGGCATCGCTCAGGTCCGCCGATCGTCTGGCGCTCGACGAGCAGCTGACCCTGGTTCGCCAAGCGATCGCTGGTGAGTTGGATCGCGATCGCATGCAACGTCTGCGGGAGAGACGGGCTAGGTCCTCCCGACACGTTGCCCTGAAGGCTGCGATTTGGGCAGGAAACGAAGCGAGTTGGGACATGATCTACCAAGGAAGACCAACCCGCGCAGCGGCTGCCTGCCTCGCCCGGTTCCTGGTCCGGAGCCAGCCATCGGAGGCTAGTCGTCTCCTCCTCGACTTGGATGCGCTCTGCGTGCACCTGGCCGCGCTCAGCGCGTGCCGTCAACAGTCGCTTGATCTGCCAGCCCCAGCCCTCGATACGCCTTGGCGAGGCTTCACCAGGGGCCGACCAACGCACTATCTGATCCGTCTTTCTACGCGAGCGATGGTGTTGTTGGTCGGGTACTTGCGCGATGGTTTTCAGTGGTGGGAGGCGCACATCGGACCGGAGGATGCGGTGCTCGCATGCGTCCCAGATCGCCACTTCGCTGCGGCCGTCTCCGCGCTACATCTGAGCAGCGACAGCGAGCTCCGGTCGCCGCGGAAGCGTGAGCAGATTCGGGCGGCGCCTCCCTCGACGGGCTGCGCTCGAGCTCGGCCAGAGCCGTGAGCGCCGGGCGCCTCGCCACCGGCTCGCCTCAGCCGCCGAGACCGACCCGCCAACCGGGGAAGCCACTCAGGTCCGACTCGCGGCGACGAGAGGCGTCGTTGACCAAGTGCGAGGTCGGCCCTGCAATTATCGGGCCATACGCCCAGCACAGTGTTGAGAGCCTAAGCGCGATCGAAGCCGCCGCACTTCCCAGCTGCTCAGCGGCCGTCTAGCCTTCGCCGATGCCCAGGGTTCGGCACGTCCTCCGCGCGGTGCGGCTTGCTCACGTCGCCCCTCCCAGACACTACGGACATTTCGACAACGACGCGAACCTAATTGCCGGCCCATCAAAGTCCAGCGTGGATCGCAGTGGCGCTCATCGAGAGTTCGAATGCGACCGTGAGGAGTGGACCGATGAAGCTACTGGAGAACTTCGCGTTCGCTGGAAGACGTCTTGATTAGGCTGAGCGGACAGACACACTATCTTGTCCTGCTCGGTCTTGCAAGCGGACGGCACAGTCTAGCGGTTGTCAGGAAGTTCCCCGCAGCACTAGCGCTGTGGAGCGACGCGCTCAGTGCGCGCATGAGCCCGATCTATCCCGCCGAGGGCTTTAAGTTTCCTCCCCTGCGAGGAAGAACAAGCGTCCTTCTCGCTGGCCCAATCTCTCCCGGCACAATACCTCCGGATCTGGCGAAGTCGCTAGCTCTAACCCTGGGCACATACAATACGGTCTTCTTCCCATCAACGAAGAAGGAACAACAGGCAATTCTCGCTTTCCTCTCTACCGCGAAGTGCCACTTCGAACAATGGACGCTAGACAACCAATTCATTGTCACATCACGGAACAACAACTCCAAATCAGTGATGCCAATGCTGCCGAAGGAGTTGCTGGCTGAACTGCCGCTGCCCCTCGAACTTCAGTCTACCTGGCGAGAGTACCAGACACTCTTGGCATGCACTTGGCGGAGAGCGGAGCGGTACCAGGCCAGCCAAGCAGCACTCCTTCTCGACTTCGATCGCTCGTTTCGGCGCCTGCTTTCCGCGACAGGGCACTCAATCCAGCAGCAAACCCTGCTCGTCAATGCAAACGCTGCTCTCTCTCGATACTCATCGCAGGCCTTTGCCGGCGTAAGCCCAGTCATGGAGACCGAGTGCCATTTTTGGCCGCATTCGCTTCTGGGGATCGGGACGGCGTCGCGGGCTCTTCAGAACCTACAGACACATATCAACAGCGCGCTCGAATCGTCCAGGCTGATCGATCGACTCGAGTTGCTGGGCAGCACTCAGCCACATCACGATGCCGGCGGTGTAGATCTACTGGGACTCGATCCCGCCGACCAATTCTGGCGTAAGGAGCACCTATTTCGACCAGACATTTCAGCGCGACTTCCCGTCACTGATGGTGATCTAGACGTACAGCAAATCGCATTCTTCAGCGGGCGAGACGGCTTCCGATCAACGCCCGTCTCTCTTTCGGCGCCACTCGAAGCGGTGACTGCCTGCAATGCTCAGGCGTGGACGCTGGCCACCGTGACGCACGAGATTAGCCACATATGGATAGAGTCCGCCCTTGCGCTAATCATTCCGGACCTGGGCGACGACAGTTCACTTGAACGCGCTCTTGAAGTAACCTTCCGTAACGTCCCATCGCGTAGCATGCTTGAGCAACTGTCCGCGGGGGTGTGTTGGACAGCCGTACATATCGCGCCCGTAGCACCTGGCGGCACGGCCATGCAACCACAAGAGTTTGGTGCGGCAATCACGCACGCATATAAGGAAATCAATGAGTGCATGACCCACGCGTTCGACTTCTTGTACTTCTACGACCGACAGGTGCGACCGTACCTTACGTCGATCTGGTCAAGTTGGGCCGTCATCCCAAACGTGTCGGCTAGGGTGGAGGAGTACCTCGTTCGAACACTGTGCGCGGTCCTGGCTGGTGCGACCCGCGAACGCGAGTCGACCGTAATTGCTGACACGATTGCAGTAGTGCGAGCTGAGCTAGAAGACATCGGGGCACGAAACGAACTTGCACGCAGAGCTGCGACCTATTTGGTGGAGCGGAGAGCATTCTTCGAGACCCAACTGACAAGAAGGTCAATCCTGGCCCGGGTCGTGAGGGCGTTTCTGTTCCAGCCGTCGGTCGCACAAAGACTGCTCGCTGACAGCACGGCCACAAGACACGGGCGCAAAGGTACACCGCAACTTAGGCCACTGGAGTTTGGTGGACACACGCCGAAGAACCCACTTCGGTTCGTGAGTGCGTTTGGCTCCGAGTCCCATCAGAACGCGACACGGTCGGCCTGGATGCTCATGATGCTCGCGTTTGGGGCAACAGCGCCATGAGTCGCGGCGCACCGTATCTGTCCGGCCACCTGCTTTCATTGGAATGGAGCAAGTCGGAGTGGCCGCGCCACCCAGGCGTCGTAGTACATCCTGTTGGTGTCGCGAATTGGCATCACCTTCGATTCCTCGCGTCCAAACCGTTACTTGTGGGCGAGGAGACCGCTGCCAGAGTCAACTACGACTTCTACAGATACTCGCTGGGAAGCAGATACCTTCTGGTCGCGCGCGACGAAGCTCTGGTGCCAGCTTTCCTTGCCGCCATGCGTTTGCGGCCCTACGTCTACTACCCGACGGTCGACGTCGAGGGAGTGGTACGAGCGCTCGACACTCCGCAGAGTCAGTATCGAATCTCCTCAATATATGCGCGCGTCGACGGGTACGGATCATCGCTGAGAAGCGTCGGGTTCTTTGGCCAAGATCTCCTCGACGCGGACTTTGTAGGCGACCTTCTTCCACGAATCGCTCCCTTTCGAGTGAGCCTTCGGGAACGTCAGTCCAGGAGGGAGGCGCTTGCGATTGACAACCAGGGAGCGGTCGGGTTCTGGTACGATGGGCGAGCGTCGATGGGGCGGGCGGCTAGGGCGATGGACTTCCTAGCTGGCGGTTCGTTCATCGGGTGGCAGACCGAAAAATGACCTTTCTGATGCGCAACCACGATTCCTGGTCAAGCCGCGAGACGCTGATCGACTTTCTTGCCGGTCAGTTGGCCCAAGGGTCCCTGGCGATCGTGCTCGGAGCTGGAGCGTCCAGCGGATTCGGACTCCCTGACTGGAAGGGCCTAGTTGATCGCATGGCGTCCCCGACCTTGAAGATCGAATTGGAGGGGAAATCTGTCGAGACACAGGCGGAGTTCTTGCGGTCTGCGGTCAGTGGCGGCGACGACGAGCGATTTCGCGAAGCGATCCGACAGGCACTATACAAGACCTTTGACAGATCAATTTCGGCTCTGCTCAGCCACCAGCTGTTGCGTGCTGTCGCTGCGCTCACAATGGCCTCGAGTCGTGGGTCGGTTGGAACAGTGGTGACATTCAACTATGACGATGTGTTGGAGACGCTACTGTCTTACTTCGGCTACGATGCGTTGTCGGTTGTCGAGATGCCTTCAATGAGGCGGCACTGCGATGTGGCGATTCTACATCCACACGGAGTGCTCCCCGCTGACGAATCGGCCGAAAAGTCCTGCCGCCAACGGGGACTCGTGCTTGCCCAAAGTGAGTACGATCGCATAGTCGGCAATGCGCGCGATCCGTGGCATCGCGCGCTTGTCGAGACGATGGCGTCGCACGTCTGCCTGTTCATAGGCCTGTCCGGCGAAGACAAGAACCTCACACAGGTACTGACTGAGGTTGCCAAGCAGCATGCCTCGATGCGACAGTCGTGGCCGTTCTGGGGCGTTCGCTTCGGAAAGAAGGAAGCGGTCTTGGAGGAGATCTGGCGAGCGCGGAAGGTGTTTCCATACACCGTTGCGGACCACAGTGAGACTCCTGATCTGTTACTCGACGTTTGTCGACGTGCTGCTGCACTGCGTAGACGTGGTCGGACGTAGAGCAACTCGTGCTCGCGATGGCGTCCCAAACATCCCCGATGGGGGTAGCAGGTCGGCACGACGAGTATTAGCCGCTCGGCGAGCGGCGTCCCCCACTCGCGCTTGTTCGTGTCTCGTCACGCTTGACCAATCGAGGTCGGCTGCTGGAGTCACGCGCGAAGGCACATGTGGGAGGCCGCCGTCTGTAGGGCTTGACGGCATGCGGCGCATTACCGCGCTCTTCGACGCCTTCACCTGGGCCAAGGTCGAGCGAGGCGTTGACTCCATCGCCGAGACTCGTCCGCGGGCCGCTTGAATGATGTGTGGGCGCGAACTGCGAAAACTTTGCTAGCCTCAGTCGTCGACGCTACACATGACGAGATGGAGCTGGACACCAAGCATGCCACAGATACCATCGAGTTGGCAAAGAGTATCATCGATCCGGGAAGGTCAACACGCCCCGGACCACTGGTCGTTGTCGGCCGCTTCTACGTGTCGCTGACCGTAGTGCTCGCGCTCGCGGCAACGGCCGCTGGCTACATTGACCGAGGTACGGCCCAGCCTATTGCGCCTCAAACCAGCGTTGTCGCCATTCGCTACGCACTGCTCGGGGCGGTCGGTATTGGGCTTGCCGGGGCTGTGACGCTGGTCGTTGCACTTCTGATCAGCCACAAGGGGCTCTTGTTCAGCCCATCTGAACTCGCGCAGACGGTGCAGCAGACCATGTTCCCAGTCAAGAGGGAAGGTGGAGTACAAACAAATCCCGGCGGGCCAAAGACCTAAGTAGGTGTTCTAAGAGTAGTCCTATGGCGCTCTACGTTGTGGCAATGACTGTGAATCCGGGCATTGGGCCACTCGATGTCCAAAGCGAACTTGATCGTGCGCACGGCTGGTATCGCTACGACTTCACTTCCTGGATCGTGTGCTCCCACGAGCCGGCAGCGACATGGACCGAGCGACTCAGCCGATTTATCAAACCGAACGGTTCGATGTTCGTCTGTCGGTTAAACCCACTAGACAGTCAGGGTCTGATGACGCAAGATTTTTGGCGTTGGTTCAACAGTCACACCCGCTCGTAGCCTCGCTCCCTAACTAGTCGCCCCACGCATCATACGTCATCCGGCGGGTCGTCTGCCACCATGGGCTGCTGGTTGCCGACCGAGTCACTAGGCTCGTGTTCATCGTGCCGAAGCGCCGACGGGTCGTCTGCCACCATGGGCTGCTGGTTGCCGACCAAGTCACTAAGTTTGTGTTCATCGTGCCGAAGCGCCGAGGCTGGCGGCTGAGCGGTCTCTGACGGCGCAACAGACGCATCCTTCCCTTTCGGTGGTACCGAGGCTGGCGGGTGAGCGGACGGCGCAACGGACCTATCGCTTCCTGTCGATGGCAAGATCTGAGCGTGCGACGCATCAAGCGGCGTGTCGAGCGTTCTGAGAGCCTCTCGGAGCTCCGGGCTGCAGTCTAGCCCCTGCACGCGCTTGCGTACCGCTGCGATCACCACGTTCTCTAGCTCCGTGCCAATTCCGCTCCCATGTTCTTGCCGTATCAATGTGACGACGCGATCGATGCTTGGCGCTGTGTCCCACACAGCCCGTGCTGCAAGCAGCTCGACCTCTCGGCACTGAGCCTCACGCATCGCACTCTCGACCTCGTGCCGATATCGTCGCCGTTCATCCGAATTCATGACACGCGTAATGGGAATTGAGCAGAGCACTGCCGCGAGCGCTCGAACGGACTCAATCGTTGGTCCCTGGCTCCGAGCGGAGTCGTCCTTTGAGTCGCTGGCTGCCGAGGCGTCCGCTCTCGTGGTCAGTCGCATAAACAAGACCGTTACAAATCCCCATAGGGAGACGACGACGAGAGAGGAGCTGTCTGGCCTGCACCTCAGGCAGTAGGCCATGCCTGCCACTGTTGCAACGAGAACGAGCAGCTGGCGTCCTGCGCCAGGAGACTTGGCCGCCGTACAGCATCTACTCGCAGAAGGAGGCGTCGTCTTGCTTGACCGCGGCGAGTCTTCCATCGTTGTCTTGCGCCTCATTGTGGCTTGCTTTCAAGCGCGCGAGCAAGTGCTACTTTGGCCCTCGCTTCGGCTAACAATGGCGCCGATACCTGGAACACAAACTCCCCGCGCCTACACCGCCGAACTTGCTTCCGTCCATGAGCGCTTCCGCCGCCACCACCGTTTGGTGCTGGAGCGGCAGGCCCACGGCGACCAGCCAACTCGGCACCTTCACGTTTGCGCGCGCAAACGAGGCGTCCGAGCGGGGCGCGAGCGTCTTCGCGGTGTGCCAGGCCCTTCACTCCGCAGTCCATGGGGGTGCCCATGTCGCGTCAACGTCCTCCTCGAACCCGGCAGAGCGGCCTGCACGAGCTCGAACCGGAAGGGGCCGGCGATGAGGAGCATGCCGAGGGTCGGCACGAGCCGGACATCGGTTCCGTGATACAAGCGGCCGACAGCTCAGCGCGACCGCGAAGCCCCTCTCGCCGTGAAATGGCCGCGGCTGAGGCCGCGCCCGATCGTCTTTGCGGTCTTCTGGACACGAACGTGCTCCTGGACTTCTACGCGATCCACGACCTCAAGAGGCAATCGAGGAGGGTTTGCGCGTTCTCGGCGAGGTTCGACGCTCGTCGTCAGCGTGCGGCGGCGGCGATCCTTCTGTTCGCCCACTTCAACGGGCAGCGCGCGCGTGCGCTCGTCCTCGGCGATGACCGCGATCCGCGCGATGCCCACGAGGCCGCTCTGCGTACCGACCTCCGCAGCGGCTCGTTCCCCGGCCGGCCAAAGCGCGTTCGCGCTACGATGCGCTGATGAGTGCGGTCGTCGCGCGCGGGCCCGCCATGTTGCTCTGTCGAGTCCCCGTGCCGGACGAGTTGCCGGACACGCATGACGACATGGGCCTGAACGCCATGCTTCGTTCGCTGACCTTCCCTCCGCTGGACTTGAATCTGATCGCGCGCTCGGCGCTGGCGTCGATTCCAGTCGACGAGCTTCGAGCTGTGCTGAACTCGCTGGCAAACACGATTTGCCGCGCGACGTACCACCGTCGACGCTTTGAGCGCGTCGTCCAGTTCTGCGCCGCGCGTCGCGCTGGGCTCGGACCCGTGGGTTACGACGCGACCGCCCATTTCGCAGTCTACGAGGCCGCCGGGGTTCTCGGGGCCTCGCGGTCCGCCGTCGACGAGATCATGTTCGTGAGTGCACGGCGAGCGGGCGAATCGGCCTCCGGTGCCTCGAGATGGGAAGCTTCACCAGCGATTTTCGCCTCGGTTCCAAGGGACCCACGCGCGACGCAAAGGGCTGCGGCCTACAGCCAGAGCGACGAGGTGCTCTCGCTGCGGGCAGAGCGCGATTGGTTCGCCGAGATGAACGCCTATCGCGTCGCCTTCACGCATCACGGATGGAATCCATCGATCGGGGCGTTCTACCCGGCGGCCTCGCCGCTGCCCGAAGCCTCTGACCCTCGCTACAACGTCATGCTCATTCCCGACCCGGCGTCGCTTGAGGGGCCGACGACCCGCGGCCGCCGCTCCAATGCTTGGACCTACGTCCAACAGCTCAGGCTGGAGGATCTTGTGGTGCGCGTTCACGACGGCCTCGAGAGAGTGGTGCAGGACATCGCGCTCCGCGTGTGGCGCATGCCGGTGCCGCCCGATGGCACCGAGCCACGAGACCGACGGCCCAACGTAATCCTACACTTGCCCCGACCCGCCTTCGTGCTGGTGGATGACCGCGCTGTGTGGCCGGTTTTCGCGACCGAACGCGATGCAAGCGGCTTTCATGCGCGCGTCATGGGGTCGGACGAAAGGATCGAGGTTCGCGAGATTGGCCTGACCACTGAAGTGCACGATGGGGTAGCTGACGGGAATTGGCTTTGGATCCCGGACGCGGCTGCGTTTGCGGCCGTGGGTGCCGTCGACAGAGTCGAGATCGTCAGGGGAGCTGTTGTCGACGACCACGGACCCCCTCGCTTTGGGGAGGAGCTCTGCCGGTTGTCGGTGAGCGGTCTCGCCGGCGAAGGCGGCGCACACGTCAAGATACGCTCGGCGGGTCCGATCTTTGTGCTCTGCGAGAGAGCGGCGCGAAGTCCATAGCAATGCTGGGACGCCAGAACCGAATGATGCCCAACTCGGCCAACCGCCCGCCCGCCAGAATGCGGTGCTCTTCGTCCCCGCTGGCGTCGAGCCATCGGCGGTCGAGCCGCTCCTCCGCACCTGCAGATCGTGCTGCACGCCACCTGGAACGGCACGTCGTTGGAGTCGGTCCCGCTCGGGCAGTTGCGGAAAGGGTTCGTCGGCCGTGACGGGCCCCGCCCAACGTCCTCGCCGCGCCGCATTCCCTGGGCCGGGCTGGCGCAGCTACGCTTCGCGGATGGCCGCGAGACAGGGACCACGGACCTGCTACCAATGCATTGCACCCGCCACGACTGGTGAGCACGTGCCACCCGACGGATTCTTTCCGAAGATCGCGGACACGGCGGACGGCGTCGACCGGCGTCGAAATCTCATCAAGGTGCCCTCGTGTAGGACGCACAACAACGCGACGTCGGAGGACGACGAGCACACTCTCTGGGCGATCCTGCAGACCGCGAGCGAGACCGAGCCTGGCGCGTCTGCGGTGTCCAAGATCTTCCGCGAAATCGCTCGCCGGCCAGGGAAGATGCGACCGTTCCTCAAGGGCGCGTGCGTGACCGAGGTGGACGATGGGACGGGGCGGCGGCAGGTGGGCGCGCTCTCGATCGAGTGGGATCGCATCGATCGGACGATGCAGAAGGTGGCGCGCGGCCTGTTCTTTCACCTAACCGGGGAGCGCCTGCTCGCGCCGCTGTCTGTGATCTCGCCCGACTTCGTCCGAGTCGGGGAGGGTTTCAGCCAGGCTGGCACCTACCGTGAGGTGATGGCAATGACTGGCCGCCACTTGCTTGAGGGCCCGCAGACCGAGCAGCCCGACGTCTTCTTCTACGACTGGCAGCGGGTGGCCCACCGGTCCGTCGTCTACTTCCACCTCGTCTTCTACTCGCACGTGCGGTTCCTGGTCGTCACGAGGCCCTCGACAAAGGCCGACCTGCGGCCGTGGAGGCGGCCGGGGCAATAGGCCGTCCCTGCCTTCGAGACGCGCTGCGGCCCGGAACTCGCGGCCTCTGTCGCGAATCACGCTGCATTCGCGGTGGTGCGGCTCGCGATGGACGTCCAGGACGAGGCCATTCTATTCGCTGCGTGTCAATCCAGCTGTGACTGCATTGCGCGCCGTCTCGGTTGGGTCGAACCCTACCCGGGACAGCAGCGTTCATGTGGCGCTGCTGCAACTGCCACGGGGCGCGAATTGCGCGCGGTCAACAAATGCGTCGATTTCTGCTGGGCGCAAGCGGAGCGGCAATTGCTGTTGCACTGAAGACCGCCTACGGCAGTTCCAGAAAGGACCACCGGAGGCGCGTCACGGCACGCTGCGACACATGGCACACATGACGTGGTGTTGTGGCGTTGTCAGCCGTGACAAGCCTCGACGAGCCGAGCATCGCGATCGGAGCGCCTATCCAACAAAGGAGATGGGTGCATCTTGGGCGCTCTGTATGAGCGTCGCGTGCATACGCAACAGTTGCTACAGGAGGATCGAAATGTCGAAATTCGTCAGGACTGGCCTCTCTCTCTCTTTCATCGTCATCACCGGATGCTCGGCCGGAGCCCCGGAAGACCTAGCCCATCAGGTCAGCGCGCTCACTCCGACCACGTACGACGTCGATGCCGACAATGGACCGTCTGATGTCACGACAACCTTCAGTCCTCCTGGCGGGGGCGGGCCTGGAACGCCGGGGTTCTGCTTCCTCATGAAGGTGGCTGGAGGCTTCGAAAGTGTTGACGCTGAGGTCGACTTGTACGCCGGCGGCGACGGCTATTGGCACGTCAAGGCAGCAAAGGGCAGCGGTGACACCAACGGTCCGATCGCGAAGTACGGCTGCCTGGCGCTCGCCGACTTCTCAGGGCTTCCGGGTGGTGGCGAGTTCGCCGAGCGGCACGACGTTGCGACTTCGCCGGCGCTCGACACCGCCTCCACAAACATTGACGGTGGCAACAAGTTCTGCCCTCTAACTGGCGCGGGCGGCCGGATGGACTATCCGTATCAGCCTCCGCTCACAATCGCCTTCGGGCGATCTGTTTGGGACTCGACCAATGGGTATACGACTCTCTATGTCCACCGCGGGCCTGGATACGGTGGCCCAGAAAATGTGGTTCATGCTAGCACGTGGTGCATCGGATACCCACCCGGCGCGTCATTCAACTGGAGCTACTCATCGGTGCACTCCGCCCCTGGCACACTTACTGCGACGGCATCTACTCAGTGCATGCTCGACGACTTTGGCGGAGAGCTGTCGAGTTCGTCCACGTACACACAGATCGGAACAAGCGGCTCAAACTGGACCCTGACCAACGCTTCCTCGGACGGCTTGGCGACCTGTATTCCTGCGGCTCAATAGATGAGATGAGATCGCGCGCAGCCCAAGCGCCTCCTAGTCTGAATGGGACCTGGCGCTGATGGACTTCGACTGCGATGTCTGCTTCTCAAGTGTGCGCGCCCCCCGAGCAGTATTGAGGGTCGGGGGGCGCAGCGGCGTGGTACAGTAGCCCTGCGCCACGTTTCTATCATCTAGCGTCTCGAGCCCGCGTGGTCGACTAGGTCGGTGCACGTTACGTCCGACGAAGTCGCAACCGGCGCGTCGCGGATCCCGGGGCGACCAGTCGGTACCACACCCGAACGGAGCGACGTGTATTCCCGACACCCGATACTAGCTCTTGTCGGCCTCATCGCCTGCGAACGGCCCCAGCCTTCATCGGAGGGCTCGGCCCTTGTTGGGGCCAAGGCTCTTCTCGTGTCAGAGGCCTCTGCCGAGTATGACAGTGCTGCCTTCGAGATCGTCTCGAGCGAAGCTACGATTCGAGACTCGGGGTTCGGCAATGACCCCGACACCGCCGTTCGACGTGTCTGGGATCCAGCGGCGCGGCGGTGGCGGTACTTCACCTTGGCCCGACGTACCGGTCGCATCGTGGAGAAGTCGCGCACCGGCAAGGTCGCCGAGTGGTCCGCTGCGGCTGAGGGAGACCAGCCTTCTGCCGTGAACCCATTGGACCTCGCCCTCGACAGCAGTGGTCGGCTCTGGGTGAGCCGCGGTGGTTCGTCCCAGCTCCTGGTTCTGGGCAGGGACAACACGGCCCGCGTTGACCTCAGTCGGTTCAGCGCAACGGTCTCCTGCACGCGCCCGGGCCGCAGCTGCGGGAATCCCTCGATGAGCGCCGTGACCTTCTGGGGAGGGGCGATCCACGTTGCCCTGCGTCGCCTTCGCGATGGTTTCGATGTTGAGACCGATGCCCTCATCGTTCGCGTTGACCCGGCAACCATGGTGGCGACGGCGTTTGTCACCCTTGAAGGGCTGCGCAATCCCGGCGAGCGCTTCTCACTGGTCGCCGGACCGGAGAACCCTGGGAGGACTCTTGAAACGATTGGTGGACCATTGTCGAACCCTCCCGAGAAGTCGTCGGCGCTCGTTCGACTCGACCTCTCGACTGGAGCCTGGAGCAAGCTCGTCGACGGTCGCGCTGAGAATGCCTTCGTGGTGTCTCATACGCTCGACAACGACGGCGGATTCGCGATCTTGGCGGAGTACGACACGGATCGTCTGAACCCGACCCGACTGGTCCGGTTCTCGAGCGACGGCCGCGTGATGCGCGAGATTCTGCGCACGAGCGGCTACAATCTCTGGCGAGTCGGCAGCCTCGATGCGGGACGGTTGTTGGTCTCAGAGCGGTCTAGCCTCAGGTACGGGATTCGCGTTCTTCGGCTGGATGGAGTCGAGATTGGCAGCGTGAGGACGCTGCTTCCACCATATGATTTTGAGGTGTATAGTGACGAATAGAGTGGTCGTTCTCTTCCTTGTCGCTCTTCTTGGATGTTCCGCTGCCGACCCTCCGCCTCCCCTTCCAGACTCCGGCGGAGTCTCTGATGTCAAGGCAGAGGGCGGTGATAGCTGCGTGCGCGGACCCACCTGCCAGCCCAACGGAGCACCATGCGACCCGTGCAGTCCAACCACACTTACGGGCTCCTTCTGCTGCTCAGGCTCCTGTGGCGGCCCTGTGAGCGGTCCTCCGGTCTGCGAGTAGGGCCGCGGACGACGTAGAGCTACGGGTAGCGTCTTGTCTGGCTTTGACGAGCTCGCTGCCGTGCATTAATCGACGGCGAGCGACGGCTGAAGTCCGAGTTCGAAGACGGCGCCGACAAGAACGACCACGTTGTGACAGAGGAGCTTCACCAGGGCTTCGTTGTGCTGCGACGTGGGGCACTTCGACGAGATCGATGCGCCGAACTTCGCCTTGATCATCGAGAAGCATGACTCGATGTTGCTGCGCGCATGGTAGTGCTGGAGGAACTTTTCGCGATCGTACTGGAAGTGGTGGTACAGACGTTTCCACAGCTTGGCATGGGGCGCCCGCTCACCTCGTATGAGGAGTCCGTCCCCGGTGCCCTCCTTGAACGGAATGAATGGTACCCCGCCAAGGCGGTCCACAGCAGCCACGTTCTCTCGGGACAGATACGCCTTGTCGGCGACGACGTCGCCGAGCTTGAAGTTCTTCGCTGTTGCCTCGATGAGCGGTCGGAACTGGGGACTATCCGCGCCGCTCATGTCCGTGATGATGGCGCTCGTCACGATCTGTGTCTTGACCCCGCATATGGCGTGGACTTTGACCCATGTCTTGACCTTCCGCTCCGCGCCGTACTTCTGGTCGAGCCAACGGCTGTACGTCGAGTTGGCGAAGCCGGTGGAGTCGACCGCAAAGTTCGACTCGATCCCGACCATCGGGAGTGCTGACTGCTCGAGCAGATCGTGCAGGACCGGCGTGAGCGCGGGATCGGCCATGTAGCGAAAGAGTGTGTTGTAGTGCGGTGCGGTCTTGGACAGCCCAGCAGCTTGGTTGCTTCGGATGTCCGTATCGGCCCGCCTTCCGCAGAGCCTCGAGTAGACCTTGGTCGCGCAGCCGTAGATGACGTCTCTGAGCGGCAGTCGCGGCCGCCCGCGCCCCTCTTGCGGCGGCGATTCGACGCGACTGCAGAGGTCCCGCAACAGGAGCGCGAAGCACTCCTTCTCATGGACCTGTGCGGCGTTGTACGCAGGCCAATTCTGGGCGTACGTGACGCGCTTGGTCTCTGTTGCGGGGATTTCGTCGGGCATCTGGCGGTGGCGAACGATCTCGACGGCGATCACGTGCTTGCACGGCTGACCGCGGGTCTCGTAGTCGGGACAAGTGCACTCCCATGTGGGCATGCCCGCCTTCTCGCTCTGCGAGACGACGTAGCTCCCCGAATGGCTCTGGGATGGGACGATCCACACCGAGCCACGCTTGACGATGCGCTTCTGCTTCGCGATGGCGAGCGCCCGCGTCGTGCGGACCTCCTGCTCCTTCGCGATGTTGCCCATGGCCATAGAATGGCCGTAATATGGACATGGTCAAGCGGGCTTGACGTGGGCGGACTATGGCCACATTCTGGCCCGACGATGAGCCCGGCAACGAAGGTCCCGACCCGCGAGGTCGGGGGAGCATCAACGAAGCCCAAGGTCGTCAGGCGGAAAGCGAAGGCCGAGCGAAAGGAAGAGGTCATCAAGTTCATGGTGACCAGCGAGCAGAAGCGTGTGTTCGCCGAGGCGGCAGCCGCAGCAGGCCTAGACCTGTCAGGCTGGTTTCGCTGGCTGGCGACGAGGGAGATCAGCGGAAAATAGTCGGGGCCCGAGGTCTGGAGTTCCTCGGGATCGCGGTCAATGCGGTTCACCTCCCGGGCCCCGCCCCTCGATCGGCTCAGGTGGCTTGATGGCGGGCGGGACGATCAGCCGGTAGCGGTAGTTGCGGTGGATACCTTCGCGAGCAATCTCACCGCGCTTTCGCATCTGGTGCAGTGCACCGTGAACGGCCGCCTCCTCGGTCTCCGGGCGAACGAGTAGGACGGCCGCCACAATCTGGCGCGGGAGCAGGCCTGCCTCGTCACGCTCGAGAATCGAACGAATCGCTCCTGGAACCGTCGCCACGTCCGCTCGGGCGACAGCTTGCTCGATGCCGGCACCGTGAGTGTCGAAAATGCTGACCTGCTTCACCCGTTTGGACTTCGGTCTGGTCCCTGGCGTTGGCGTTCGCTGGTCTCGGTTCTGACCACCCGATGGCATGGGCTGCCTGGCCTCGGTCGACTGAACCAGTGCCATCGGGCCTGGGTCCTGCTCGATTGCGACAAGAACCCGGTCGATCGCGTCCTCGAGGTCCTTGAGGTGCTGAGCCACATGCTCGGCTTGCTCTTCAGGACGCAGGTTGTTCAGCAACCCGTCGAAGACGGCACGTGCTCGGCCGAACTTGAAGGAGTGGTGATCGTACATCCTCCTTCGACGGCCGCCGGGGCGCGTTGATGCAAGGAAAAGCGAGGAAGTCGGATTGCGCGATTTGCCGAATATTGGGGCAAGACACGGGGCGGCCGCAACGCGACGCGCAATATTGGGGCAGGTTACGCCGTGCGAGGAATTGCGATGACAGTGAGCATATACGAGGCAAAGCCCGCCGGAGTAGAAGGCTGCGATGCGGCGGGTCCTCCTGCTGACGACCCCGTTCGACCCGCGAGCCCACCTCGACGGCACGCGACGCGCCGTGCTCGATCTGCTGCCCGAGCTCCCCGGCCACGACCTCGCGCCGTGGGTGCTCGGCCGGGAAGGCGCGAAGGTCCGAGGCGCCGACGTGCTCACCGTCGCCGGCCCGACCGACGTGTTCGCGCGTGTGCTCGGCTGGCTGCGGCCGGGCGACCTGGTCCACGCCTTCCTCACGCCGCGGCGCCGCACCGTGCTCGCGCTGCACGCCATCGAGCGCCGAGCGCCGGTGCTGCACACGCTGACCTCGACGCCGGTCGACAAGCTCCTGATGCCGCGGATGCGGCGCACGATCGCCACCAGCGCGTGGGTCGGTCGGGGCCTCGACCTCCCGGTGATCCCGATGCCGTTCGCGCCCGAGCCACCCACGCTGGCCGCGCCGGTCAAGAACCTGCTGTTGTTCGCCGGGGACGCCCGCGAAGGCGGCGGGCTCGTCGAGGCCGCGGAGGCCTTTCGCTCGATGTCGCCGCCGTGGGGCGTGCGCGCGGTGCTGGGCGTCGCCTCGCGCGCCAAGAGCGCGACCGAGGTGGCGCTCGCCCGCGCGGTCTGCGAGAAGACCCCCGACTCGGTGCTGCTCGGCGAGCTCCCGTCGCTGCTCCCCCACGTGACGGCCGCGCGTGCGGTGCTGCTCCCCGCGCGCCACACCCACGCCAAGCTCGATCACCCGCGCGTGCTGCTCGAGGCGCTGTCGGCAGGCACGCGGATCGTCGTCGGCTCCGCGCCGACGCTGGCGGAGCTGCTGCCCGATCCATCGCTCGGCACGGTGGTCGAAGGGATCTCCGCGCTGCGTGAGGCCCTGGAGGACGCGCTCGTGGCGCCGCACCCCGGCCCCCTCGCCGTGGCCCGCGTGCTCTCCGCGCGCAACCCGCGGCGGGTGGCCGCAGCCTACGCGGCGCTGTACGAGCGGCTGTAGTCCCCCTCGCGCACGACGAAGCCGCGCGGCGCGTTCACTTGCTCGCGGCGGCGATGGCGGTCGGCGCCTTGGCCATCGCGCTCATCACCGCGCCGTCGACCGCCATGTCCTCGAGCTTCTCGAGCGACTTCTGGTTCTTCTCTGCGTTGGCGTTGCCGATGGTGGAGGCGTTGCCCTCGATCGAGCTCTTGATCACCGCGAGCTTGCTGAAGGCGAAGGAGACCTTGGCCTGGATGCGCAGGTCTCCGGCGAACTTGGAGCGGTCGAGGGAGACGAGGCGCGCGTCGACGCCGAGCACCGGCAGGCCCTTGCTGCTCGCCTCGTTCAGGTACTTGCCGGCGGTCGCCGAGTCGTTGGGCAGGACGAAGACGCCGTCGATGCCGCCGAACTTCCGGCGCGCGGCCTCCTCGAGCACCTTGGAGAGCTCGGCCCCGCGGATGGTGGTCTCGTTGTGGATCTTGTTGAGCTTCACCACGTACTTGGTGGTGGCCCAGTTGGGCGGACCGCTGGTCGTCCCGCCACCGCCGCCGCCCGTGGGGCCGCCGACGCCACCGCTGGCCTTCAGCGAGGTGATCGCCGACTCCATCGCCTGCTTGGTGGGAGGGTTCTTCTCCTTGGCCACCCGCTCCTCGAGCGCGGGCACCGCGAGGACGTCGCCGAGCTTGGCGAGCGCGCTGGCCGCGGCCTGGCGCACGGTCGGGTGCGGATCGTCGAGGGCGCCCTCGAGCGGCTTGCGCGCCTTGAAGTCGCCACTCGCACCGAGCTTGAGGCAGGCGTCGACGCGGAAGCGGAAGTCCTCCGCCGTCTTGAGGATCTTGGCCTGCGCGGCCACGTCGATGCCGGCGGTACGCGCGGGCACGACCGCCAGCGCGAGCGCGGAAGACAGCAGGAATGCGACGAGACGACCTCTCACTGCTGGCTCAGCTCCTTCGTGCGCTCGACGACGTCCGGTGGTCCGTGAAGGCCCGTGGGGATGGACGGGCCACCTGAACGACGATGCACCGATTTTCAGTCATCTGGCGTTTTCGTTCAACGGTGCAAAGGTGCGCGCTCGCCTCCATCGTAGGCAGGTTCCGCCCGCCACGGAGATACGCACTGTGGCGGAACACCGCACCGGAGGTGGTCCGCTGTGGGCGGCAGACGTAGAAGATTGACCTCCGGGGTCGCACCTACCTATTCCGCTCCGCTGCCCCGTCCCGCGGTCCGCTCCCCGATGCCCTCATCCCCGCCCAGCCCCCGGTCGCGCCTCGCGTGCGCCGCCTCTCCCAAACCTCTCGCTGGGAAACCTTCCGCCGGGAAGCCGGTCGACAAGGCCGCGCGCGGCGCGCTCCGCGTGCTGTGGCTCTTCACCGCGACCTTGTGCTTCGGCATCTTCACGGCGCCGCGGCTGGCCGCCCAGGGTGTCGGCGCCAAGGCGTCGGCCTCCGCGGCCAAGCCCGCCGTCTCCGCCAAGCCGCCGGCGAAGCCCGCCGCCAAGGCCTCGGCCTCCGCTTCCGCCTCCGCGTCGGCCACCCCCAGCGTCCCGCCGTCCGCCAGCGCCTCGAGCTCGGCCTCGCTGTCCGACGACGACGTCCCCCCCATCGCCTCGTCCAAGCCGGTCGCGCCCACGCTGCCCAAGACCACCGCCGAGGAGGCCGCGGGCAAGCTCGTGCGCAAGATCGAGGTCGAGGGCAACACGCGCGTCGCCTCCGATCGCATCACGGACTACCTCCGCCTCAAGGAAGGTCAGCCCTTCGTCCCGACCGACCTCGCGCGCGACGTCAAGGAGCTCTGGCAGAGCGGCCTCTTCGACGACATCGAGGTCGACCTCTCCAAGAACGACGACGGCACCATCGACCTGCGCTTCCACGTGCGCGAGCGCCCCAACGTGCGCGCGGTCGTGTTCGAGGGCAACAAGGTCTTCGAGACCGACAAGCTGCGCGAGGACGTCGAGATCAAGGAGAACACCGTGTTCTCCGCGCCCGCCGTGCGCCGCAGCGTCCAGAAGCTCAAGGACAAGTACGCGGAGAAGGGCTACTTCCTCGCCAAGATCACGAGCGAGGTGGTCCCGCACAAGGACAACGAGGTCACCGTCAAGCTCTCCGTCGTCGAGGGCAAGGAGGTGACCATCAAGAAGATCACCTTCGTCGGCAACCACCACGTGCCGGACGACGAGCTCAAGGGGATCATGCTGTCCGCGCAGGGCGGCTTCCTCGGGATCGGCAGCGGCGCGAGCTACCGCAAGGACGTGTTCGAGCGCGACGTCCTCATGATCCAGGCGTACTACGCCGACAAGGGCTATCTCGGCATCTCGGTGCCGCCGCCGCGCGTGATGCTCACGCCGGACCGCGAGGGCATCGAGGTCACGGTCTCCATCGAGGAGGGCCCGCAGTTCACGGTCAAGCGCGTGGACGTGTTCGAGCTCGACCCCGACGGCAAGGAGATCGAGCCGCTCGGCGGGCGCAAGGCGCTCTACGAGATGCTGAGCGTGAAGGTCGGCGAGACCTTCAACCGCGCGCTCCTCGTCAAGGACCTGCAGGGGGTCAAGACCCTCTACCGCGACCAGGGCTTCGCCAACGTCGAGGCCGACCCGGGCACCCAGCTCGACTTCGAGAAGAAAGAGGTCAGCATCCGCGTGCCCATCAAGCGCGGACCGCTGGTGAAGATCGGGCGCATCGAGATCCGCGGCAACAGCAAGACCAGCGACAAGGTCGTGCGCCGCGAGATGGTGGTCATCGAGGGGCAGAAGTTCTCCGAGACCGGCCTCGAGGAGTCGCGCAAGCGCGTGCTCGCCCTCGGCTTCTTCGAGCGCGTCGACGTCTCCACCGAGAAGGGCGCGGTCGCCGACACCGTCGACGTGAACTTCGAGGTGGCCGAGCGGCCGACCGGCACGTTCCAGATCGGTGCCGGCTTCTCGTCGATCGAGCAGTTCATCGCGACGGCGCAGATCCAGCAGGCGAACCTGTTCGGGCGCGGCCAGTCGCTCGCGCTCCAGGCCCAGGTCTCCGGCCTGCGGCAGATGGTGAACGTGCGGTTCTTCGAGCCGTACCTGTTCGACACGGACTGGTCGGCGTCGGTCGACTTCTACGACCAGCTCCGCATCTACGACTCGTTCTCGCAGACCTCGCTCGGTGGCTCGCTGACCCTCGGCTACCCGATCATCCAGCCGTCGCTGCGCTGGAACCTGAGCTACACGGCCGAGAAGGTGAAGGTCACCACCAGCACCACGAGCACGTTCTTCGGGACGAGCGCCGCGGTGAGCCTGTTCCAGCGGCTGCCGCTGGCCAACCTCTTCAACGACGGCTTCGTCTCGTCGGTGAAGCCGGCCATCGTCTACGACACGCGCGACAACCGCCTGTTCCCCTCGAGCGGCGTCTACCTCATCGCCTCGTCGGAGCTCGCGTCGTCGGCGTTCGGCTCGCAGAACCAGTTCCTGCGCCACCGCGTCAACGCGCGGTTCTATTACAACCTCGGCAGCAACTGGGTCCTCAAGAACAACACCGAGTGGGGTCACGTCACGAGCCCCAACGCGGCGGGCGTGCCGATCTTCGCGCGCTTCTTCCTCGGCGGCATCTTCGACGTCCGCGGGTTCCGCCTGCGCTCGATCGGCCCGCGCCTGCCCCTCAACGGCAGCCTCGACCCGAACACGAGCATCTACACCAACGGCGCGAACATCGGCGGGAACATGCAGCTCTACTCGAACTTCGAGCTCGAGTTCCCCATCCTCGAGAAGGTCGGCATCCGCGGCGTCGTGTTCTTCGACGCCGGCAACGCCTGGAACCTCGAAGGGCTCTACTGCAACGTGGCGCGCGGCACGCCCACCGACAAGGTGGTCGACCCGTGCAACCAGAACCTGCTCGATCTGCGCACGTCGTACGGCGTCGGCATCCGCTGGTTCTCGCCACTCGGTCCGCTCCGCTTCGAGTGGGGGTTCCCGATCCGCCCGCTCGCGTTCGAGGACTCGAGCCAGTTCGAGTTCACCATCGGCAACTTCTTCTGAGCCCGGTCACGGGGGGGCGGACATTTCCTGTCCGCCCTCGAGTTGTGCGAACGGAGCGAGGACCTATGCTGGACAAGCGTCCAGATGGCCTCCTCTTCCTCCACCCTCGAACAGCTGCGGCACGAGCTCGTCCAGCGCTTTCCGGGTAGTTTTCCGGGTAGTTTTCCGGGCAGCGAAGGCGTCGACACACGGCGGGGAACCGCACTGCGCAAGGCGCCGGTCCTCTGGGTCGAGGTCGCGCTCGGCCAAGGGGGGCTCGCCTGGCTCGCCGCGTGGACCCTCCTCCGTCTCGCCGACGATCCACTGGGCCGTCCAGCCCTCTTCGTCGACACCCACGGCACCTACCACCCTGGTGAGCTCCTCGATCTCGAGCGGCGGCTCGTCGTCGTCCGCCCCGAAGATCCGGCCGAGGCCCACGTCGCCGCCGACATCGCGCTGCGCTCCGGGGCCTTCTCGATCGTCGCGCTAGAGCTGCACCGCAGCCTCCACCCCACCGCGCTCGCGCGGCTCACGCGGCTCGCGAACGGTCGGCGCGGAGAGGCGCACACGCCCCTGGTCATGTTCGGCACTCCACCGTCGTTCGTCGCGCCTCCGAGCGGCGTGGGCCGCACCTCGTTCCTCGAAGCCGTCACGGCGCTGTTCGGCGATCCCCGCCTCGTCCTCGGCGACGACGACACTCTGACCTCTCCGACCTCTTGCTCGCCCCCTTGCTCGAGCCCGAGCCCCCTCGATCAGGAATCCGACCATGCCCACCTCCGCCTCCCCCACTCGACGGATCGCCTGCGTCCACTGGAGCGAGCTGCCGATCGCCGCCCATCTCCTGCGGCTGGTCCACTCGAGCGGCCACTCGAGGGCGAGCTCGGGGGCGAGCTCGGGGGCGAGCTCGGGGGCGAAGGCGATGGACCGAGCGGGTGAGCACCTCCTCTCCGAGCCGCGCTGGTCCATGGGCACTTCGGGCGCGAGCGAACGATCCGGCACTGGCCCCTCGGGCGCTGGCCCCTCGGGCTGGTCTGGGGCGGGCGCGCGTCGAGGGCAACGGCACGCCGCGAGCGTCCCGCTCCAGCAGCTGTCCCTCGCACTCGGTCCACGCGAGGAGCTCGTCCCGTCGCCCCCCGAGCTCGTCCCGTCGCACGAGCTGCCGGCGCGCTTGTCCGGATGTGAAGAGTCGCCGGTGCGGAGAGCGAAGGAGGCCGTTGCGCGCGCGCTCGTCCGCGGCGAAGGCGGCGGCGCGCGCATCGTCGCCCTCGAGGGTCACGCCTACCGAGAAGGCGTGCGCGAAGGCATGACGGTGGCGCAAGCTCGGGCGCGTGTCCCGGGCCTCGCCCTCGCGTCGTTCGAGCCGGCTCGGCTCGCCGCCGTCGAAGCGCAGATCGTCGAGGCCCTCTCGCGCCTGTCTCCTCGCCAGGGGCGCGCCGAGGCGCTGCGCCCTGCGTGCGCGAGCGCGCTCCCCGCTGCGGGAGATTTTCTCCTCGAGCTCGTCCTCTCGAGAGATCTCGGTGCGAGCGCCGAGGCCAGCGCCGTCGCCGATCTCGTGAAGCTCGCGCGTGACCTCGAGCTCGGTCCGTTCTCCATCGGCGTGGCCGATGGCGCCTTCGCGGCGATCTGCGCCGCCCACGTCGAGAGCGCACACCCCAAGGCACGAGGGCGGGGCTCGCGCGAAGCGGCGGTCCGGGTCGTCCCGCACGCCGCCGCCTCGCACGCCGCCGCCTCGCACGCC
>CAZUZY010000046.1:0-33134 GCA_964624885.1 uncultured Polyangiales bacterium | reverse complement strand
GCGCCGGCCGCGGCCGAGGCGCTGCGCGCGCTCGCGCTCGGCGACGAGAGCTACCTCGTGTCCTCCGAGGCGGCGCGTTCGCTCGGTGGCACGCGGCAGGCCTCCACGTTCGACCTCCTCGTCGAGCTGCTCGACCGGCGCTCGTGGGCCGACGTGGTGCGGACCGGCGCGGCCGACGGCCTCGCGGCGTTGCGCGACGATCGCGCGGTCCCCCACCTCGTGGCGCGCACCACCTACGGGCACGAGAGCCCCGGGCGTCGCGCGTGCCTCGCGGCGCTCGCACGGCTCGACACCTCCCGCAAGACACGGGAGCTCCTCGAGGAGCGGCTCGACGACGTCGACGTGTTCGTGCGGCGGAGCGCGATCGCCTCGCTCGAGTCGCTCGGCGACGTGAAGGCGCGGCCGGCGCTCTCGGCGCGCCTCGAACGGGAGGACGCCCCCATGCTGCGGCGCCGGCTGCGCGAGGCGCTCCGCGATCTGACCGCGGGGCGCGACGCCGAGGTCAAGCGGGTGAAGGACGACCTCGAGCGTGTGCGCGAGGAGGCCCAGGAGCTGCGCGCGCGGCTCGCCAAGCTCGAGGCCAAGGTGGCCGGGGAGCCGGACGTCAAGGCGCCCACGGTGAAGCCGGCGGCGAAGAAGAAAGCCGCGAAGCCGGCGCAGAAGAAGCGCCGCCGCTAGCCCGATGTTCCTGGTGCGGCCGCCCATGGAGGCGGCCGCGCTCACTGCGCTGCGCTCCCGTTCTCCGAAATTGGCAGGCGCCTGCCACTCGGTTGGCAGGCGCCTGCCATTTTGCGTCGAGACCTCCGTCGCCGGGACCTGGCTCTCCTCGCTGGGCGGTCAGCGCATCGCTTTGGCGAACCGTGGCAGGTGGCCGGTCCGCGCTCCCCAGACCGCGACGATCTCCACGACGCCTCGCGCATCGTCGAGCACGAAGTACACGTGACAGCGAGTCTTCGGGAGCAGCGTCCGCCTCACCTGGAGGTCATCTCGGTCGAGGAAAACGGGAACGCTGGTTGGATGCTCTCCGAGATCGGCGATCGCGCGAGTTCCTCGTCGAACAGGCCCACAGCCGCTGGGCGGTTACGCAGCCACCACTCACGGCGGTGGGCCGCCTGCCGGAGCGCGGCAGCACGAAACTCGACGACCACCGGGCTCTATCTCGTAGCCTTGAGCTCCGCGAGAGCCTGGGCCGCTGGGATTCCAGGTACACCGCTGCGGTACTCAGCAATGCCCTCGTCGATCGCCGCCAGGAGGGCAGTGCGCTCCTCGATGTCCATCGCGTCGAGTGAGTCGTCCATGACCACGAGCTCCACCTTGGTGCCTTCAGGCAGCTCTGCGGGCTCGTCGACGACGAAGCGACCCCCTCGTACCGTTGCATGCACGATCATCCACTCACCTCCGGTCGATCTTGCCGTAGATCGAGCAACTTGTCAGGTCGCTACCCGTCGCTGGGCGGAGACGTGCGCTCCTTCTTCTGCCAGCGCGCGAGCCCGTAGTAGTCGTTGCGCAGGCGCGCGATCTCGCGGTCCTGCCCGAGCGAGATGCGGAGCTCGTCGCGCGCGGCCTCGCCCTTGCGGCGGAACGGCGCGCCGCCGTCGAGCAGGCAGTCGTACACCTCGGTCAGCGAGCAGAACCCGAGCGCACGCCCGCGCCACTCGAAGAACGCGCGCGCGGCCTCGCCGAGCGTGTCGTACTGCGCGAACTGACCCGGCTGCACCTGCTTCAGCTGCGCGAGCGGGACCGTCACCGCGGGCAGGCCGGGGGGCGTGGTCGTGGTCGACACGCCGTACACGGGCGGCAGCCCCGCGGCGCGCGCGATGCCGTTGGCCGCGCTGCGCAGCTCGGCGAGGCGCGCCTCGAGGTCGCGGATCTGCTCCTTGATGTACTCGAGGGCCTGGGCTGCGCGTGGGTCGGTCATGGGGCGACTCCTCGAGGACCGCGGCGGCTCGCCGGTGCTCATCGGAGCGGCCGCCCGTGGAGGCGGCCGCCGTTCACTGCACTCGCTCCGCTCGTTTCGTTCACTTGTTGATGGGCTTGGGCGGCGCGACGATCTGCACCGGGGTCGGCAGCTTGGGGACCACCGTGGGCAGGTTCATCGAGTTCACCGGGGGCGCGCTCGCGGAGCCACTGGCCGAAGCCGAAGCCGAGGCCGAAGCGGAGGCCGCCGGCAGCGCGCCGCCGACGCCCGCGAAGGTGATCTCGCCGAAGCGCGAGGACTTGTGGAAGTTGCCCTGCCCGAGGATCGGCGACCACCCGAGAGCGGAGCGCTGGCCGTCCTTGAACGAGTAGAGGTTCACCTTCCACACGTCGCCCGGCTTGGGCGGCAGCGCGACCGCGCCGTCGCGGACCTTGTCGAAGGCCTTCCACGGGATCGCGATCTCGATCGTGTAGGACTTGTCCTTCTCGATCGAGACCGCGCGCTCGAGGCCGGCGACGTAGTCCATGTGGCCGAACGTCTTGGTGGCCTCTTCGGGGCCGCCGCCGATCGGCTGGTTGTAGTCGTCCCAGCGCGTGTCGAAGACCGCGCCGTTGATGTCGACCTGCAGCTCGAAGTACTGCTTGTTGTCGGCGTTGTTGCCGGGCTGGATCATCAGCTCGACGGCCGACGACTTCTCCCAGATGTGCGGGTCCTTGTCGTCCTTCTTGAACGGCGAGGTCGGCGCCTTGTCCTCGACGACGAAGGCGACGTAGAGGTTCTTGTCGTCCCAGGCGGCCTTCGCCGCCGCGTTCACCGGATGATCGGGGGGAGTCTTCCCGTCACCCGGAGCGACGAAAGGGCCGGTTTGCCCCGCCGTCTGCCAGAACGGCTCGTCGAGCTTGCCGTCGATCTTCACCTCGGCCTTCCCGAGCTTCGGTGCGATCAGCTTGGGCACCTCGGTCTTGGGCGGCGGCGCTGGCTCCGGTGGCTTCACACCGGTGGGCAGCGCGATGAAGTTCGCGCGGTTGTCGCCGTCGTTGAGGTCGGCGTTCTTCACGTGCAGGCGGGCGTCGCCCTTCCACACGCCGAAGAGGAACCGGTAGGTGGTCCACTGGACGTCGTTCGGGACGGTGAAGTCGAACGTGTCCTTGATGATCTTGCCCTTCTCCCACTCGCTCGGCCCGAACATCTGCGCGGTGCAGTTCTGGGCCTTCTCCTGGCGAATCGGGCCGACGCAGTCGAGGTTGCCCTTGGGCTCCTTCACGTTGTCGGTGGTGACGTGGGTGAACAGCATCCAGCCCGCGTCGAGGTCGCCGGTCTTCTTCCAGTAGACGGTGAAGTGCACCGTGCTGCCGGGCGCCGCGGCCTCCGGCTCGGCCTTCCAGCCGAGGATGTGCACCTTGTCGTCGAAGTTCACGTCGACCTTGTGCGGGACGTCGCCCGGCACGTCGTCGAGGACGAACTCCTTGAGGGCCTCTTTCTCGGCCTTGGTGAGCCCCTTGCCACCGCGCTTGGCGCAGCCCGCGCCCGCCGCGAGGGTGAGCGCCAAGGTGGAGACGACCACGAGGGAAAGCTTGCGCATCGTGAGCAACCTCATTTCCTGGTTTTCTTGCGGGCGTCGCGCTCGGACTTGCGTTGGCGCTTCTTGGCGTTCTTCTCCGCCTCCGAGAGCGGCTTCATCTTGGTCATCGACGGCTTGGGCGCGCCCATCCCGGGCATGCCGGGGAACCCGCCGGGCATGCCGGGGAACCCGCCGGGCATCCCCGGGAATCCACCGGGCATCCCCGGGAATCCGCCGGGCATGCCGGGGAACCCGCCGGGCATGCCGCCCGCGCCGCCCATCTTCTTGAGCGCGCGCGCCATCTGCAGCTGCTTGCCGCCGGGCACCGCGCCGAGGAGCGAGTTGAGCAGGCCACCCTGCTGCGACATCGCGTCCATCATCTGCTTCATCATCATGTACTGGTGCAGGAGCGCCTGCACCTCGTCGGGCTTGCGCCCCGAGCCCTTGGCGATGCGCTGCACGCGCTCGGGCTCGCGCACCATCACATAGGCGTCGCGGCGCTCGAGCTTGGTCATCGAGCGGATCATCGCGACGATCTTGCCGAGCTCGCTGTCCTCGAGCTTGGTGCCGGGCGGGATCATGCCGCCGAGGCCGGGCATCTTGTCGACGATGTCGTTGAGCGACCCCATCGACTGGATGGTCTGGATCTGGGCGAGGAAGTCGTCGAGGGTGAACTCGCCCTGCAGCATGCGCAGGGCGTCCTCCTCGGCCTTCTTCTGGTCGATGACGCCCTCGAAGTCCTTCATCAGGCCGACGACGTCGCCCATGCCGAGGATGCGCGAGGCCATGCCCTCGGCGCGGAACTCCTCGAACTTGTCGGTGGTCTCGCCGACGCCGACGAACAGCACCGGCGCGCCGGTGATGGTCTTGACCGAGAGGGCGGCGCCGCCGCGGGCGTCGCCGTCGAGCTTGGTCATCACGACGCCGTGGAAGGCGAGGCGATCGTGGAACGTGCGCGCGGTGCGCACCGCGTCCTGGCCGATCATGGCGTCGACCACGAAGAAGATGTTCTTCGGCTGCACCGAGCCCTTGATGGACTCGAGCTCCTGCATGAGCAGGTCGTCGACGGCGAGGCGGCCGGCGGTGTCGAAGATGACGAGGTCGTAGCCGAGCTTCTTCGCCTCTTCCCAGCCGCGCTGGCAGATCTCGACCGGCGACGCCGGCATGTTGAACACCGGCACGTCGATCTGACCGCCGAGGATCTTGAGCTGCTCGACGGCGGCCGGGCGCTGCATGTCGGCGGCGACCAGGAGGACCTTCTTGCCGTCCTTCTGGTAGAGGCGCGCGAGCTTGCCGCAGCTGGTGGTCTTTCCGGAGCCCTGGAGGCCGACCATCATGATCCCGGTCGGACCCTTGTCCTCCCACTGGATCGGGTCGCCCTCGTGGGCCATGCGCGTGACCAGCTCGTCGTGACAGATCTTCACGAACTGGTCGCCGGCGGTGACCTTGACCTTGGTGTCGCCGTGCTTGGCGACGACCTGCACGGTCTGGCCGAGCGCGGTCTGCTTGACGCTCGCGAGGAAGGATTTGACGACGCCCAGATCGACGTCGGCTTCGAGCAGCGAGAGGCGCACCTCACGGAGCGCGGTCTCGATGTTCTTCTCGTCCAGCTCCGCGAGACCGGCGAGGCGGTTCTTCGCGTTGCGGAACCCTTTGGTGAGGGTGTCGAACATGGCGGGCCGCGGGTGTACCACGATCGGCCGCGAAAATCGCGCAGGAAGCCTTTTGGGCCCGGGCGATCCGAGGGGGACTGCTGTTCAGTGTCCGAGTACCCTTGTCTCCGACGATGAACGCTCCCCGTCGCGCGTTCGTAGGGGCAGGCCTGCTCTGCCTCCTCGTCCTCTCGCTCGCCTGTCGGCGCGATCGCGTCGGTAGGACCAGCCACCCACGCTACTGGTTGCACACGGCCGATGCGCCCGGCCTCGTGGGTGGTGAGGACCTGCTGCTGGTCGAGCGGCTGCCCGACGGTCGCTTGCGGTCGGTGGTGCCCGGCCGGCCGTTCGAGGGTCGCCTGCCACCCGAGCTCTCGACGGAGGCGAAGTGGGGGCGAGGACTCGCGCTCTACGCCCAGCGCGCGGCGGAGCTCCACCTCCGACCCGGGGGACCGCGCATCGGTCGGGTGCTGCCGGGTGCCCTCGTGAGCCTGGCCGTGCACGAGGGTGCGATGGTCCGCGTCGCTCTCCCTGGCAGTGGGATCGGCTACGTGGACGCGACGGCGCTGGGCGTCTCCGCGCTGCCCGAGACGAGCTGGACGCCGCCCCCGCACGCGCGATCCACGCTCGCGCCGGTGCTGTCTTCGGTGGAGGCGTTCGGGTTCGCTCCTTGCGAGCCCCTCTTCGTCGACGAGACGCGCGTCGCGACGCAGCACGTTCGAGGGTTCGAGCTGCGCGCACCCGTGACCAGCGCGCCGCCGATCGTCGACTTCACCTCGACGAGCTGCGCGGCGACCGCGCTGACCAGGAACGAGAGCGGGGGCTGGTGGATCTGGTCCGGGACGCGTCGTCGCGTTGCGCCGTCTTCGGATCGGCCGCCCCGTTTCGACCCGATCGACGACCGAGCTGGGGACGTCGTGTCCGAGACGCTGTCTCACAAGGGGGCGTTCTCCTGGCTGCGCGAAAAGGGGTCGGGCGTGACGTGCGAGGCGTGGCGCTTTCACGCACACCCGGACGCGACGGGCGAGCTCGTGCGCGAGGGTGACGCGCGGATGACTCATCCGGTCACCTTTCGCAGGGCGTTCCCGGGGCACCCTGCCACGCTGTTCGTGGGTTCGCTCGAGCTGGACCACCACTCCTTCTTCAAGTGCGACTGCTCGGTGGAGTACTCCATCGTCGGTGCGAAGGACGGCGAGGTCGCGATGATGGCGCGGCCGCTGCCTGCCCAGGCGATGGGGTACGTCTCCGGCGAGGCCGAGCGCTGGTTCCTCACCGCGGACGCTTGCGAGAAGGCGCGCAAGCAGACCGAGGAGACGCTGGCGCGCGACCCAGCGAGGGCCACCCTGCTCGGTCTCCACGCGTCCGAGAGGGCGGAGCCCTGACGGAAAACGCCGCGCTGTCTCCGCTCGCGCCGCGCTTCGGCGAATTTCACGTCACGTGATCCCGACGGAATCGACCAAGATCGCGCGGAGTAGGGACCCGAACCCATGCTACCCGCCACCGACGAACCGATTCCCGTGGGGAGGCTTCTGGATGCGCCGGCCGCTGCGTCTTCCGTACATCGCAACCGATCAGGAGCTCTTCACGCGAAGTGATGGGTCGAGTCCTGAGCATCGGCGCGTCCTCGGTACCCGCGAAGCGATGGGCTGCGTCGGCTACTGGGTTCGCGACGACCGCGCCTACCAGGACCTCGTGCGCCTGTTCCACGGCCGGGGCGGCTGCTTCCAGCACGGCATGGACGAGAACCGGCGCCGCGAGCTGCTCGCAGACTGGCTGAAGCAGCAGATCGACTTCGGCTTGTTCCAGGTGGCCGAGCTCCACCCACCTCCTCCGCTCCCACCCAACCCAGGGGCGAAGGCCGCGAAGGCGATCAAGGAGGACGTCGCTCCGGCCAAGGTGAAACTCGGTTGGTTCGAGGTGACTGTCGTGGACGCCTGGGGCAAGCCCGTCGACGGCGTGGAGCTCGAGGTGGTCTACGAGGGCACGCGCAGGAAGCTCACGACCCCGGGCAACGGCAAGGTGAAGCTGCCGGACGTCGGAGCCTCGTTCGGCTCTGCGCGGATCACGAACGTGAAGGCGGTGCGGGACACGCTGCGGCCACGGTGGAAGGACAAGTACCAGCCGACGGAGCTGCCCGAGGACGCCGTGAACCCCGAGAAACTGGGGCTCGACGCGACGGAGCTCACAGCCTCGCTCGAGAGCGAGACGCCGAAGACCCTGGTGCTCGTGAAGCCGCTGACCCGCATCCGGCTCATCGGCATGCACTTCGACACGAACAAGTGCTTCCTTCGGCCCTCGGCGAGGAACGGGATCAAGCAGGTGGTGGCGGTCTACAAGGCCAACCCGACCGGCAAGCTCCTGATCCTCGGGCACACGGATACAACAGCCGACGACAACTACAACCTCGACCTCTCGGTGGAGCGGGCCGAGGCGATCAAGGCGTACCTGAAGGACGAAGTCGCTGCGTGGGAGGCGTGGTTCGGCGAGGACAAGCCGAAGCAGAAGCGGTGGGGCGACGGTGAGGTCGCCCAGATGATCAAGGCGCTGCCGTGCGAGCAGACGGTGGCGGGCTTCCAGGGCTGGAGCAACGAGAACAAGGGGACCGACCTAAAGGTCGACGGGATCGCGGGCCCGAAGACACGCAAGGCGCTGATCGAGGCCTACATGGGGCTCGACGGGACGACGCTGCCCGAGGCGATCGAGGCGGTCACGCACGGCTGCGGCGAGTTCTTCCCGCGCACGGACGAGGGCGACGAGTTCGGCAAGGATGGCGTGGCCGCGGAGGAGAACCGCCGCGTCGAGATGTACTGCTTCGACGACCAGATCTTCCCGCCGGTGCCGGGGCCGAAGGCCAGCAAGGGGGAGCCCGAGTACGAGCAGTGGAAGAGCCAGGTGACGAAGACGATCGACACCTCGACGGGCGACTTCCACACCATTCGCCTTCGACTTTCGTGTGACAAGCGCACCTTCATCGGTGGAGCGGTCTGCCGAACGTCGCTAGATTCCAGCCAGATCCGCCAAGCTGATGCTGACGGCTGGATTGAACTGGAGACAGATGCCGCAAAGCCACTAGCCGTAGAATGGGACTGGCCCGCCTTTCCCGATCGGTTTCGGTATAGGCAGGTTATCGCTGCATTTCCGGCGGAGGACGAGAGCGAGACGGCTCTACAGCAGCGCCTCCGACACCTGGGGTTCTACGGAGAGAGCCTGGAAGACCTAGTGGTCGACTACCAGTTCTTCTTCGGACAGGAGCCAACAGGAGATCCGAACGACATCAAGGACTCATTGAGCAAGTGGCACGATGGCGGACCACGTCCATCGTCGCCTGCTGCAGCTGGATAGGCCATGGGAAGCGAAGTCGCAAAGTCCTACACCGCCGCTCCGTCCATCAACCCATTCGACTACACTTCGAAGACGTATGATGGTCAAGCGAAGCGTTTCTTTGACTCGTACCAGACACTTCAAATCTACGAGCCGTATGGTTTTGTGAACCGGACATCCATCGACCTCGGTTCATACAAGCTTCCTGGTTCAGGAACGGAGAGCAATACGTTCATTGGCGAGGTCTCTGCTACCGGACGAACCTCCGGCTATCGGTATGCCAACAGCAAGGTGGCTGACATAAAACCGGCATATGTCGAGATGAGTCTGATCGGTAAGTTTCTGCAGGACTACTACGTAGAGGCACACCCGGACGCTCCGACCGGCCCGACGCATGATTGGTGGAAACTCAGCAGTTCACCAACGGATAGCCTAAACTGGAGGCGAACTCTTCAACGACTGATATTCGACTGCTTTGATGCGGGAAGCCAGGCGCGCGCCTTCGAGTTCGGTAAGACGCCCAAGGGCACCTATAAGGCCTTGTGCAGCGGCCTGATCAACAAGACCCACGACATGGGTAGTGCCGCCCCTCATCACTTTGACGTTCTTCTCACAATCATCAACGCCGCATGCGTCGCAAACGCATTCTCCGACAGCGAGCTGGAGACCCTGTTCGGCAAGTCCGATGTCATTCTGCAGCGTCTTCCTCGTCTTGCCAGCTACACGCGTCGGATTGGTGTCATGTGTTCTGGGTTCGCTGGCAACTTCGCGCGCTACGCAACGACGTCGAGTCGGCCGGGGGCGGACGTCGACCCCATTGGTGTCATCGCAACCACCAACGCCGAGCGCACGGGAAAGAAGGCCATTCCAAAGCGCTGGAACCTCGCTGGCATGGAAGGGGCCCAGTACTTCGGCGGTTCGGCCGACCGTGCTAGCGTCGCTGACGTCAAGCCCGGTGACTGCATTGTTCATGTTGATGCCGCCATCAACCACGTCCTGATCATCGACTCGGTCACGCTCAGCGGTGCTGCGGCGACCATTGCCACGGCGGAGTCGTGCGGAGATGGCACCAAGAAGAGCGGAATGGCTTACTCGACTGGCCGCGTTCTCGAGAAGATTGGCAGCGACTTTTTCTACACTAGATTTGGCAGCAAGGTTAAGTGCACTGTTCGCCGAATCAGTCATTGGCCAACCGAAGAGCGGCACGATCTATCCGACATATACCTTTAGAGGCGCATGCATCGCTCGCCCATTCTGGTCTGTCTCGCGGCAATGCTGAGCTGTGGATGTCGGCGCAGCCCAACGTCTAGCATTGCGCCGGTTTCCTCGACGCCTGGGATTGCGTCCTCCGTTCCACGTCCCTCGGGCTCGACTGTGACGACACCGCCGCTCGGCAGCCCTGCTCGGCTGGTCGGCACACCATGGGGGGCGTGTGTAATCACCACCACGAGTCAGGTCTGGTGCTTCTCCGCCCTCAACGACAAGCCGGTGGTCGTCCCGGAGCTGCAGAACGTCGTGCTGTTGGAAGGTGGCCTCTTCGAAGACTATGACATTCATCGTGATCCGATGGTCAGCTGCGAGGCCGTGATCCTGTGCGCTGTGACATCGGCCAGAACCCTCGAGTGCACGAGCAACCTCAAGTCACCCAGTTTGGTGACGTTGGCCGGGCCCGTTGTCGATGGCAAGCGTCAGCCCCCGGCTTCGGCAGCATGCGCTGGGGTGCCCACGGGGAAGCTGGCGGAGGGCGCACTGTGGATGGGACCTCTGGTGGCTCCGATCTGGGATGGCGTTGGAGCGATGTGCGACAACGGCTTTGGGATGTCGAGGGAGGGACTCCTCGTCGGACTGGCGACGGAAGCCATCATCGTTCCGGCAGTGCGAAAGGCTGGCTCG
This sequence comes from uncultured Polyangiales bacterium, assembly GCA_964624885.1. Taxonomy (GTDB): domain Bacteria; phylum Myxococcota_A; class Polyangia; order Polyangiales; family JADJMO01; genus JADJMO01. The sequence goes on along the minus strand of CAZUZY010000046.1, from coordinate 22,789 downwards.
ACCTGCTGCAAGATCAACCTTGGCGGCACGTACGGACCCAAGTGCAAGGTCGGCCCAGATCGCTGCTCCATTCCCTACCCTGATGGCGCTCCAGCTTCCTGGCACTTCGGTGTCGGGCGAATGGGTGATGGATCGTTTCGTCACCCGCCGCTGGAGTCGAGCGACGAGGTCAAGTCGCTGAAGGGGGCGACGTCGGTCGTCTACGACTCGTATGTTGCGTGCGCGCTGGACACAGGCGGCATCGTTCGGTGCAGCAACGAACCGTATGACGGGCCGTGCGCGGATGGTGCGCCCGCGTATCGGAAGTGGCACCGCGTTGAAGGAATCGGCGCCGCCACAGCCATCCTCGTTGCGGAGAGCGCTGCTGGCGGAAGTGTCGCATGCGCTCTCGTTCAGGGAAGGCCCTGGTGTTGGGGCACCGACGGCCCCGAGGATGCATCGGGCCCGTCGGCCTTAGGCATCCTTGGGACTGGGAAGCTGGATCGTTGCATCGTCAAGACGGGCAACATGACAACGCGGCATTTCTGTCGACGAACCCCGACCCCGGTCGAGGGTGTCCAGGACCTCGTGGAGGTCGTTGCGATGGGCGCGCCACGCGTTCCAGGCGTTCGCAGCGGCGGAGGGATCTGTGGCCGCACCTCTGGTGGTCAGATCGTGTGCTGGGGTCCTGAGACCCATGGGGTGGCCAAGTTCGTCCCGGAGCCGGCGAAGTAGGGACTTGGCGCGGTCGTCCCACATCCCCAGCCTCGTCGACGAACTCATCACGCTCCACGGCGGGTGCTCGCGGCGGTTTGCTCCAGGAGGAACTTCAGATCGGCAGTACCACTGACCGCCACCGCTTGCCTTTCGGCGGCTCAGTGGAGATCTGCGCAACGACAACTACCCGTGACCGGCTTGGTTTTGTCGTGGCGAGGGACGAGTTCCTCTACGGCGATGTCCGAGCCACCCCAGCGCCAAGAGCGCGGCGGGCCACGCCCAACCCCCCTTCGTGCGCGGGTCGATGGCGCACCCACCATCCTCGCTGACCGGCGCCGCGGAGGGCACGCACGCCCGGTCCGCACAAGCGTAGCCCGGGGCGCAGCGGTCGCTCGTCGTGCAGTCCCCGAGGCAGCCGCCCGTGGCCGGATCGCAGGCGTACGGGGTGCAGTCCCTCGCGGGCCCACCGACCGGCTGTGAGGTCGTGGCGTTCGTGCAGGTGGCCTTGGGAGGGTCACACGTGCCAGTTGCTACGGTGCACTTGCGACCCTTCACGCAATCCGTGTCGGTCGTGCACTTCGTGACACAGCCCTTCGGTCCACACGCGAAGTCACCGCAGTTCGCCTTGGTCGACGCGGCGCACTCACCCGTCCCGTTGCAGAAGGCGGGCTTGGTCTCGACGCCGTCCGCGCACGAGCCAGGAGAGCACTCGACGGTCGTCTTGGCAGCCGAACACGCCGTCGACGCGGTTCCGTCGCATCGGAAGCCGCACAGCGCTTCGAACGATGCGCAGAGGGTGCGGGTCGTCGTCCCGAAGCCAGTGACAGCCTGTCCCTTCGTGTAGCCGGCTGGGGCATCCGAGCCATCTACCGTGGTGCACTTGCCGAGCGTCTTCGGGAGGTTGCAGGCCTCGCACTGGCCGCTGCATCCCTTGTCACAGCACACGCCGTCGACGCAGAAGCCGGACAGGCAATCGCTGCCCTTCGCGCAGGCGAGGCCGTTGGCCTCGAGATCGAACACCTCGGCGCTGGCCAGGACCGGGGCCGTGCCAGTGGTGGGAGTCGGGGTGCTGCCGCCTGTCATCAGGACCGCGCCGGACTTCATCGTCGTGAGCGTGGCGAAGACGCGGGGCGTGACGACAGGGTAGGTCTCGACGGTCTTGCCGGACTCGTCGATCAGCGATGCACGGTCGGCCCACGCATCCGAACCACCGACGACGAGCGCACCACCGCGATATGGGGCAGCGCCTGGCCGAGAGTGGCGAAGACCCAACATGGTCTCCGAGGTGCTCGTGTACTCGGCGAGCCGCTCCACCTTGGTCGAGAGCCTGCCACCGATGGCCAGCATCACGGTCGGCGACACATTGACGGACCCGCCCTCGCTCTTCGCTTGCGAGAGCTTGCCGATCCAGTACTTCGGCATCCACGTGCCCGGCGGGTCCTCGACGAAGGCCTCGACGGTATCCGTGTCCACGTAGCCGTCGTCCATGCCACCCGCGACGAGGAAGGGATGCGTGCCGTCCTTGTTCACCACGTGGCCGCAGAAGTGCGCGGTGCGCTTCTTGTAGAGCTTGGCCGTGGAGTTCCACTTCGTCCCGTCGAACACGTCGACGGCGTTGCTCGGACCGGTGACGTTCATGCCGCCACTCACCCAGACGCTCTTCGCATCCCAGGTCACACAGAAGTCGGCGCGAGCCTCACTCAAACTCGGCGCCGCCGTCCATGGCGTGGAAGAGGACTCGGGATCATAGACGTAGGCCAGCGTGGTGTACGCGGACGGTAGGCCCGTGGGATAGACGCGCCCTCCGAAGAGGAGCGCCTTCGCGCCTCCTGCAACCGGTGCAAGACCCGCCGCCGCCCAGCCGTCCTTCGTAGGTGATGGGACGACGGTGAATGCCCCAGAGCTCTCGTCGTACAGCTCTGTCGTCGTGACGACGGCACCAAGCCCAGCCGTGAAGCCACCGAACACGAGGACACAGCCATTCACGCAGGCAGTGCCCTTGGTCTCCATGTGCACGGCGGCATGCCGCTGGCGCGCGCTGACCATCACGCCCTTCGTGGTCGTCCACACCGGGTCGACGAGGATGGGGTGGGTGAGGCCGGACTCGTCCCAGCCGATCCGGAGGGTGCACTCCGTGGCGCCCACCCGCGTGACGGGTCGGCCCCAGGGTGGCCGCGCGTCGTGATCGACAGCGCAACCCTCCACATCCAGGACACCACTGCGCTCGACCCCCTTCGCGTCGACCAGCACCGGCGCATACGTGCGAAGGCGCGGAACCCCGCGCTCGTCGAGCAGCTCGAGCACGGGTCCGATGCTGCGAAGAGCCACGACGCCCTTTTCGAGGCGGAGCCGATACCGAGCGCTCGTGGTCCCCGGGCGCAGCACGCGCAGATGGTCCTCGAAGCCGTGAGCTCGCTCTGCGAGGAGGAAGTCGACTCCTGGGAGAGCTCCCGAGAACTCGGTTCGGCCCTCGGACATGTGACCGGCGACCGGTCTCGCGCCGATCAACCGAACAGCAACGCGGGCGCCCCCATCCTCGAGCGTGGTCCAATCGCTGGCGAGGTTCGCGAGTCGAACCGGTCCGGTTGCCCTGAGCTCCGCGCTGGACTCACTCGTCACCTCCGCTCGGCAGCTCGCGAGTACTGCCAGCAGCGCGAACGGGGTGAATCGTAGCCTCATGGAATGAGCTTGAGCTGGGCTCGAGCCTCTCCGCCGGGGTTGGTCGAGGTGTGGACGTTCACGTAGTAGCCCGCACCGGTGAGCTTGGTCGCGTCCAAGGTGGCCGTCGTGAACGTGGCCGAGAGGGGAGTCGTACCCGCACTGGTGGTGCCGAGCGTCAGCGTGACGACAGGCGACCCCGTAGCACCGAGCGCCCCATCATGGATGTGGGCAGCCGTCGGGGTGCCGGTGAGGCCAAGCACCTGTCCATTGCATGTCATGTTGGTGCCGTCGTCGAGGCACGCGAGGTTCCCGTTGGCGGTGGTGACCGCGGGGCTGGGCGGCGGCACTTCCTCGGTGTCCTTGAAAGGCGAGGACACGAAGAGTCGCTGACCCGCCTTGAGCAATTGCCCACGGAGTTCGCCGCCGGAGAACGTCCCGCTGTGGACGTTGACGTAGTACTTGCCGGCCTTGAGCGCCGTCACGTCGGTGGAGGTCAGCGTGAACGTCTTCGAGGTGCCGGTCGTCGCCGCGATGAAGTCGTGCACCACGCTGCCAGACAGGCCGGCGAAGGCCTCGTGGATGTGCATCTGCGTCGCGCCGGTCACCGTGTGGGTGACCGTGCAGTCGATCTTTGTCTCGGCGGCGTCGAGCGTGCACGTCGCCGTCCCCGTCGCGGTGCTGGTGGTGGCCGGCACCTCTTGGCTGGCCGTCAGAGTTGCCGTGAACGTGGTGCCCGCGCCGCCGTCGGCGGTGTCGCCGCTCGAATCCGAGGCCGCGTCCGAGGCGCCGTCGCTGGCGTCCGTCGCATCGCTCGCCGCATCCGTCGCGCCATCGCTCGTGTCGCTGCTCGCCGAATCCGCGGTATCTGCCGTGGCCGAATCCGCCGTGTCTGCGGCCGCCGAGTCCGCGGTGTCCGCCGTCGTGGTGTCGGTGCCGCTGTCCGTCACCGTGGTGTCGGCGCCGCTGTCCGTGGCGTCCGCACCGCCGTCCGACGTGTCGCTCGCGTCGGCGTCACCGCCACCGTCCGTCCCCGAGTCCGTATCGGTGTCCGTCGGCGTGCCCGTGTCGGTGCCCGTGTCCGTCCCCGTGTCGGTGCCGGAGTCGACCACGCTCGTCTCCGCCGTGGAGTCGGCGCCACCGTCGGTCTCCGACGGGATCTTCGTCTCGTCGAAGTCGACGATGATGGAGCAACCGAGGGCCGTGGCCGCGCCGAGCGCGAAGACCACCATCCCTGCCCGCACGACTCGCGATGACATCCGCACGTTGGCCTCCACTATCCGTGACAGTGAGAATCAGAGAGGTGCGACCTCCAGGCCGGGGCGCTGGAGGTCGCTCCGTGTCACATCAGTCGCCGAGGGCGTCGCCGGCGTCCGGATCGCCGGAATCCGCGCTGCCCGAATCGGCAGTCCCGGTGTCGGCGGTGCCCGTGTCCGCGGTGCCCGTGTCGGCGGTGCCCGTGTCGGCGGTGCCAGTGTCGGCGGTGCCAGTGTCGGCGCTGCCGGTGTCGGCAGTGCCCGTGTCGCCGCTGTCGGTGGGCGTGCCGGTGTCGCCACCGTCGGTGGGCGTGCCGGTGTCGCCGCTGTCGGTGGGCGTGCCGGTGTCGCCCGCGTCGGTGGGCGTGCCCGTGTCGGTGCCCGTGTCCGTGCCCGTGTCGGTCCCGGTGTCGCCACCGGTCTCCGTCACGACACCCGTGTCGTCCGCGGGGATCTTCGACTCGTCGAAGTCAGCGACGAGCGAACAACCGAGGGCCACCGCCGCCCCGGCGAAGCCGAGGAGCAGAGCGGTGCGAAGCAAGCGTGCAGTGGAAGCGTTGCGCATGGATCCTCTCGACGATCAGAAGCGGATGAGGGCAGCGGCGCCCGCGTTGGAGATGCCCTTGCCGTTCGGCGTCGTGCCGAGGATCGGGGCGATGGTCCAGGTGGTGGTGGACTTGGCGGCCTTCTTCTCCTCGGCCTTCCCGTCGTCGGGGCTCGTGAAGTAGAGGACCGCGCAGGTCACCGCGAGGGTGATGCCGATGCCGAAGCCCATGTCGCTGATGAGCGCGTTGCGGGTGCCCTTGTCGCGCGCGTCGGTCGCGTCGGCGCGGTTGCCCGCGGTGACGGCGTCGTCGAACTTCGACTTCTGGCTCATGGCCTGCAGACCGAACACGGTGCCGACGCCGAGGCCCACGATCGCGAGACCGCCGGTGACGTAGACCCAGGTGTAGTCCTTGGGCTGGATGGTGACCGTCTTCGGGGTCTCGGCCGGCTTCTTCTCCTCCGGCTTGACCTCGGGCTTCTTCGCGAAGGGATCCTCCGCGGGGCCGGCGGCGGGCGCGGCCTCGAGCTTGGCGTCGACCGAGGCCGGCGTGAACGCGGCGACCTCGACGGTCTGCTCGTTGTCCTTCTTGCCGGCGGCCTGGACGGTGATCTTGTGCGAGCCCGGGGCGAGCTCGATGTCGGCCGGGGTCTTCTCGGTGAGGGCCTTGCCGTCGACGAGGATGGTCGCGCCCGAGGGATCGCTCGTGACCTTGACCTTGACCGGTTTCTTCTTGAGGGCCTCGGTGCGGGACTTGGCGTCGGCCGCCTGGTCGTCCTTGAGCTTGCCGCCGAGGGCCTTGTCGAACCACTTGACCGCCTCGGCGCCGTTGCCGAGCTCCTCTTCGCAGCGCCCGAGGTAGTACTCGGCGGCCGCGGCCGGGAGGGTCTCCTCGGCGATCATGAACTGCTCCTTGGCCTTGGCCCACTCCTTCTTGTCGAAGGCGTCCTTGCCGGCCTTGAACGCGGCGCCGGCCGCCTTCTTGTCGTTCGGCTTGGGCTTGGCGGGGGCAGCGGCGGGCTTGGCCGCGGGTGCAGCGGGCTTCGCCGGGGCAGCGGCCGGCTTCGCGGGGGCCTTCGCCTGGGCGAACGCGACCGAGGGCACCGTGGAAGCTGCGAAGGTGATCGCGAGGACCGCGGACATACCGGCGCGGGGGAAGCTCCGTGAGATCATGCACTCTCTCCTTAGGGTCTAAGTGGCGGGAGCAAGATACCATCGGATCTGCGCGCGCGACGCAAAAACGGGGTAGTATGCTCTGGTCCCCTGACGAGGTTGCCGCCCTCGCGTGTTCCAGCGCAAGCCGCGGCTCTTCCGTCCGTACAGTTCCTTGGGCAGTTCTCGGGAACTCCGGACAGCCTCCGTTGTCGATTCGAACGCCATGACCACCCACACCGCTCCGCTCGACGCCGCGCCCGACTCCGTGTCGGTGGCGCCCGCGCGTCCGGATGCACCCGGCGTCCCTTTCCCCCACATCGCGGACGACGCGTACGATCAGGAGCTGGCGGAGCTCGCGACCGCGAACGCGGCGCCGGCGGAGCGCGCCCTGCGGGTGGTGCGGGTCGTGTCGGTGGTGGCGGCCGCGCTGCTCGCGTTCGCGCTGCGCCACGAGCTCACGTACGCGATGGCGCCCGCGACGCCGACCGAGATCGCCACGAGCACTGCTTCGGCCGAGCTCGAGAAGCTCTCGGACCACCTGGTCACGCTGAAGGCGGTCCCCGGGATGGTCGGCGGCGTCGACTACCGCCGCCCCACCATGTCCGGCGTGTACCGGCTCGCGCCGCTGGTCGATCGGCCCGACGTCTACGTCGAGATGGCGATCCCGGCCGGCGTGGATCCCTCGCGGTTCGTGCCGCCCACCGCGCTGCGCGGTCGCCTCGTGCCGCTCGACGACGCGGGCGTGCGGTTCCAGAGCGCGCGCGCGCTGCTCGAGCACGCGACGGGCAAGCCGGTGCCGGCCAAGGCGTTCTTGCTGGAGCAGGGCGCGGAGCCCTCGCCGCGGAGCCCGGGCGCGGTGGTCGCGGGGGTGGCGCTGGTGATCTGCGCGGTGCAGACGGCGCTGCTGATCGCCCAGGGTCGCCGCCGCGCCGACGCGGTTTGACACCCTCCCACCAGGTGCTACAACCCCGGCCCCTCGTCGACCGTACCGGGTCGAAACGAAGCTCCTGAGGCGGCGGCCAATCCCGGCCACCGAAGGGGGAGCGGGCCCCGGTACGAACCTCGAGGCCGGAGGCGTCTCGTGTTCAAGAAGGTCTGTCTGTTCGCCGGCAACGGCAACCCGACCTTGGCGTCCGAGATCGCCACCCATCTGGAGATGCCCCTCTCCAAGATGAACGTCTCCCGCTTCAGCGACGGCGAGGTCTGGGTCGAGGTCAAGGAGAACGTGCGCGGCGTCGACGCGTACATCGTCCAGCCCACCTGCGCCCCCGCCAACGACAACCTGATGGAGCTGCTCATCATCGCCGACGCGCTCCGCCGCGCCTCGGCCGCCTCCATCACCGCCGTCATCCCCTACTACGGGTACGGCCGCCAGGACCGCAAGGTCGCCCCCCGCACCCCCATCACCAGCAAGCTGGTCGCCGACCTCATCGTCAGCGCGGGCGTGCAGCGCGTGCTCTGCATGGACCTGCACGCGGGCCAGATCCAGGGCTTCTTCAACATCCCGGTCGACAACCTGTACTCGATGCCGGTGATGCTCAACGACTACCTGCGCAAGCACTTCGACTCCAACACCGTGTTCGTGTCGCCGGACGCGGGCGGCGTGGAGCGCGCGCGCGCCTACAGCAAGCGCATGAACTCCCCGCTCGCCATCGTCGACAAGCGCCGCGAGCGCGCCAACGTCAGCGAGGTCATGCACGTGATCGGCGACGTCGAGGGCAAGGAGTGCATCCTGGTCGACGACATGGTCGACACCGCGGGCACCCTCACCAACGCCGCCACCGCGCTCAAGAAGTACGGCGCCACCCGCGTCGTCGCGTGCTGCACCCACCCGGTGCTCAGCGGGCCGGCGGTCGACCGCATCAAGGACTCGGTCCTCGACGAGCTCATCGTCACCAACTCCATCCCCCTCACGCAGGCCGCCAAGGACAGCGGCAAGATCAAGGTGCTCTCGGTCGCGAGCCTGCTCGCCGAGGCCATCAAGCGCATCCACCACAGCGACTCGGTGAGCTCGCTGTTCGTCTGAACAAGATTCCCGAAGACCAGTATCGAGACAAGGAAAGAGCCATGGAATTCGTCAGCCTCCCCGCATCGCGCCGCGTCGCCAACGGCAAGGGTCCCGCCAACCGCATCCGTCGCGAGGGGAAGATCCCCGCCGTGGCCTACGGCCGCACGCTCGAGGCGTTCCCGGTCGCGGTCGATCCGAACGCGCTCGTGAAGATCCTCCAGGGCCCGAACGGCCTCAACACCGTGCTCCGCCTCGCGGTCGAGGGTGACGGCAAGAACCTGCTCGTGATGGTGCGTGAGCTCACCCACCACCCGGTCAGCCGCAAGTTCCTCCACGCCGACTTCATCGAGGTGAAGCTCGAGGACGAGGTCGCGGTCGACGTGCCGTTCCTGCTCACCGGCAAGCCGGTCGGCATCATCCAGGGCGGCGTGCTCCACCAGATCTACCGCAAGCTGCCGCTGCGCTGCATCCCGTCGGCGATCCCGGCGAGCGTCTCGCTCGACATCACGAACCTCGCCCTCGGGCAGGGCGTGAAGGCGCAGGAGATCAAGCTCCCCGATGGCGTCCGCGTGCGCCTCCCCGCCGAGCAGACGGTCGTCGCGATCGTCGCGCCGGAGAAGGACCGCGGCGAGGAAGAGGCCGCCGCTGCGCCGGGCGCCGCCGCTGCCCCGGCCGCCGCCGCTGGCAAGGCCCCCGCTGGCAAGGACGCCAAGGCCGCCGCGCCCGCCAAGGACGCGAAGGCCGCCGCGCCCGCGAAGAAGAAGTGACCTCGAGCGCCGCCTGATCAGGGATCGAACGCGTCATGAAGCTCGTCGTCGGACTCGGCAACCCGGGCACGCAGTATGCCCGGAACCGGCACAACGTCGGCTTCATGGTCGTCGATCACCTGGCGTCCGCCTTCGGGTTCCCGACCCTCCGCGAGAAGTTCAGCGGGCTGTGGTCCAAGGGCACGATCGCGGGCGAAGACGTCGTCCTGCTCCAGCCGATGACCTACATGAACGAGTCCGGCAAATCGGTGCAGGCGGCGGTCGCCTTCTTCCACGTCGACGCCAAGAGCGGTGACGAGGTCCTCGTGATCCACGACGAGCTCGACATCCCCTTCGCCGACGTGCGCCTGAAGGCGGGCGGCGGTCATGCCGGTCACAACGGTCTGCGGTCGATCATGGGCGTGTGCGGGGGCGACTTCGCCCGCGTGCGCGTCGGGATCGGCCGTCCCCCGCCCGGTTTCCGTGGCGAGGTGGCGGACTACGTCCTCTCGAACTTCGACTCGATCGAGGCAGCCACGCTGCCCGACGTCTTGACGAAGTCCAAGGACGCGGTCACCAAGTGGATTCAGCACGGCGCTCGCGCCGCGCAGAACGAGGGCAGCGCGAAGCCCAAGAAAAAGGCTTCGTAGGCACCCTCTCTTGCTCACCTGGGAGGCGTCCAGGGTGGGCCGAAGTCCGAAAGGAAACGCAATCGAATGGCAACGACATCGCAACACCTCAGGGAATACGAGACCATCTACATCCTCCGCTCCGACGTGGACGCGGACACCGCCGACAAGGTCGCGCAGCGCGTGGCCGAGGTCGTGGATCGGGAGAAGGGCAAGCTGGTGAAGTTCGAGTCGTGGGGCCGTCGCCGCCTCGCGTACGAAGTCGCCAAGCAGCGCAAGGGCGTCTACATCTACGTGAAGTACCTCGGCAAGGGCGGCCTCGTGCAGGAGCTCGAGCGCAACCTCCGCCTCGCCGACGCGGTCATCAAGCACCTCACCGTGCAGACCGGTGACAACGTCGACATGGCCTCCGTGAGCATCGACCCCGAGGAGGCGAAGTTCCGCCGCCTCGAGCTCAGCTCGGAGCCCGAGGAGCAGCTCACGCGCGAGAAGCAGCTGGGCCTCATCGTCGACGAGCCCCGCCCCGAGCACCGCGCGCCCGAGGACGACTTCCTTGCCGACAAGGAAGAAGCCGAAGACGCCGAAGCCCCGTCCGAGCCGCCGGCCGGCACCAACTGAGGGAACCGAAGATGAGCATGATGAACGACGACCGCGGCATGGACCGCGATGGCACTCCGGATCTCAACGACGGCCTCCGCCGCCGCGGCGCGCGCAAGCGCGTCTGCAAGTACTGCGCGGACAAGGTTGCGATCATCGACTACAAGGACCCGCAGACGCTGAAGCAGTTCATCACGGACCGCGGCAAGATCGTCCCGCGCCGCATCAGCGGTAACTGCGCCCGTCACCAGCGCAAGGTGTGCCTCGCCATCAAGCAGGCCCGCAACATCGCGCTCCTGCCCTTCACGCAGACGCACTGAGGTACGACCATGCCGACCACGATTCCGGTCATCCTCCAGCACGACCTCGCGAACCTCGGTAAGACCGGCGAGGTTGTGAAGGTCCGCCCGGGCTACGCCCGTAACTACCTGCTCCCGAAGCAGCTCGCCGCCGCCGCGACCAGCAAGAACATGTCGCGGATCGAGCACGAGCAGCGCGCGGCCGCGGCCAAGGCCGCCAAGGCCAAGGTCGCCGCCGAGGAGCTCGCCAAGAAGGTCGGAGAGACCGCCATCTCGCTCACCCGCAAGGCGGGCGAGGAGGGCAAGCTCTTCGGCGCCGTCACCGCGAAGGAGATCGAGGCCGCGCTCGCCGAGAAGGGCGTCGCCGTCGATCGCCGCAAGATCCAGCTCGCCGAGCCCATCAAGGCCGTCGGCAAGTACGAGATCGCGGTGAAGCTCGGGTTCGAAGTGACCGCGACGATCAAGCTCGACGTCGTCGCTCGCTGAGACCGTCTTCCACGAACGATGGCGTCTCCCTTCCGAGGGGGGCGCCATTTTTCGTTGGTCCGGTCGTCGACGCTCGGTATCTTTGCCGCGCGGAGTGACACCGCACGACGGGGGAACACATGTCTCACTGGATGCGTAGGGGAGTGGTGCCGGTGCTCTTGCTGTCGGCGGCCTGCAACAAAGAGGGCGGCGCCGACAAGAAGAAGGACGAGAAGTCCGACAAGGCGAAGTCCGGGTCGATCGAGCGACAGGCCGCCGTCAAGGAGGCCCAGCGCAACCTCGGCAACATCGAGGCGGGCTCGAAGAACATCTTCCAGCAGGAGTCGGACGAGAGCGGTCAGGGCACCGGCCCGTTCGTCCATCGCTTCTGCCCCACGAGCAAGACGCCGGTTCCCGCCAAGGTCCCCGCCAAGAAGGCCAAGGCCGAGAAGACCGCCTGGGACGACCCCACGTGGGTCTGCCTCAAGTTCGCGATCGACGACACCCAGTGGTGCCAGTACTCCTACGAGAGCAACGGCAAGATCGGCGTCGATGCGCGCTACACGGCGACCGCGGTCTGCGACCCCGACGGCGACGGCAAGCTGGTGAAGGTGGTGCTCAAGGGCAAAGGCGACGCCGAGGGCGATGCCAAGCGAGAGTCGCTGACGACCGAAGGCGAGTGACCTAGCGGAGCGCGACGGCGGCCTTCTTGGCCGCCTCGAGGCGCTTCTCGGCCTCGTCCCACTTCGCGTTGGCGAAGAACGCGTCCACGTACTTGGCGGCCGCCGCGCCGAAGTCGAGCGCGAAGGCGTGCTCGTACATGTCGAGGACGAGGATCGGCGCGGTGAGCGCCTGGTGCATCGGGTGGCCGCCCGACCAGTAGGAGCGCAGCACCTCGCGACGCAGGTCGAAGGCCAGGACGACCCAGCCGCTGCCGCCGGCGATGCCCATCGCGGTGGCGCGGAACAGCTCTTCCCAGCGGCCCGCACCCTCGTAGGCCTCGGCGAGGGCCTTGTCGATCTTGGGGGTGCGCTTGCCGTCGCCGCCGAGGTTGCCGAAGTAGAGCTCGTGCATGGTGGTCGAGTTGCGGTAGCCGAGCGCGCTCTGCTCGAGCCCTGCCACCACGAACGGCGGCGTGTCCTTGTCGCAGTGGGCGAGCTCGGCCTCCACCTTGTTCAGGTTCTTGATCGCGCCCGCGTAGTTGTTGTCGTGGTGCGAGACCAGCAGCTGCTCCGAGAGCCCCTTGAGGGATCCGGGTTTGAACGGCAGTGGCTTCGGCTGGTGCTTGCCCGCGAACGCCGCCGGGACCATCGGCGCCGGAGGGTTCTTCGAGCCCTGCGCCAGCACGGTGCCGGGGACCGCGAGGCCCGTGGTGGTGATGGCGAGCAGGGCGGTGCGGCGGCTTGGGTCCATGGCGGGAGCGTACCTCGCGACCGACGGACCCTCCCGTCCTGCCATGGCCGAGCTACCATCGGCGACAGGGGGCGAGCGATGAGGAGCGACACACGACGGGTGGTGTGGGTGATCGCGCTGGTGGCTTCGGCACAAGCCTGCAGCAGCGACGACGTGACGACCAAGGCCGTCGGCGAGGGGTGCCTCGTCGCGACCGACTGCACCGACCCGCTCGCGTGCGTGTTCCGCAAGTGCCACCAGCAGTGCCTCGCCGATCGCGACTGCCCGGTCGGCCAGCTGTGCACGGGGGCCCTCGCGCCGAAGAAGGGCGTTTGCCTGCTCGCCGAGGAGATCGCCTGCACGCGCAACAGCGACTGCGAGTACCCGCTGGTGTGCGGGCGCAAGTTCCAGTGCCAGCAGCAGTGCGTGGCCAACACCGATTGTCTCGCCTCGCAGTACTGCGTCTCGGGCACCTGCGCCGACAAGGACACGGCAGCGCCGGACGGCGGGGTGGGCGGCAAGGAGGGCGAGGTGTGCGCCCTCGCGAGCGACTGCAACGCGGGGCTCGTGTGCATCGTGGGCAAGTGCACCGTGGAGTGCCGCGAGGACCGCGACTGCCGCACCGACGAGACCTGCCGCGACAGCCGCTGTTACAAGGCGGTCGGCGACGCCGGCGTGGACGCGCCCGTCGACACGAGCGTCGACACGAGCGTCGACTCGACGGTCGAGGACACGACGCCGGCCGACGCCCCCCCGGGCTACGGCAAGGGCTGCCTCTACCCGAGCGACTGCGACTACCCACTCGTGTGCCGCGCGACCGGCGTGTGCGGCTGGGAGTGCAACAAGGATCCGGACTGCAAGTCGACCGACGTGTGCAAGGAGCACTTCTGCGTGGTGCGGCCGCCGGATTCGGGCCTGACCGACGCGGCGACCGACACCGCCGACGCCGAGGTGGGCAAGGCGTGCACCTCGGCCGGCGAGTGCGACGACGGCAAGTGGTGCAACGGGCCGGAGCGGTGCCTCGGAGGGTTCTGCGCGCCGGCGATCGAGGGGCCGTGCACGAGCCACACGGCCTGCGTCCTCGACACGTGCGCGGAGGCCACCAAGACCTGCACCCACACGCCCACCGCGGGGCTCGACGTCGACGGTGACGGACACCTCGCGGTCGGCTGTGGCGGCGACGACTGCGACGACAAGGACCCGACGGTCTACAAGGGCGCGCTCGAGCTCTGCGACGGCAAGGACAACGACTGCGACGGCAAGATCGACAACCACGCGGTCGATCCGCGGGGAAAAGAGGCCTCGATCCTCCTGACGAGCGATCGCAATCGCCTGCGGGTCGCCACGCTCGGCGGCAAGTGGCTGGTGGTCACGGGCGGCTCCGACAACACGACGGGCCATGCCTTCACGGTCACCACTGCCGGGACCGTGTCTGCCGAGAAGACGCTGTTCGACGGTGGCTCTGTCAACGCCTACCCGGGCGCCATCGCCTCGGGGGGTGACCACGCGCTCGCCCTCTCCCTCGAAGCCGGGTCCGAGCGCGCGAGGCTGCTCAAGGCGGACCTGACCGAGGTCGCGTCGGTGACGCTGGGCACGGGGTCGATCAACGCCGAGGCCGACGCTGCGGTGTGGAACGGCACCCAGTACCTCGCGGCGTTCGTGCGCGGTGGCAAGGTCACCTTCACCTTCCTCAAGCCCGATGGCACCCTCGTCGGCGGCGTCCGCACGATCCCCGACGGGTCCGACGGCGTGACCAACAACGACGCCATCGCGGCGGCCGTGAACGGCACGGTGCACCTCGTGGCCTACAGCCGGAGCAGCGTGCCGAGCTTCACGCTCCTCGGTCCGAGCGGCGATCTCCTGGTGGGCCCCACGGCGCTGACCACGGCGGGCGGCGCCGCTCTTGCGGTCGTGCCCACGCCCACGGGGTTCGTCGTCGTCTGGAACTGGAGTGGGTACGGGCTGCAGGCGACCCCGGTCTCGCTGGCGGGGGTCGTCGGCACCAGGGTCGACCTCCTGGGGAGCCCGCCCGTGGTGGCGGTCGCCGCCGGGGGCGGGTGGGCCTGGTCGTACGACGACGGGACCAACCTCCGCTTCGAGTACCTCGCGAAGGGTTTCGACGGGACGACCGAGTGGATGGCGCCGTTCCCCACCGTGTCGAAGGGCGCGCCCCACGGGATCGGGTCGCTCCCCGGCCCCCAGCTGGGCTTGTTCGCCTTCGCCAGCCCGACCGATCTGCGCTTCCAGCGGATCGGCTGCGCGCCCTAGCCGAGGGCCCGATCTCGACTAGAGTGCGTCGGGGGGCGGCATGAAACGCAGCAGGTATCTGGCCACAGTGGGCTTCCTCGGGGCGCTGTTCCTCGCGCAGGCGTGCGGGAGCGACGACCCGGTCACCAAGGCGGTCGGCGACGGTTGTCTGCTGCCGACCGACTGCACCGACCCCCTGGTGTGCGTGTTCCGCAGGTGTCACCAGCAGTGCCTGCTCGATCGTGACTGTCCGACCGGGGAGAAGTGCTCGGGCGCGCTCGCGCCGAAGAAGGGCGTGTGCCTGTTCCCCGAGGAGGTGAGCTGCAAGCGCAACAGCGATTGCGAGTTCCCGCTCGTGTGCGGTCGCACCAATCAGTGTCAGCAGCAGTGCGCCGCCAACGTCGATTGCCTGAGCTCCCAGGTCTGCGTCTCGGGCACCTGCTTCGACAAGGAGACGGCGCCCGACGGTGGGCTCGACGGCGGCAAGGTGGGCGAGACGTGCTCGCTCGCGAGCGACTGTGACGCCGGGCTCGTCTGCATCGGCGGCAAGTGCACGGTCGAGTGCCGCGAGGACCGTGACTGCCGCACCGACGAGACGTGCCGCGACAGCCGCTGCTACAAGGGTGGCGCCGGCAGCGACGCGGGCGTCGACGCCCTCGTCGATACCCCCTCGGACGCGCCGCCCGGGTATGGCGCGAGCTGCGTCTATCCGACCGACTGCACCTACCCGCTGGTCTGCCGCGCGAGCGGGGTCTGCGCCTGGGAGTGCAACAAGGACGGAGACTGCAAGTCGACCGAGGCGTGCAAGGACCACTTCTGCGTCGTGCGGCCGCCGGACTCCGGCGTGGCGGACGCCGCGACCGACGCGGTGGACGCCGAGGTGGGCAAGGCCTGCAGCTCCGCGGGCGAGTGCGACGACGGCAAGTGGTGCAACGGCCCCGAGCGCTGCGTCGGAGGGTTCTGCGCGCCAGCCATCGAGGGGCCTTGCACGAGCCACTCGGCGTGCGTGACCGACACCTGCGCGGAGGCGACAAAGACGTGCACGCACACCCCGACCACGGGGCTCGACGTCGATGGTGACGGCCACCTGGCGGTCGGGTGCGGCGGTGACGATTGCGACGACAAGGACCCGACGGTCTACAAGGGCGCGCTCGAGCTCTGCGACGGCAAGGACAACGACTGCGACGGGAAGATCGACAACCACGCGGTGAGTGCGCGCGGCAAGGACGTATCGATCGTCCTGCCCACCGCGCGCAACCACGTGCTCGCCACGACCCTCGGCGGCAAGTGGGTCGTCGTCACCGGCAACACCGCGACGACGGCCATCCAAGGGTTCACGGTGGACTCGACGGGCACGGCCTCGACCGAGAAGACGCTCGCCTCGGGCCCGAGCTACGTGATCCCCGGCGCGATCGCCACCGGTGGCGATCACGCACTCCTCGTCTACAACAGCACCTCGACCCAGAAGTCGGCGCTGCTCCTGAAGCCCGATCTGACGACGATCGCCACGGTCGGCCTCAGCATCGACGGCTCCAATCCGCGGGCCGACTCCGTGGCGTGGAACGGCACGCAGTATCTCGTGGCCTTCCTCCGCAGCGGCAAGGTGAGCCTCGCGTTCCTGCAGCCGGACGGCACGATCGTCGGTGGGGTGCGCACGCTGGCCGACGGCGCTGGGGGCGTGGCCACCGGGAGTCTGGTCGCGGTCGGGGCGCTCGGTACCACCCACCTCGTCGCGTACACCCCCAACGGCCTCAAGATGCAGTTCGCCCTCCTCGGCCCGACCGGAGACGTGATCGCCGGGCCGACGGCCATCGCGACGACCACCTCCGTCAGGCCTTCTTCCGTCGTGGCGACGCCGTCCGGCTTCCTCGTCCTCTGGACCTCGAGTCTCGTCCTCAAGGCCACGTTCGTCTCGAGCACCGGTGTCGTGGGGTCGACCGTCGACCTCGCGGCCGGCGAGCCCTCGTCGTTCGTCCCGATCGGCAGCGGTCTCGGTTCGGTGGTGACCGCGACGGCCGGCGACCAGCGCTTCGACTGGTACGACAAGGGCCTCGCCGGCAGCGCCGAGTCCTCGCTGCCCTTCCCGGCGCTCGGCAGCAGCCCCGAGAACGCGCTCGCCGCGCTCCCTGGGCCGCAGTTCGGCCTGTTCGTGTTCGCCAGCCCGACCGATCTGCGCTTCCAGCGGATCGGCTGCGCGCCCTGAGGCTCAGGGGTCGGGGAGCACGAGGATCGGCGTGGGCCGGGTCTCGAGCTTGGTGGCGCCGTTGCCGAGCTGGCCCTTGCTGTTCGCGCCCCAGCACCACACCGCGCCGTCGTCGCGCAGCACGCAGGTGTGCGACCACCCGAGCGCGAGCTGCTGCACGTGGCCGAGGCCCTCGACCTTCACCGGCTCGAGGCGGTTCTTGCGCTCGCCGTCGCCGACCTGACCGTAGTCGGAGGCGCCCCAGCAGGTGACCGTGGCGTCGTGCAGGCGCGCGCAGGTGTGGGCGTCACCGGCCGCGATCTGGGCGACCTTGCCGAGGTTGTTCGGCGAGGTGGGGGTGCCGCGGTTGACCCTGGTGCCGTCGCCGAGCTCGCCGTGGGTGTTGTTGCCGAAGCACTTCACGGTGTCGTCGAGGAGGCGCACGCAGGTGTGCTTGTCGCCGGCCGACACCTCGGCCACCTCCCCGAGATCGCGCGGCGTCGTGGGCTTGAGCTGGTCCTCGTTGTCGCCGTCGCCGACCTGGCCCTTGTCGCTCTTGCCCCAGCAATAGAGCTTCTTGTCGACGCCGCGCGCGCAGGTGTGGGTCCCGCCGACCGAGACGCGGTCGACGTCCGGGAGATCGAGCACCGCCACCGGCTTCTGCCGGTGGGTGCGCGTGCCGTCCCCGAGCTGACCGTGGTCGTTGTACCCCCAGCAGCGGAGGCCCTTGTCGACGCGGGCGCACCCATGCAGGTCGCCGAGCGAGATCTCGGCCACGCCCGCGAGGCCCTCGATCACGACCGGCGTCGCGCGCTTGGCCTTGGTGCCGTCCCCGAGCTGGCCCTGGGCGTTGGCGCCGAAGCACGCGACGGTGCCGTTCTTGTGGCGGACGCAGGTGAAGAAGTCGCCGGCCGCGACCTGGACGACGTCCTCGAGGTTGGGCACGAGCTTGGCCACGCTGCGATCGCCGCTGGTGTCGCCGAGCTGGCCGTAGCTGTTCTCGCCGAAGGTGAGCACGCGACCGTCGGCGCGGAGCAGCACGGTGTGGCGGCCGCCGAGGGCCATCTGCACGATGCGGGCGTCCTTCTTGGCCGGGGCGGGGGTGGGCGAGCCGTCCGCGGGGCCGCCCGAGTTCGCAGGGGCGCGCGGACCACACGCGGCGAGGACGAACAGGACGAGGGCGCGACGCACGGCGAGGGAGGGTAGCGCGAGATCGTCGCGCGCCGACAGCCTCAGAGGCGCAGGAGCATCGCGGCGGTCAGGCGGTCCTCGTCGCGCACCAGATCGGGGCTCCACCCGGGCACCACCGAGCCGGGCGCGCCCTGGTTCCCCCCCGGTGGCGTGACCCCACCCGGACCCGAGAAATACGGCACGCTCGCGTGGCGGTGCGTGTACTCGAGGCGGAACGTGAAGAACTGGCTCGGCATCCAGTCGGTGGTGACCTGGAGATCCCAAGCCTTGTAAGGGTCGCCCGGAGAAGCGGTGAAATAGGGGGTGCCCGACGCGGCGGTCGCGCCGTTGATCGGCGGGACGAGCACGAGGTAGCGCCCGGGGTTGCGGATGCCCCCACCGCCCAAGGTGAGGCCGAACCGATCCTGGTGGAACCAGAGCCGCGTGTAGGCCATGAAGCCCAGGAAGTACTGACCGGAACACTCGACGCCACCGCCGTACTCGCACCCCGCGTCGAACGTGAACGACGCGGCCGCCTTGCTGAGACCGCTGCTGGTCGGGTCGTCGTGGTACCGGACCATGACGCTGTCGTCGGTGTGCACGCGCTTGCGGTCCTCGACCCCCAGCGTGTCGGCGCCGTAGTACTGGTTGCCCACCATGGAGAGCCACTCGGTGGGGCTCCAGCGGACCTGCATCCCGAGGCCCGGGGCGTGGTTGAACCGGCCATAGGCCTGCCAGCCGTTCACGAGCCACGGCTCGATCTTGAGGCGCTCGGTGACGAAGATCTGCGCGCGCACGCCGTCGAAGAACCACGGCGTGTTCGACGAGACGTACGAGGGTTGGTACGTCCAGTTGTCGGCGTTGTAGTAGCTCCACAAGCCGACGTACGACATGAAGATCCCCGCTTGCACGTTGATCCACGCGTGCTCGCCGAGATCGAAGCGGTAACCGCCGTAGGCCTCGGAGAGGTAGCGGTAGGCGTCGTCGAGCCGCCATTGTCCCCGCGCCGGGCTCGCGTCGTTGCGCGGGGTGGTCGTCGAGTACATGCCGAACTGGGTCATCAGGCGCCCCATCACCTTGCCGGCGTGGAAGTCGCCGCCGACGCCGAGCTGGGTGACCTGCACCTCGCCGTGCCGAAACACCTCGCTCGAGCCGCCGATCGTGTCGTCCTGCGGCTTCTCGAAGCTGTGGTGGAACGCGACGTCGGCGCGGAACTCGCCCGTGAAGTACTCGGTGGAGAGGGGGCTTTCCTTGGTGCGCCCGTTGCCGGGGGCCCACGTGTAGTCGCCGGGGAACGGGGTTGGCTGGTGAGAGTCGAGCTCCGGGTTCGAGACCGCGGCTGCGAGGAGGACGACGGCGATCATGGCGGCGCGAGCGGGTGCACCGCGCGTGCCGATCCGTGGATCCCTCGCGCGTGCGCGCCCGTTCGTGCCGCGCTGCACGAAGGCGCGATCGCCTCCGTGCGCGCCTGCAAGCGTCAGAGCGCGCGGCGGAGCTGCTCGATCACGAACGCGCCCGTGGCCGCGCACCCGAGGGTGCCGCCGACCTCGCGGGTGCAGTTGCCCGTGCGCAACGCCTCGGCGACGACGCCCTCGATGCGCGCGAGCTCGCCCGCATAGCCGAGGTGCTCGAGCAGGAGACCGACCGAGAGCACGCACGCGAGCGGGTTCGCGAGGTCCTTGCCGGCGATGTCGGGCGCCGAGCCGTGCACGGGCTCGAACAGCCCGACCTTCGGGGTCTTGCCGGCGTGCACGCTCGCGCTGCAGGCCACACCGAGGCCACCGTGGAGCGCCGCGGCGAGGTCGGTGACGATGTCGCCGAACAGGTTGTTGGTGACGATCACCTCGAAGCGCTTCGGGTCCTGCACGAGGTAGAGGCAGAGCGCGTCGACGTAGGCGTGCTTGGCCGCGATCTCCAGGTACTCCTTGCCGACCTCGGCGAACGCGCGCTGCCAGAGATCGCCGCTCTGCCGCATAGCGTTCGACTTGTCGGCCATGTGCACGGTCTTCTTGCCGTGGAGCCGGGCGTGCTCGAACGCGGCGCGGAGGATCCGCTCGACGCCCTTGCGGGTGTTGATGTCCTCGTTGACGGCGATCTCGTCGGGCGTGCCTTTCTTGAAGTTGCCGCCGACGTTCACGTAGATGCCCTCGGTGTTCTCGCGGAACACGACGAAGTCCACGTCGGCCGCGCCCTTGCCCTTGAGAGGCACCAGGCGGTCGTCGAGGGCCTTGCAGGGCCGGATGTTGGCGAACAGGTCGAGGCGGAACCGCAGGCCGAGCAGGATGTCGCGCGCGTGCTCCAGGTTCGGCACCCGCGGGTCGCCGAGCGCGCCGAGGAGGACCGCGCCGCAGCGGTCGCGGATCTCCTCGAAGATCTCCTGGGGCAGGGTGGTGCCGTCGCGCAGGTAGCGCTCGGCGCCGAGGTCGAGGTCCCAGAGCTCGAGCGGCAGGGAGCGCCGCTCCTGGTAGAGCTCGAGGACCTGGCGGCCGACGGCCACGACCTCGTTGCCGATGCCGTCACCCGGGAGGAGCGCGATCTTGCGGGGGAGCCCGTTCATGGCGGGACCCTACCGAAGCGGGGCGGTGGCGGGGAGGCCCCCCCGCCCGGTTCCGCCCCCGTGGGGGGAACCGTGCTACAACGGCCCCGTCGCGGGCCTCCGGGCCACGACCCCATCGGCTCCCCGCGTCTTGCGGCGGGCCATGCGGTCGGAAGTGACACCGCTTTCTCCGTGTTTCTGGCGCGCGCGCCTCCGAGTTTTCTCGGTTTTCCGGCAGCGCCGTCTCTCCCGCCCCCCTTGCCGATTGGCCCGGACCGGGCGGCCCTGACCCGAAGGACTTCGATGGATGAGCAACGACACCTTCCCCGACGCGTGCCCTGAGCGCGCGCCGGTGACGTCCGCCCGGCAGGCGCAGCCCCTCTCCCAAGGGGTTCCCTCACCGAAGGCGGGCGTCGCCGATGGATGAGCGCGAGTTCGAGCAGCGGCTCGCCGCGCTCACCCGACAGTACTCCTCCCAGCGCGACAACGTCCGCTGCGTCCAGTGCGCGCGCTGCGAGCGCTGCAGTGACTGCACGTTCTGTACAGGGTGCGTCGGCACGCGGCGCTCGTCGCACTGCACCGACTGCGTCGACTGCACCGGCTCGACCCAGTGCACCCGCTGTCAGGGCTGCAGCGACTGTCAGCACTGCAGCGACTGCCAGGGCTGCATCCGCGGCGCCTACCTCGAGCGCTCCACCGACTGCGTCGACTGCACCTACTGCTTCGGGTGCGTGGGCCTCGTCGGCAAGGACTTCCACGTCCTCAACGAGAAGTACGACCGCAAGGCGTACTTCGAGCTCGTCTCTCGCCTGAGCCGCGCCCCGAAGAAGAGGGCCCGGTGAAGGCGGTCGTGCAGCGGGTCGCGCACGCGCGGGTCGAGGTCTCGGGAGAGACCATCGGCGCGATCGAGCGCGGCCTCCTCGTCTATCTCGGCGTCGCCGAGGGAGACACGCTGCGCGACCTCGACTTCGTCTCCGACAAGGTGTCGGGCCTCCGCATCTTCGAGGACGACGCCGGCAAGATGAACCTCTCCGTCGACCAGGTCGGCGGAGGCATCCTCGTGGTCAGTCAGTTCACCCTGCTCGGCGACACCAAGAAGGGTCGTCGCCCGAGCTTCGGAGCCGCCATGGCACCGGGGCCCGCCGAGCAGCTGTACGAAGCGTTCAACGATTCCCTCCGCCAGCGGGGCTTGCCGGTCGCGACCGGCCGGTTCCGCGCGGACATGAAGGTTTCGAGTCTCAACGACGGGCCGGTCACCCTGCTGATCGACTCCCGGGAGTCCGAGTCGCCGCGCAGTCCGGGCGCGACGCCGAGCTCCGACCGAGGCTCCTGATTCATTCGCGCCGGACGAACCGAGGACAACCAACCGTGGGCAAGAACACACTGGTCATCAACTGCGACGTCGGCGAGGTCCGCGTCGCGCTCATCGAGAACGGCATCCTCTCCGAGCTGCACGTCGAGCGGAAGGCGCAGCGCGGCATCGCCGGCAACGTCTACCTCGGCCGCGTCTCGCGCGTGCTCCCGGGCATGTCGGCCGCGTTCATCGACATCGGCGAGGAGCGCGCGGCGTTCCTCCACGTGGAGGACCTGATCCGCCCCGCCGATTTCGAGGCCTACCTCGCCGGCAAGGGCGGCCACGATCGCGAGAACCTGCGCAACGCGCGGCGCTCGATCCAGGCCGACGAGACCGCCGAGGCCGTCGGCGACGACGATCTGGTGGACGAGGACGCCGAGGACGCCGAGGACGACGACGAAGCCAGCGCCGCGCCCGAAGGCGGCGAGGCCGAGGCCGCCGAGCCCCCCGACGCGCCGGTGCTCCGTGAGCCGCGCGAAGAGGGCGAGGTGGTCGAGCTCCGCACGGACAAGGACCCGGAGATGGCCGCCACCCGCCGGCGGCGTCGCGGGGGTCGCGGCGGCTCCAAGCGCAAGGAGATCATCACCGACGTCAACGCCGAGGGCGGCGCGGCAGCCGAGCTGGTCGAGGGCGCCGAGGTGGACGGCGAGGAAGGCGAGGCCGTCGAAGCCGCCGAGGGCGCCGAGGGCGCCGAGGCCACCGAGCCCAAGCCGGCGCGCCGGGGCAGCAAGCCGAAGGCCGAGCCGGCCCCGGTGGATCCGTCCAAGGACGTCACCGTCGCGGCGGCCGCGGTCGAGGTCGACCCGGAGATCGCGGCCGAGTTCGGCTTCACGGTGGGCGACGCCACGCCGGCCA
>CAZUZY010000045.1:0-33966 GCA_964624885.1 uncultured Polyangiales bacterium | reverse complement strand
CGCTGGGCCCTCGCGCGCGCCGCCCAGGACGCCGAGGGTCGCACGCTCGTGCTCGCGCTCGACGACCTGCCCCGCTACGACGGCGCGACCCGGCACGCCTTCTCGGACGTGCTCGGCGAGCCGCCCGCGGGGCCCATCCTGATCGTGGCCACCCACCCCTCGGGGTTCGACGCCGGGTGGCCGGCGGGTCGCTCGCTGGCCCGGGTCATCACCGGCCTGCCGCCGGCCGTCGCGTCCACGGCGTTCCGGGGCCTCGGCCCGCACGGCATGGCGAGCGCCGCCGAGCGCCTCAAGGACTCCGACGCCCGCGGCATCGCGCCGCTCTACCTCGACCAGCTGGTGCGCTTCGCCCAGGAGGCCGGCGGGCCGGCGCCGCCGCGCATCGCCGACCTGGTCGCGGCACGCATCGAGCGCCTCGGCGCCGACGCGCGCCGCGTGCTGCAGGCCGCGGCGGTGCTCGGCGACGACGTCACCGAGGAGGCCATCGGTGCGGTGCTGGGGGGCCAGATCGCGAGACCGAAGGTGCACTCGGCCATCGAGCAGTGCCGCCGCGCCGGGTTGCTCGAGGAGCAGCCGGCCGGCGAGCGCTTCGCGCACCCGCTGTTCCGCGACGTCGCGGCGGCCTCGTTGCCCGCCGGCGCGCGCCGCGATCTGCACGCTCGCACGTTCGACCTCGCGGCCCAGGACGACGCCCCGCTCGAGGTGCGCGCCCTGCACGCGTTCTTCGGTCAGAGCGCGCTCGAGGCGCTGATGCTGCTCGAGCAGGTGGCCGACCGGTGCACGCGGCGCGGCGACGACGAGGGCGCGATCCTCGCCCTGCGGCGCAGCCTCGAGCTCGCGCGACGCGCGCTGTTCCGCGGGGACATCGACGACCCGGAGCGCGCGGTGGTGATCTTCAGCCGCAAGCTCGGCGAGGCCCTGGCGCGCGCCGGGTACCTCACCGACGCCGAGGGCATCCTGCGCGAGGCGCTCGATCTCGCGGGCCCGGCAGACACCGATCGCGCCAAGGTCCTCGAGGGCCTGGCGCGGGTGGCCCGCTCGCGCGAGCGCGCTTCGGAGGCGGAGGCCTTGCTCAAGGAGGCCATCGCCACCGCGCACCGCTCGGGCGCGCGGGAGCTGCTGGTCGCCCTCCGTCAGCTCGAGTCGGACTGGCGCGCGGCCTAGACCCCGAAGCGGTCGCGGTGCTCGGCGAGGAAGTCGAGATAGACGTCGAACGGCTGCCGCGCGGGGAGCTCTCCCGCCTCGATCGCCGCGGTGAGGCCGCGCAGGATCGCGCCGAGCGCGGGGCTCGGAGGGACGCCGAAGCGCGCCGTCACCGCCGTGCCGAGGCCCTTGGGGAGCGGCGGGACCTTGGCGTCCTCCTCGCGGATCGCGCGGATGCGCTCGGCGAGCTCGTCGATCTGCCGCAGGCCGCGACGCTTCTTCTCGGGGCGCTTGGTGGTGATGTCGGCGCGCGAGAGGCAGAGCAGATCGTCGAGGTGCTCGCCGAGCTCCTTGGCGAAGCGGCGCACCGCCGAATCGGTCCACGACGCGTCGTACTGCGCCGCGCGGAGGTGGTGCAGGATGAGGAAGCGCACCTCGTCGCGCAGGGCCTCCTCGGTCGCGAACAGCGCGATGCGCCGGTTCATCTTGTCGAACATGCGCGCGCCGACCTCGGCGTGCCCGAAGAAGTGCACCTCGCCGTCGGGCGTGATGGACCGCGTGCGCACCTTGCCGATGTCGTGGAGGAGCGAGCCCCAGCGCACCTCGAGGCGGGGAACGGCCTGCGCCACGACCTGCTTGGTGTGCTTCCACACGTCCTTGTGCCGGAACTCGCCGTCGCCGAAGCCGACGAGCGCATCCACTTCGGGCAGGAGCACCGAGAGCACACCGCCCTCGAGGAGCGCCTCGAGGCCGGCCTCCGGGTCCTCGCCCATCAGCACGCGATCGAGCCCGGCGCGCACGCCCTCGACCGGCAGGACACCGAGATCCGCGGGGTGCGCCACGACCACCTCGCCCGCGGCCCCGCCCTCGGCAGCTCGTACCGCGCGCTCGATCGCGCGGACGGCCCGATCGGCGGACGCAGGGGCTTCGGACATGGGGGCCGACGTCTAGCAGACCGGCGCGCGCAACTCACGTGGAGTGCGCGACGCCCGGATCGTGCTCGATGAGGAAGCGGAGGTTGACGGCGTTGATGACCGCGTGGGCGACGATGGGCCCGAGGAGCGACCCGGTCGCCGCGAACAACCCGCCGAGCGCGAGGCCGACCAGCGCGGCGAAGGCGATCCACGCGCCCCGGGAGCGACCGCGCAGCTGGTGGACGACCCCGAAGAGCAGGCTCGAGCCGACGAGCCCGAGGGCCGGCAGGAGCGCGCCACGGAAGAGCACCTCCTCGCCGAGGGCAGAGGCCAGCGCCACCGGCAGGATGGCGGACTCGCCGAGGGCCCGCGCCACCGGGCGCAGATCGGCGTGGAGCTCGCGCGCCCAGCTGGTGGTGCGCACGAGCGCGCGGGTGGCCGCGACGACGGCCAGGGCGAGGGCGAGGCCGCCGACCAGGCTCATCAGCGGTTGCGGACGACCGCCCAGGCCGAGCGGGGTGCACGAGAGGACGTCCGGCGCGCCGCGGAGCCAGCCGATGAACCAGCCGAGCAGGGCGAGGCCGCCGTAGACCAGCACCACGGTCGCGGCGACCGCGCGGTCGACGCCGGCCCTCCTCCCTTGCGCGGTCCACCCACGACGCATCGGGTGAACGTGGCAAATGTCCGGACCGGCGTAAACCTGCCGCGTCGAGGCCCTGCTAGACGGCCCGACCATGCGGTCGCTCCACATCCTCCTCGCCTCCGCCTCACCACGGAGGAAGGCGCTGGTCGAGGCGCTCGGGCACACGGTGACGGTCGCGCCGGTCGACGTGGACGAGGCGGAGCTCGGTGGCGAGTCGCCGGACGCCTATGTCGAGCGGGTGGTCTCGGCGAAGCTGTCGGCGGCGCGCGCGAACGTGCACGGCGTGGCGTGGGACGCGCTGCTGGTCGCCGACACGATGGTGGTGGTGGACGGGCGCATCCTGCAGAAGCCGGTGGACGACCAGGACGGCGCCGCCATGCTGCGCCGCCTCGCGGGGCGCGGCCACACGGTCACCACGCGCTTCGCGGTGCTCACGCGCGACGGGCGCCTGCACGCAGAGAGCGTGCGCACCACGGTGGTGTTCCGCGCGCTCGGCGAGGACGAGATCGCCTGGTACCTGGGCACCGGCGAGGGGCGAGACAAGGCCGGTGGCTACGGGATCCAGGGCCACGGCGCGGCGTTCGTCGCGCGGATCGAGGGCAGCTACGGCGCGGTGGTGGGGCTGCCCTCCTGCGAGGTCGCGGTCGCGCTGCACGCGCTGTAGCCCCGTCCGTCACAGTCCGGGGCGCTCGGACGACCACGGGCCATGCGCGGTCTGTTCCCGCTGGCCCTCGTCGCCGGGTGTGCGGTGCCTCCCCCGCTCCCGCCCATCGTCGCGGCACCAGCGCCGATCGTCGAAGAAGCGGCGGCGTGGACCTTCCGACCGAACGGCCGCGAGCCGCTCTCGTTGGTGGGCGGAGGCAGGCACCTCGTCGTGAAGTGGGCCTCGCTGGACTTCTTCGGGCCGGAGACCCTGGTCGAGTCCCTCGTGGTCGACGGCGCCCTCGTCTTTCCGACGGATTGCACGGCGCCGGGTCCGCTGTGCACGACCGCCCACCAGGCCATGCGAGACGCGCACGGGAGCCGGGCCGACGTCGTGCGGGTCCGCGTGACGGCCGACCGGATCGACCTGCTCGTCGCCGGCGTGTTCCCCGGGAGCCCCGAGTGCGGCGCCTACGGCTACTACGTGCTGCGCATCGACGCCGGCGGCGTCCGGGCGGGCGACCCGGCGCGGGGTTGCTTCGTCGGTGCGTCGCCCGACGAGCCGCGGGTGGACGCGGGCCCCCCGTGGCGGCTGACGACCGTGGATTCGGGGATGGCCTTCGAGGTCGTCACCCTGACCCTCGACGACGAGACGCTCGACTTCTCCGTCACCCGCAAGCCCCCCGAACCGGCCGACGGTCCGTGAGACCTCCGAGAGCCCTGGCGTGGGACGTGCTACCTCGGTCGCCATGTCGGACCGCATCCCGGTGTGCGCCCCCGTCTTCTCGGGCAAGGAGCGCACGTATCTCCTCGAGGCCATCGACACGGGATGGATCTCGTCGGCCGGGCCCTTCCTCGGCCGCTTCGAGGCCGCCCTCGCGGGGGTGTGCAAGGTCCGCCACGCCGAGGCGTGCGCCAACGGCACGGTCGCCCTCCACCTGTTGCTCCACGCCCTCGGGGTCGGGCCCGGGCACGAGGTGATCGTCCCGAGCGAGACCTTCGTCGCCACGGCCAACGCGGTCCGGTACACCGGCGCGACGCCGGTGTTCTGCGAGGTCGACGAGCGCTCCTGGGTCATCGACCCCGCGGACGCGCTCGGGCGGGTCACCGCGAAGACCAGGGCCATCATCGGCGTCGATCTGTTCGGCGTGCTCGCCGACTACGACGCCCTGCGCGCCGGCCTCGCCACGCTGCGGCGCGACGACGTGGTGCTGCTCGAGGACGCGGCGGAGGCCATCGGGTCGACGAGCCGCGGCCGACCCGCGGGCTCGCTGGCGCACGCGGGGGTGTTCTCGTTCTTCGGCAACAAGACCGTGACCACCGGCGAGGGCGGCGCGATCACCACCGACGACGTGGCGCTCGGCGCCCGCCTGAAGTTCCTCAAGAACCACGGCATGGACCCGAAGCGGCGCTACCACCACCCCGAGATGGGGTTCAACTACCGCATGACCAACCTGCAGGCCGCGGTCGGGTGCGCGCAGCTCGAGGAGATCGAGGCCCTCTGCGCGCGCAAGCGCCACGGCCACGCCCGCTACCGCGCGCATTTCGCCGACGTCGCCGAGATCCGCTTCGCCGAGGTGCCGGCCGATCAGAGCGCGGTGCCCTGGCTCAACGCGTTCGTCGACGAGGGGCTCGCCTCGGAGGCCGCACGCGACGCCGCGCTCGCGAAGCTGTCCGAGCGCGGGATCGAGGCGCGCCCGTTCTTCGAGCCGAACCACCTCTTCCCCTATTTCGGTGGCAAGCCCGGTGACCTGCCGCGCTCGGAGCGGCTCGCGGTGCGCGGGGTGTGCCTCCCGAGCGGCGCCGGCCTCACCGACGCCGAGATCGACCGCGCGGCCGACGCCTGGCTCGCCGTGCGCAGAGAGGCGCGATGAGCCTCGTCGACGCCGTGCGCTGGGACGAGCGCGGCCTCTTGCCGGCGGTGGTCCAGGACCGGCTCGACGGCCGGGTGTTGATGGTCGCGTGGATGGACCGCGCCGCGCTGCTCGCCACCCTCGAGACGCGCCGGGCCACGTTCTTCTCGCGGTCGCGCGGGCGGCAGTGGGTCAAGGGCGAGACCAGCGGGCACACCCTCGCGGTCCACGACGTGCGCCTCGACTGCGACGGCGACACCCTCCTCGTGCTCGCGACCCCCGCCGGCCCCACCTGCCACACCGGCTCGCCGACCTGCTTCTTCCGGGGAGAAGCGCCCGGCGAGAGCGTCGGGGTCTCCCTCCTCGGGCACCTCGAGGCCGAGATCCAGGCCCGCAAGGCGAGCGACGCCGGCCGGAGCTACACCAAGTCGCTCCTCGACGGCGGCGCCGAGAAGATCGGCGGCAAGCTCCGCGAGGAGGCCGACGAGCTCGCGCGCGCGATCGCCGCCGAGTCGAGCGAGCGAGTGGCCTCGGAGGCCGCGGACGTCCTCTACCACCTGATGGTCGGTCTCGCGGCGCGGGAGGTGCCCCTCTCGGCCGTCCTCGCCGTCCTCGCTGCGCGGCAGGGGACCAGCGGGCATGCCGAAAAAGCCTCGCGGGCGGGCTGACGCGCGCTCGGGGGTCGGAAGCGACAAAGCAAATCCACCTTGGTGTAGGCTCTTTGCGCCCGGATGATCGACGCCCGCGATCGCAAGAGCGAGGCCGAGTGGCTCGTCGAGGAGGACGACGCGAGCCGCAAGGAGGCCGAGGCGCGTGGGCGCCTCGCGAGCGACGTCGCGGTCGGCCTCGAGCGGGTGCTCAAGTCGTTCCGGCAGTTCGGGGTGCGCCACAAGACCTCGCAGGGGTTCCTCGCCGACGCCCACAAGCGGCTCGCCGCGTTCCACGCCGGCCAGGGCGAGCTCCGGCTCGGCGTCGTCGGCAGCGATCTGATCTACGAGGGGCAGAGCGTCTACACCGATCCGGAGCTGCGCACCTCGTACCCGTTCCTGCTGTTCCGCGACGGCATCCAGCGCCTCGTGTTCGAGCCGGGGATCGAGGTCGACGAGATCCGGGTGTTCTGCCAGCTGCTGCGCGATCAGTCGGTGCTCGGCACGCACGTGCAGATGGAGGACGACCTCGTCACCCTGCTCTGGGACGCCGACCTCGCCCACGTGCGCTACGTGGTCAGCGAGTCGTTCAAGCAGGACGAGGAGGGCGACACCGAGCGCGAAGCCCAGCGAAAGCGCCTGATCGAGCAGCTGCGCACCGACGCCTTCGCGGCAGCGCTGGAGGAGGGCCTGGCCGCGCGCTTCGTGCGCCCGCCCAAGCCGGAGGAGAAGGCCCGCGCCGAGCGCGACCTCGCTGCCGCCAAGGCGTGGGAGCGCGGCAACGCCATCGCCCACGACGAGCAGGCGCGCGCCGCGCTCGCGGCCCAGGTCGACACCGACGACGTCCTGCTCCGCAAGTTCCTCGAGATCGTGTTCGTCGAGATCCTCGACCAGAAGGACGAGAAGCTGCGGCGCGAGCTCGTGTCCCTGGTGCGCGACTTCGCCATCGAGGCCGCGCGCCGCGACCGGCTCGCGGAGGCGATCGGCGTGCTGCAGGCGCTCGGCGACCTCGCGCGCATGGCCGGCGAAGAAGGGCGCAAGGTGGCCCAGCAGATCCTCGGCGCCATCGCCACCCCCGAGCTGCTCGCCGAGCTCATGCACCAGCTCGAGCTCGCCGACGAGGCAGGCACCGAACCGCTCCTCACGTTCCTCGCGCTGATCCCGCCGAAGGAGGCGCGCGCGATGGTGCCGCTCCTCGGCACGGTCACCACGGTGCCGCGACGACGCGCGGTGTGTCAGCTGCTCTCGGAGCGCCTCGGCGACGACCTCTCCGCCATCGGCGAGCACGTGCGAGACGCCGAGGAGAGCCTGGCGCTCGACCTCGTGTTCCTGTTGCGCCAGGCCCCCTCCGAGCGCGGCCGGGTCGAGCTCCTGGTCGCGCTCGATCACCCCTCGGCGCTCGTCCGTCGCGCCGCCTTCGACGCCATCCGCAAGGCCGGCGCCGGCAGCGACGCCACGCTGGTCGGCGCGGCGCTCCTGAGCCTCGAGGAGGTCGACCCCGACCTCCGTCAGCTCGCCCTGCTGTCGCTCCCGCGGCGACTCGACGTCGAGATCGCGCGGCGCCTGCGCACCATCATCGGCCGCGATGCGTTCGACACCTGGGACTACTCCGACAAGCGGCGCGCGTTCCTCGCCTACGCCGCGGCCGCCGGCCGCCGGGCGGCCAAGGAGCTGCAAGAGGTGGTGACGACGCGGGCCGTGTTCTCCAGCGACGCCCTCGACGATCGGCGCTGCGCGGCCGCGTTCGCCTTGGCCTCGCTCGGGGACGAGGCGGCCATGGCCACCCTCGAGGCCGAGGCCAAGCGCATGTTCGGCGGCAAGCGCATGAAGGAGGCCTGCGAGTCGGCCATCGCCCTCCTCAAGTTCAAGCGCCCGATCGAGGACGCCGCGGCCGAGAAGCTCGCCGCGGCGGGCCTCGCGGTGACCGACCACGCGGCCCTGCCCACCGCCCACCTGCCGAAGCCGATCTGGGAGGACGACCACGCCGAGCGTCCGGTCGCCGCGGGGAGGCGCGCATGAACCCGCTCGGCAACATCGCCGACGCCTCGAGCAAGAACGAGGAGCTGGCCCAGAACGGGCGCAAGCTCGCGCTCGGGATCTACGTCGCGCTGAAATCGGCCCTGCTCTACGACGTCAACAACCGCTTCTGGGACCGACCGCTCGGCTCGATCGCCGAGGTGCTGCACTGGCACTTCGGCGAGGGCGTGGGGCGACCGCTGGCCCTCGCGTCGATCGAGAAGGCGCTGTTCCTCAACGGCACGCTGGTGCGCCTCGACGCCGGGTCGTTCGGCGCCATGCGCTTCGTCGCCCGCGCCTTCGAGCAGATGGGCATCGAGGAGGTGAGCTTCCAGGGCGCCCTCGCGCCCGCCGATCTGCTGCCGCTGGTCTCGGTGTTCCGCGAGGCCATCCGGAGCCGGAGCGGGGAGCCGCTGCTCTCGGCGATGGTGGCGGGCGTGCGCTTCCGCGCGATCACCAAGCGCGACGAGGAGGCCAGCGACGGCGACAAGATCGACCCCCGCGTGGCCGCGGTGACCTCGTTCGCCCACGCCGCGGCCGCGTGCGCGGAGTTCCGTGGGCTCTTCCTCTCGGGCGGCAACCCGAGCCTCGTGCGGCTCAAGCGGGCCGGGCAGGAGCTGGTCAGCACCGCCCTGCGGCACCCGGATCTGCTGGTCGGGCTCACCCAGCTCCCCCGGCTGCGCGGCACCGCCGCCGGCCACATGGTCAACACGTCCGCCTACGCGCTGCTCCTGTCGCGCAAGCTGGGCCTGCCGCGTCGTAGCTACGGCGAGCTCGCCCTCAACGCCATGCTCTCACCGCTCGGCGTCGCGACGAGCGCCGACAAGGCCGTGACGGCCACGCCCGGTGCGCAGGCCGGCCGGGACGACGCCGGCGCGCGGGTCTCGGCGGCCGTCGGCATGATGCGTCGGTACGGCGCCGTGGCCCGCCCCGCCCTCGTCCGCAGCGCCATCGTCCACGAGAGCGGCGCGAACACCGAGGGGCGCGCCTATCGCCTCGGCATGAAGCCACACCTGTTCTCGCGCGTGATCGAGGTGGCGGCGCGGTACGATCTCGGCCAGCAGGACGCCCTGCCCGACGAGGCCCTGCGGCGCGTCGTGGCGCAGGCCGGGCCTCCCCCGCGCGGCGCGGGGCTCGACGAGGACGTGGTCGCGCTGCTCTCCGAGGTGCTCGGGCTCTACCCCGTGGGGAGCACGGTGCAGCTCTCCGACGGGACGGTGGGGGTCGTCGTGCAGGCGCCGACCGACGCGGCCCAGCGCTCCTCGCCGGTCGTCCGCGTGCTGCAGGGCGCGGGCGGTCGGCTCGTGGATCTGTCGGCGCCGGGCGCGAAGATCAAGATCGTCGGCACGCTGGGACCCGAGACCCAGCAGGTCAACGTCACCCACTGCTTCCTGCTCTAGTGAGTCGGGGAGCGACGTGGCAACCTCGGAGGTGTGCGCGCGCTCTGGCTGTTTCTGGGGCTCGCAGCGTGCAGAGGGGACCGCGCGACGATCGCACGTCCCAGCGATCCGGCACCGACGGTGAAGATCGACGCCGCGCCTCCAGCGCCGCCGGTGGCGCTGCGCATCTCGGTCGCGCCGGTGGTCGACGTGCCGGGTCGCACCGCGACCTTGAAGCCCGGACAAACGATGCGCGCCGCGTGCGCCGAGCTGCTCGGACCCACGCCCCCCAAGTCCTCGAGGTGTGGCGCCGATGGCGGGCCCGCGCACCTCACGAGCCCCGTGAGCGCCGTGCGCGAGTGGACGATCGAGGAGGCCTTGCTCGACGCGACCGCCTTCGTGCACGCCGAGGTCTGGTACGACGAAGGAGTGAGTCCTCTTCACGGCCACGTGGTGACGACGCTGAGCGACGCTGGCGTGACGCGGTTGCGCGACTTCGCTGCCGCGCACCCGAAGCAACTCGTCGTCGTGGTCGTCGACGGCCTCGTCGAGGGCTGGGGAAGGCCGTTGCTCGACGACAAGCGCTTCTGGGTCACGCTGCCGGTGCCGCCCGGTGAGATCAGCAACGACGCTGCGTCGCAGGCCCTCGCGAAGCGCATCGGCGCGCGTCCCCACTGAGGACTGGCGGACGCACGGTCGCAGCTGCTGACCCTACGCCCGCAGGTCGAGCCGGCTCCTGGTTCCGGGTCTTCGCGAATGGACCCGGCAGCTTCGACGGGGGATCTCACTTCAGCACCGGGGGCCCGCACGTGAAGTGGATCACGACGAGGCCGCTCTGTTCCTCGCGGCCGGCCTTCGAGTCGTAGTCCGGGTCGTCCGTCCGCG
The DNA here is from genome assembly GCA_964624885.1 of uncultured Polyangiales bacterium. Taxonomy (GTDB): domain Bacteria; phylum Myxococcota_A; class Polyangia; order Polyangiales; family JADJMO01; genus JADJMO01. The sequence goes on along the minus strand of CAZUZY010000045.1, from coordinate 23,844 downwards.
GCGGGGCGCCCGTCGCCCGCTCGACGTGGAGGAGGCGGGAGTCGAGCGCGGTGGGGGACACGTAGCCCGAGCCGCCGAACGAAGCCTTCCCCTTCAGGCCGCCCTTGCCTCCGCGGTAGCCGCCGGCGCCGCCGTTGATCGAGTCCGCGCCGCTGCCGCCCTGCATCGCCGGCTGTCCACCCGCGTCGGGGTGATTGCCGGTGCCGCCGGGGTTGCAGCCGGGGGCGCCAGCGCTGCCTCCGCCACCGGCGACGAGGAGCGCCTTCGCGGCGTCGGCCTCGGTCACGGGCACCGAGGTCGCGAACACCCCGGACAATCCGCCGCCACCCCAGTCGCCGAACCCGTAGCGGAAGCGGTCCTCGCCGGTCATCCCCGCGCGGCCGCGCTTGCCGACGATGATGATGAGCGGATCGCCGGGCTTCACTCCGAACACACCCTCCGAGAAGCCGCCGAGTCCGCCGTCCGACGCGCACTGCCCCTCGCCGTTGCCGCCCGCGCCCCACGCCTTGACGTGCATGTAGCGAACGTCGGCCGGCACGTTGAAGACCACCTGCGTCTCCGTCACCGCGAACGTGGCGCTACCACAGGCGGCGTCGGCGTCGCCGTCCTTGCCGGTCGCGTCCTCGAGCGGGAACATCGCGTCGAAGGCCGCTGCATCGGCCGGCGGGACCTGCTCCTCCGCACCGCCGCTCACACCACAGCCGAGGAGCACGAACGCGCCCAGCGCGCACGCCCGCTTCAGTTGCATGTGTCGTCGACTCCCAGGGTCTTCTTCGTGCAGCCCTTGGAGCACGTGACCTTGGCCGGTGAGGTGCCGATGCACTTGTGCATGGTGCTCGCGCCATCGCAGGTCCAGTACTGCGCGCCGCCGTACGCCGACCCGGCGCAGGCCCAGGTGGCGTCCGCCACCATGCAGGCGTCGTCCTTGCCGAGGCCCGCGGAGAAGCACCCGAGCGCGCCGCACTTCTCCTCGGTCGGGGTCGTGCCCGCGCACCGGAAGCGACTGCTGCCGCTGCAGGTCCAGTACTGGGCGCCGCCGTACGCCGACTTCGCGCAGTCCCAGGTGGGCGTCGTGCCGGTGACGCACTTGTTGGCGGAGCACGTGGACCCCGTCGCGCACGTGCCGCACGAGAGCGTGCCGGAGCATCCATCGCTCACCGTGCCGCAGTCGGCCCCGGCCGTCGCGCACGTCTTCTTGGTGCAGGTCCCCGCGACGCAGACGTTGCCGCTGCACGTCTCGCCCGTCGCGCACGCGCCGCAGGCGAGCGTCTTGCCGCAGCCGTCGGCCACGCTGCCGCACTTCGCGCCCACGCCGGCGCAGGTCTTCGGCGTGCAGCTCCCGCCGGTCACCACGCACTTGTTGGCGGTGCACGTCGCCCCCGTGCCGCAGGTCCCGCAGGCGAGCGTCTTGCCGCAGCCGTCGACGGTGCTGCCGCACTGCGCGCCGAGATCGGCGCAGGTCTTGGGCGCACACGTGCTCGAGACGCACTTGTTCGCCGAGCAAGTGAGCCCGCCGCCGCAGGCCCCGCAGGCGAGCGTGCCGCCACAGCCGTCCGACACGCTGCCACACGCGGCGCCGCGGTCCGCGCAGGTGGCGTCGCAGCGACACTTCTCGTAGACCGTGACGCTCGCGAGGCTGAACGACTTCTTCACGTTCGCGCCCGGGATCCAGGGGCACTCGAGCCCGAACTCGCCGCCGACACCGCCCTTCACGTTCAGGCACACACCCTTGCCGTCGGTGCTCACGCTCACACCGGCCGTCACCGACATCACCGGCGACACGTACGGCCCCGCGAGACCCATCACCAGGAAGTCCAGCTTGGGCTTCAGGGCGACGGTGGCCTCGAGGCCGGCGGTCAGGGTGGCCGCGAACGGCTTGTAGGTGGGGGAGAGGAGCGGCGAGGAGCTCGTCTTGAAGGTCGCGCCGTCGTAGCTGACGGTGAACGGGAACGAGAAGCTGTCTGCGTACTCGATCGAGACGCTCGCCCCGACGCTGATCGTGGGGACGAAGACGGGCGCGATGATGACCGGCCCGAGCGGGATCGTGCCGAGCGAGAAGGTTCCGAGCTTGAAGTCCTTCTCGAGCGACTTGCCGAAGAACGAGCTCGTCGTGATGGCGACGGAGCGCTCGATCTGCGGGGTCCCCGCGATGGTGAACTCCTTGAGGGTGCCCGCCTTGGGGATGTCGACCACGAGCTTGTCGATCGCCATCCCGACGAACACCGAGCTCGCGAGCTTGCGGCTCTCGCCGAGATCGAGCTCCGGGAAGTCGATCTTGAGGCCGACCTTGCCCGAGCCGTCGATCCGCAGCGGCGCGCGCGAGGACCCGAGGGACTTGACCACGGGCCCCGTGCCCGCCGATCGGATCGGCTCGAGCTTGGTCCCCTCGCAGCCGTCGAGGCACTTGGCGTCGGTCATGGCCGCGGCCTCGTCGCGCGCCCCGAAGAAGCCGCGCTCGATCGCGTCGGTCAGGAGGACCGGTTCGAGCGTCGCGCGCAAGCTCGCGCCGGTGGTCTCCACGGTCAGGATCCGACCGAGGTAGCCGCCCGCGCTCGTGCCCCAGAGGATGGTACCGGGCGCGAGGTCCGGGACGGCGGAGGCGGAAGCGAAGGTCACTTGCGCGACCACGCCGTCGAAGGTCGCCGAGACGAAGCCGGGGAGCTTCTCGGGGAACCACACGTTCTTGGCGAACACGAGCTTGTTCGCGTACACGCGCGCCGACCGGCGGGCCTCGTGGCCGTCGGCGTCGCGCACGATCAGCACGGGATCGTAGGCGCCCTCGGTCTCGTAGACGTGCGAGGGCTGCTTCTCGAGGGCTGCAGCCACCGTGTCCGCGGCGCAGGCGCCGACGTCGCGGTCGGCGACGCCGTCTCCGTCGAAGTCGATCCCGCAGGTGAGCGACGCCGGGTTCCGCGCGAGGATGCGCCAGTGGAAGGCCACCCTGTGCGGCGCCTCGCCGAACGGCGCGTCGACGTCGAACGTCGCGATGGCGAGCGGCTCCGCGTCGGCTTCCTCGATGGATCCGGAGGAGCAGCCAGCGTGGATCAGCGCGCCGAGGAGGACGCCGTATCCCGCGAGAGCGAAGGTCCGCATGCATCGAAGCTACCGATCCACGCCGCGTTCGCGCGGTGATTCTTGGACGACGGCCCATTTTCGTGGGCGTCTGGCGCACAGTTGCTCTCGTGGTGGGATGCGCGGCCGCAAGCATCCGGCGTGGGTCTGGGGGAGAGGTCTGGCCCGAACCGTCCGGTCGGCCACGGACGACGAGGTTCACTTGAGCTTGAGCAGCGCCTTGGTCTGGGCGACGCGGGCACCGGCGATGGCGCGGAACGGGTCGTCGGGCGCCGCGTGGTCGAGCCACAGCGTGTAGTGGCTGAGGGCCTTCATGCGCTCGAGGCCGGCGATCTCGGGGGTGGCGTCGGCCTGCGCCAGCGCGACCAGCGCCTGGTACCAGTACACGTCGTACGGCGGCACGTAGAACACGCCGTCCCCCTCGAGGCTCTTGCCACCAGGGTCCAGCGAGAGCGCGACCGACGCCGCCGCGAGGGCGCGCGGGCGGTCGTCGAGGCGGTCGAGCAGGAGCGCCTTGGTCCAGTGGGGGACCGCGTGCTGGGGCACGAGGTCGATGGCCTGGTCGATCGCGGTGAGGGCGTCGTCGAGTCGCCCGAGGCGCATCTCGGTCTCGGCCAGGTTGGCGAGGATCACGTGGCGCTCGCTCGGGTCGTCGGCGAGCGCGAGGGCCATGTGCCACGCGGTCTCCTCGTCGTCGGCCTCGCCGCGGTGGGCGTGGCTGATGCCGAGCGAGAACCAGGCGCGCCCCGCCTGCGCGTGCTTCGGCGCGTAGGCGAGCGCGTGGTGCAGCGCCGGGATCGCGTCCTCGTAGTCGTGCAGCGCGACGAGGAGGAAGCCGAGGTCGTAGCGCAGGCGCGGGTCGGCCGCGGTGCTGCCGCCGTGCACCCGCACCAGCGCCGTCGCGGCCCGCAGGCGGAGGTACGCGTCCACGCTGTCCGAGGTGAGCGCCTCGATGGCGCGCCGGTGCACCACGTCCGCGGGCAGCGGCCCCTTGGCCACCTTGCCCACCGCCGCGTCCTTCGCGCCCGTCCACAGATCCGCGGCCGCTGGTCGGGCGACGACCAGCGCCGTGACCACGGTCAGCGCGGCGATCGCCCTCATCCGCCCTTCTTCTTCGGGGTCGGCTTCTCGAGGGCGGCCACGTGCTGCTTGGCGTGGTCGGCCCACGCGCGCTTGTCCCCGCCCGCGGCGAGGTACTTGCGCCACACCTCGAGCGCGGCGGTCGGCTCGGTCGCCTCCAGGCCCATCGCGCGGAGGGCGAGCGCCTCCTCGACGGCGGGGAAGCGGCTCGACAGCTCGGTCGGCAGCTCGCCCGGGATGCCGGCGGTCTTGGAGAGCTCGCTCGTGAGCTCGCGGGCCTGGGTGGTGTCGCCGCGCCGGTCGAGCGCGAGCGCCAGGGCGAGCGTGCCGACCCGACGCACGCTGCTCGACGCCGGGCTCTTGCTCCGCGCCTCGCGGAGGACCGCGACCGCCTCGTCGATGCCCGCCTTGCCCTGCTCGAGGGCCAGCATGCCTGCGGTGAGGTAGGCCGCGCCCGCCGCCTCGCACTCGCCGCCGACCGCGCACAGCCCGAGCGGCCCGGCCACCCGCGGCAGGAGCGCGCGGTAGGTCTTGCGCGCCTCGTCGAGCTTGCCGAGGCGCACCTGCACGAAGCCGAGGTCGTCGAGGGCCTCGGCGTCGTCCAGCGCGCGCGCGTGCAGGGCGCGGGCCTTCTCGAAGGCCTCGTGGGCCTCCTTGTACTTGCCCCACCGCGCGAGCGCCTCGCCGCGCACGACGTGGGGGCCGGCGAGCCCCGGGCTCAGCACCTCGGCGCGATCGGCCTGGGCGACCGCCTGCAGGAACTCCCCGTTCCGGAAGCGGCGGATGCCTTGCTGCAGCTCGAGGCAGTGCTCCTTCAGCGAGGGCTGCTTCGCGCCCGCCCAGAGCGTGCTCTTGGGGCCGGTCGTGCCCTTGCCCGTGAACGACAGGCACTCCGGCGCCTTCTGCGCGGTCGCGAACTCGACGTCGGACGTGCTCACGGAGCCGGGCGCGGCCGTGGCGCCGGGCGAGGCGGCGAGCGTGGCGAAGACCAGGGCGACGACGGCGACGGGCGGGCGCATCTGCACAAGGCCATCGTAGCGTGCTATCGAGCGCGGATGCTGGGTGAAACCCGCGACAAGGTCCAGGCCCTCCAACAGCGCCTCACGACGCTAAGGGGGCATCTTTGACGTCCCGACCCTGAAGCGAAAGCTGGAGCAGCTCAACGAGCGCGCCGGCGCCCCGGGGTTCTGGGACGACCCGAAGCGCGCGCAGACCCTGCTGCGCGAGCGCGCCGAGGCCGAGGAGCGGATCCAGTCGGTCGAGACCCTCGACAAGCAGCTCGTCGACCAGTCCGAGCTGCTCGAGATCGCGGCGATGGAGGGCGGCGCGGCCGCCGACGAGACCGAGGTCGAGGTGGTGAACGCGCTCGGCCCCCTCGAGCAGCGCCTGCGTCAGCTCGAGCTCGGCCGGATGCTCTCCGGCAAGGCCGACCGCAACAACGCCATCGTCGAGATCCACCCCGGCACCGGCGGCACCGACGCCAAGGACTGGGCGCAGATGGTGCTGCGCATGATGCTCCGCTACTGCGAGAAGCGCGGCTGGAAGACCGAGGTCATCGACTACCAGGACGCCGACGACGCCGGCATCGACAGCGCCGCGTTCACGGTGCAGGGCCCCTGGGCCTACGGCTACCTGCGACCGGAGCACGGCGTGCACCGCCTCGTGCGCATCAGCCCGTTCGACGCGCAGGCGCGCCGGCAGACCGCGTTCGCCGCGGTCGAGGTGCTGCCCGACATCGACGACGACATCAACATCGAGATCAAGGACGACGACCTCGAGGTCACCACCATGCGCGCCGGCGGCAAGGGTGGCCAGAACGTGAACAAGGTCGAGACCGCGGTCCGCATGAAGCACCTGCCGACCGGCACCGTCGTGGTGTGCCGCGCCGAGCGGTCGCAGCTGCAGAACCGGCTCATGGCCAAGAAGATGCTCGCCGCGCGCCTCTACGAGCAGGAGCTGCAGCGACGCGAGGCCGAGACGGCGGCGTACAACGCCACCAAGAGCCAGATCGCCTGGGGCAGCCAGATCCGCAGCTACGTGCTCGCGCCCTACCGCATGGTCAAGGACCACCGCACGGGCCACGAGACCGGCAACCCCGACGCGGTCCTCGACGGCGGCCTCGACGGCTTCATCGAGGCCTACCTCCTCGCGGCGGCGGGCGGCACCCTCGGCAAGGGCGGCGGCGGCGACGACATGTGAGCGGCTGGCCGGGCGTAGGGCCCCGGTGTATCTCTGTCGTCGATGACCGAGCGTCGGAGCAACGTCGCGTTCGCAGCGGTGGTGGTGGCCTCGGCCGCGGCGCTGGTCGGCAGCTTCGTCGCCGCCACGGCGAGCCCCCTCGATCCGACCCTCCCGAAGACGGTGGTGGTCGGGACGGGCGGCGCGCTCTGGCCGACGGCGCGGGGTGGCTTCGGCCGCGCAGGGCGCTCACCGGTCGCCCTGCCCCGCGGCGGCAAGGTCACTTGGTCACGCAACCTCACCGGACGCGTCGAGTACCCCCCGCTCGTCGACGACGCGGGCACCACGGTGGTGGTCACCGCCGGCGGTGGCAGCGAGGGCACCCTCGCCCAGCTGGCCCGCGCGGACGGCAAGCCGATCCTCACCAAGCTCGAGGGGGCCGCGCTCGCCGCGCCGGTGATCCTGGGCAACGGAACCCGGGTCATCGTCACCTCGCAGCAGGTCCTCGGCTACGGCAAGGACGGCGTGCAGCGGTGGAAGTCCCAGCTCGAGGGCAGTGGGTCCGCCCTCGTGTCGGTGACGCCGCTCACCACCGGCGGCTTCGCGCTGCTCCGCGGCGACGAGCTGTTCGAGTACGACGGCGCGGGCGTGGTGGCCGGGCGAACCAAGCTCGCGCTGTCCCCGCGTCTGCTCGCGGCGCGCGAGGGCGGCGAGGTGGTGGGCGTCAGCGCGACCGGCGAGGCCTGGTCGTGGCGCGCCGGCAAGGTCCCGCACCTGCTCGGCAAGTTCCCCGCCTGCGCGCACGGCATCGCGGTCACCCGTGACGCGGCCGGCAAGCAGGAGTTCGTCGTCTGCTCTTCGGACGGGCTCGTCGACCAGCTCGACGTGGCGACCGGGAAGCGCAAGGCGATCCTCGGCAAGGGGTTCTTCCCGTTCCGCACGCCGGTGGCGCTCGACGGGCGAGGCGCGGTGCTCGCGACCGCGGCCTACGGCGTGCTCGTCGGCACGAGCACCGCGGGCGAGTCGGTCGGACCGCTCGAGGTGCCCGGCGCAGGCCTGCTGCTCCCCGGCAAGGAGGTCTCGGTCGCCCTGGGGGGTGGCGAGGTCGCGCCGATCGTCGACGACCAGGGCACCTCGATCTGGGGTGGTGTCGACGGCGTCGCGGCGGCCTGGCCCGGGGGTGAGCCGGTGCGCCTCGCGAAGTGCGACGGACTCGATCTGACGACCACCGCCGGCTTCGCGCCGGTCGGTCCGAAGGCGCTCGTCGTGGCGTGCCGCACCGGCCGCATCGAGCTCCATGTCGATGGGGGTTGACACTGCTGGTGGATTCGCTATCCTCCGCGCCCTCCCAATCGATTGGGGGATCGTCCAACGGCAGGACGGCGGATTCTGGCTCCGTCTATCTAGGTTCGAATCCTAGTCCCCCAGCAAGTTTCGCTTATCTTCGCTGTGTTTCCTTAGTGCTGTTCAGTGCAGTGTGAGAACAGGTTGGCCCCATCGTCTAGCGGTTAGGACATCGGCCTCTCACGCCGGTAACACGGGTTCAAGTCCCGTTGGGGTCGCCATCGAAGGCCCGGATCTCGTAGCGGATCCGGGCCTTCGACTTTTCTGTCGTCCGCTCGCCCAAGGTAAATGGCGCACCACATCCACGGCATCTTCGCTTCTCCCCAGACTCTCGCTTCCGTCGTGCAACAGCTGCCCGGGGCCATCGTCGTCCCGATGAGCGGGGGCGTCGCCTGGGTGCCGGTGTTCGACGAGCTGCTCGACGCGGTCTCATCGCGCGCAGACATCCCCGGGACCGTGGAGGAGGGCTTCGTGCACTTCGGGGGCGTGCTGCCCGGCGTCCTCGCTGCCGCGTCCGCGAAGGCGCCGGTGGCGTACGTGGAGACGGACTACTTCGGCGGCAGCGGCTCGCAGATCGCGACGGTCTACGAGGGCGGTGTGCGCACGAAGGAGCGCTGCACGGTGAACCAGGCGCTCGCGGTGCTCGGCGTGCAGACCGTCGACGACCGGGACGAGTGGGACGTGATCGGCCTCGCGAACTACCGCGGCACGCCGCCCGCGGCGCGCGCCGCGTTCGCCGCGCGCTGACCCGTGTCGTTCGCGGGCCCGACTCCCTGCGATCCAAGGGGGTGCGGGCTCGGGTAGCCTCGAGCCACGGAGGTCCTCCATGGAACGCTCGTGGCTCGTCGGCGCTTCACTCCTGGTCGTCGGCTGTGCCGGCGCTCGTGAGCCTCCGCGCGCCGACGACGACGCCGGATCGGCCGACGCCGCCGCCACGGTGCCGTCGTACCCCTCGGGACCGACCGGCATCGATCGCCAGGGGCAGATCTTCCCGCGACTCACCTTCCAGGGCTACGTCGGCGGTGAGGGCGGACCGTGGGCCACGCTCGATCTCGGCCAGCTCCACGACCCCACCGGCACGCGGGGGATCCATGCCCTCGTCATCGTGGCCTGCGCCGCCTGGTGCCCGGAGTGCGGCGACGTCGCGACGAAGTACCCGAAGTTCTTCTCCGAGCGCTATCGACCGCGCGGGGCCCGCTTCGTCTACCTCCTGCTGGAGGACAAGCTCGCTGGCAGCCCGGCGACCTTCACCACCGCCACCGACTGGAACGCGCGGTTCCACTTGCCCTTCGACCTCGGCATCGACCCGGCCCGAACCACCCTGCCGGCGGTGGGTGGGGGCGTCCCCCGGATCTATCTCGTCGACCCTCGCACGATGACCATCGTGCGCATCTCGTCCAGCATCGACCCCACGTTCGTCGGCGTGCCCGGCCTCGACACGCTCCTCGACTTCAACGGAGCCCCCGCCGCCGACGCAGGCGCCGACGGCGGGTGATCAGTCCATCCCCTTGATGTTCGCGACCGGGTACAGCCGGTGCGCGACCTTCGCGATCCCCTCGCCCTCGAGCACGTCGAGCACCTCGTCGAGGTCCTTGTAGACGTGCCCGCACTCGTCGAGCGGCGTCGTGCGGGTGTTGCCGACGATGCCCTCGATCTCGACCCCCGCGAAGGTGCGCTTCACCTCGCGCATCTCGGCGTCGATCTCGGCCTGGCGGTGCTCGAGCTGGCGCTTGGCGGCACCGCGGCCCAGCACGCGGCCCGACCCGTGGTTGACCGAGCACGCCGTCGCGTGCGCGCCCGCCTGCGGGAACAGGATCGCCGCGCCGGTGTACATCGACCCCGGGATCAGGCACGGGTGGCCGGTGTCGCTCCAGCGCGTGCCCTCGAGGTCCGGGTGGCCGGCCGGGAACGCCCGGGTCGCGCCCTTGCGGTGCACGAAGCCGCGCTTGTGCGTGCCGTCCGGCAGCACGAGCGTCTCCTCCTGCACGAGGTTGTGCGAGATCTCGTAGTAGACCTCGCCGTCCACGCCGAACACCTCGCGGAGCGCCTCGCGCACGCCGTCGGCGATCACGTGGCGGTTGGCGACGGCGTAGTTCGCCGCGGCGTTGTGGTGCGCCCAGTAGGCCTTGCCGAGCGGCTCGTCGGCGCGGAGCCAGCTGTCTTCGCGGCGGGCGCTCGCGAGGCCGCGCAGGCGCGCCCCCTCGTGGAAGTAGTGGTTCGCGACCTGCCAGCCGTAGCCGCGCGAGCCGCAGTGGATCATGACCCAGACCGACCCGTCGTCGCGGTCGACCTGCATCTCGACGAAGTGGTTGCCGCCGCCCACCGAGCCGAGCTGCGGCACGACCTTGTCCCAGGCGCGCTCGATCTGGCGCACGTCGGTCTCGTCCGGGATCGGGATGAACACCCGCTCGCACACGTCTGCGCGCACGCCGAGCGCCTGCGCGCCGTGGCGCAGCACCTGCTCGGCCTTGGTCGAGGAGAAGCGCGGCATGTGCTTCGGGCGGCCGTTGCCGACGCCCGTGGCGACGCGCTTCTCGACCTCGCGGAGGAAGTCGCCGCGCACCTTCTTGTCGCGCACGCGCGCGGCACCGAGGCCCGGGACGCGCAGGTACAGCACGCCGCACGAGATGTCGTAGCCGGAGCCGGCCTGGAGGATGGTGTCCTCGGTCACGACGACGCAGCCCACGGGCACGCCGAAGCCGAGGTGGGTGTCGGGCATGAGGTAGACGCCGGTGACACCCGGGTAGCTCGCCGCCTGCGCGGCCTGCGACCAGAGCGCCTCGTCCGAGGCCTCGTAGAGCGCCGCGGAGAGGTAGGCGTGGATTTCGACCCGCATGTCGGCGACCTGCGGCAGGACGTAGTGGCGGTCGCCGACCGGGACGGCGATGTGCTTGAAAGACATGACTGGGTGCCTCCCTGGCTCGCGCCGTGGGGAGTCTCCGATGTGAAGATGGGTAGGATAAGGATTTGAACCTACCGGCGGACAAAACGAAAAGAGCCGCCGGGTGCGACCAGGCGGCTCCTCGATGGCGAGGGAGGGCTCAGATCGCGCGTGTGCGGGGCGCCGACGATGGGCGCTGCATTCCTCGGAGGGGGCGATGGAGTCTCATGAGTTCCTCGTTTCGGGGCACTCTACCATGAAGCTTCGGTGAGTTCAAAGGTGGATCATGCCGCCGCGAGTCCGCGCGGCACGAGGAGGGCACGGAGGCGGCGCTTTTCCAGCGGTGTGAGCACCGGCTCGAGGAACGCGAACAGCTCGTTCGCGTCGCGGAACGCCCGGCGCGCGGGGTGATCCGCCTCCTTGATCATGCGGAGGATCTGCAGATGGAGCGTGGGGCTCCGGCCGAGCAGGGTGGCCGTGCGCAGCAGACGCGGCTCGTTGCGCATCGTCGACACGTAGGCGTCGACCGCGTCCGGCGGGAACACGGTGGCGTCGGCGAGGTCGACCAGGCACACGTAGGGGCCTTGCACCGAGGCGACGACCCGATCGTGGAGCGCGGCCCACGGCGCGGCTTCGTCGGCGGAGACCGGCGACCAGATGCGGATCTCGACGAGACGACCGACGGTGTTCTCGATGGAGTACACGCAGGCTGTACGAGGCACCCTGGGTCTCGGATCAGGCGCCGACGGGCTTGCGCATGCAGATGCGGAGCGCCGCCTTGGCGCGGTGGACGAGCACGTCCACGTGGCCCCGCGTGAGGCCGAGGGCCGCGGCCACGTCCTCCCCCGAGCGCTCCTCGAGCAGGCGCAGCATCACCACCCCCCGTTGCACCGAGCACAGCTCGGCGACGCACATGCGCAGGCGCACCATGTCCTCGGCGTGACCGAGCAGCCCTTCGGGGTTCGCCTCGTCGACCGGCCGCAGCTCCTCGTCGAACGGCACGTGCGGCAGCGCGCGTCGGTGACGTCGCCGGAAGTTCCGGGCCGCGTTGCGGACCATCACCTTGAGCGTGGCCGCCTCGTGGTCGGACTCGGTCTCGCGGTCGAGGAGGGTCAGGAGGGCGTCCTGCACGCACTCGAGCGCCTCCTCCGGCGAGAGCCCTTCGGCGCGGGCGAGGCCGACCAGCGCGGTCCGGTCGCGCGCGAGGAGGGCGAGGCGTTCGAGGCGGTCCACCGGGGTCTAGGTCTCGAGGAGGCCCGATCTTACGCGCGTAAGGTCCGCCCGGGTCGAGACCTCTCCTCGCATGAACAAGAACGTCCTCCCCATCGACGACAGCAACTTCGAGTCGACCGTCCTGGCCTCGGACCAGCCGTTCCTGCTCGAGCTCACCGCGGCCTGGTGCGGGCCCTGCAAGGCCCTCGCGCCGATCGTGGAGGCCCTGGCCGACGAGCAGGTCGGTGTGGTCAAGGTCGGGGCGCTGGACATCGACGGGGCGCCCGCGACGGCGGCCCGCCTCAACGTGCGCGGGGCGCCGACCCTCCTGGTCTTCAAGGGCGGGCGCGAGGTGGCGCGGCAAGTGGGCGTGGTGAGCCGCGCCCGCCTGCTGGCCTTGCTGGAGGCTTGACGGATCGGCCGCGGCTGCGGCGGGTCGGCGAGGCCTCACCGCGCTATATTTCGCCGCATGATGCGCCCTCTTCCCTTCGCTTCGCTCGCCCTCTTCGTCGGTCTCCTCGGCTGCTCCAGCGAGGACGGCGCCACCGTCCCCGACCCGGACACGGGCACCGCGACCGACACCGCCGTCGTCGACACCACCGGCGACACGAGCACGGACAGCGGCGCCGCGGACACCGCGCCCGACGCGCCCTCGGACACCACCAAGCCCGACGTCGGCGTCGACGGCGACGCGGCGGGCAAGATCGAGGCGACCACCACCGCCGCCGTCACCGGCAACTGCATGCCGGCCATCCCGCCCGACCCGGCCGGCATCACGGGCACGCTCACGGTGAAGAACGGCACCGGCGCCGCCATCGGCCCGGTGACCGCCGAGTTCGGTGTGCTCAAGTCCGGGAGCACCGCCTACGCCACCTGGAAGCTCGACAAGATCGATCTGGGCACGATCGCCGCCGGCGAGACCAAGACCCAGAAGTGGCAGAAGACCGCGGGCACCTACTCGTCCGATCCCGCCGACTCGGTTTGCAAGAAGTGCAGCACCGACGCGATCGTCGAGATCACCGTCTACGGCCTCGGCACCACGGCGGGCACGCCGGTGACCGCGCCCGCGACCAAGATCGCCTGCGCGCTCTGAACGTCGAGCGAGCGCATGGCCGACGACGCCTACGCGAAGAAGTACATGTCCGGTGCGGGCGCGGTCCTGCTGCGCGACACCAAGGTCGGGCGCAGCACGCTCGCACTCCTCGGGTTCGTCGCGCTGTGGTGCGGCGCCGGCGCGGTCGCGTCGTTCCTGCACCTGCTCCCCAAGTCGGGCCTCGGCGCGTCGCTGTTCCTCACGCTGCTGACCGCGTTCTTCACCTTCCTCGCCCTCACGCTGACCGTCGTGCGCACGGTCGTGAGCGAGCGCGAGGTGCTCGTGCAGTACGGGCTGTGGGGCCCGCGCGTGCCCATGGGACGAGTCACGTCGTGCCGGGTGGTGCCCTACGACTGGGTGCGGTTCGCTGGCTGGGGCATCAAGCGGAGCGCCGACGGCACCTGGGCCTACGTGCTCGACGCCAAGAGCGAGGTGGTCGAGCTGCAGTGGACCGACGAGGCCGGCGAGGCGCGCGCGGTGCAGTTCTCCGCGTCCGACCCGCACGCGGTCGCGAGCGCGGTGGAGCAGGCCCGGGCCGCGCGCCTGCGGGTCGCCACCGAGGTCAGCGACGGCGAAGGCCTCGCCGAGGCCGCCGCGGCAGAGGCCGAACAGGACGCCGAGAGGGTCGCGCGCCGGAACTCGTGAGCCCCACCGCCCCGTGGTAGACGCGGCCCCCATGTGCGGCGTCATCGGGCTGATCTACGAGAACCACCGCGACGACCTCGGGCAGGTCGCCGCCGAGCTCCTCAAGACCCTCGAGTATCGCGGGTACGACTCGACCGGCGCCGCGATCCAGGGCGACGAGGTCGACGTGCGGCTCATGAAGGGCGTCGGCGCGCCTTCGGTGATGGTGCACGAGCTCGGGATCACCGCCGCGGGCGGCCGAGCGTTCTGCGGCCAGGTGCGCTGGGCGACCTTCGGCGCCGTCACCGACGCGAACTCCCAGCCCCACGTCGTGCGCTGCAAGACGTTCCTCTACGGCGCGCACAACGGCAACGTGACCAACTGCGACGACCTCAAGGCCTGGCTCACCAGCGAAGGCCACCAGGTGCTCTCCGACAACGACGGCGAGATGGTGGTGCACACCATCGAGCACTTCTTCGCCCGCGCGGTCGAGCGCGAGAAGCCGGCCGACACCGCGGCGCGTCGCGCGTGCATGCGTGGCGCCATCCTCGAGGCCCGCAAGAAGCTCGAGGGCTCGTTCGCCGCCGTGATCGTCGACCCGGTCACCCGCACCATGTGGTCGATCAAGCAGGGCTCGAGCCTCTATTTCGGCCTCGGAACCGATCGCGTGGGTGGGCGCTTCGCCATCGCCTCCTCGGACCTCTCGAGCGTGCTCAAGCTCACCCGCGTGGTGGTGCCGATCACCGAGGGCGAGTTCGTCGAGTACGACCCGACCTACCACGGCATCCACTGCATCGAGGACCGCACTCTCAAGACGCCGAGCGGGCCGGTGAAGATGAAGGCGGGCGACGTGGTCACCCGCGAGCCGGTGCGGAGCCGCCTGCGCGCCAAGGACACCGCCCTCGTCCCTCCCTTCGAGACCTTCATGGACCAGGAGATCAGCGCGCAGGAGCAGACCTGCCGCGAGGTGGTCACCCTGTTCCTCGGAGGCTCCGAGGAGGCGCGCGCCGTCTCGCACTGGGGCGAGCACGCGGAGATCGCCGCGCGCCTCGACGCCCTCCGCGACCAGTACGACGACCAGCGCATCCGCACACTGTTCCACGAGCTCGTGGACCTGCCGGCGTTCGCCGGGCTCCTCGCCGAGGCCCCCGAGCTCGTGCACCGCGACGCCACGGCGACCCCCCACCTGCACTCGTCCGAGGCGGGGTTCCTGACCGATCTGCTCCCCATGGCCCGTGGCAAGGACGACGTCCTCGCGGTGCGCCTGATCGACGCGCTCCTCGAGGCCGCCGAGGTGCGCGACCACGAGAAGACCATCGCGCGGTTCGCCGAGATCTGCCTCGACGCCATGGCCCACGGCGGCCGGATCTACGTCGTCTGCTGCGGCAGCAGCTACCACGCGGCCAAGGCCGCCGCGCTGTTCTGGAACGAGCTCGCCCACGTGGAGCTCCTGCCAGTGCTGCCCGGCGAGTTCCGCGGCCAGTCGGCCCACTCGCTCGCCGATCACGATCTCGTCATCGCCGTGAGCCAGAGCGGCGAGACCAAGGACCTGATCGACGTGCTCAACGACGTCATCGCGTCCGGGCACGACATCAAGCGGGTCGGCCTGGTCAACAACGTGAACTCCACGCTCGCGCAGGAGAAGTGCGATCTGGTCATCCCGCTCCGCTGCGGCCCCGAGATCGCGGTGCCCGCGACCAAGAGCTTCATGAACCAGATGGTGGTGTTCTACTGCCTGGCCCTGCGGTTCGCGACGCGCCGCCTCGACACCCTCGAGAGCGATGCGGCGCGCAAGGCCGCCGCGCGCGATCTCGAGGTGCGGCGCGAGAACCTGCGCACCCTGCCCGCGCTGATCCGCGAGACCGTCGAGGTCACCCAGGCCGACGTCGCCGTCGCCGCCAAGCAGCTGTTCCTCTGCCCGAGCATCCACATCCTCGCGACCCGCCTCACCGCGGTCGCCAAGGAGGGCGCGCTCAAGATCCGCGAGGTGCTGCTCAACCACACCGAGGGGTTCGAGGCCTCGGAGTTCAAGCACGGCCCGAACACCATCCTCGGGTTCAACACCGTGCTCGGCCCCGCTGAGGTCGCCCACATGCTCGAGCACCTCGGGCGCACGCTCGAGGCGCTGGCCGTGGCCGCGACGAGCGCCGGCCTCGGCCCCGACTCGCTGCGTCGCCTCGTGCAGGTCGCGACCGAGGGCGTGCTCTCCACCCAGACGCCGTTCTCGCTCACCGAGGCCGAGCGCGCGGTGTTCGAGCGCACGTTCGACCGCGCCGCGCTGGTCCGCGAGCTCTACGCCGACTACCCGCTCATCTACGTGACGGGCCCCGACGAGCGCGACGTCGCGCTGACCGTCTCGCAGGTGAACACCCACAAGATCCGCGGCGCGCGCACGGTGATGATCGCCGAGGAGCACCCCGCCCTGCGCGGCGCGGCCACCAAGGCGCCGGTCGACAACCCTTCGTACCAGTCCGTGTTCGTGGCGCTCCCCCGCACCAACGACACCCTCCTCACCACCTTCTCCGCGACGGTGGTGCTGCAGCGCCTGGCGCTCGAGATGAGCCTGCTCAAGAAGCGCTACCTCGACCGCCTCGGCGTCGAGGACCACGGCGTCCACCCCGACGTACCGAAGAACGTGAGCAAGTCGATCACCGTGGACTAGGCTGCTAGAGTCGCGGCTCCATGACCGAGCCGAGCGACTTCATCCGCGACATGATCGGCGCCGACGTGGCCACGGGGCTGCACGGCGGCCGCGTGTGCACGCGCTTCCCGCCCGAGCCCAACGGCTACCTCCACATCGGGCACGCCAAGTCGATCCACCTCAACTTCGGCATCGCCAAGCAGTTCGGCGGCGTGTGTCACCTCCGCATGGACGACACCAACCCGACCACGGAAGATCCGGAGTACGTGGCGGCCATCCAGCGCGACGTGCGCTGGCTCGGGTTCGACTGGGGGCAGAACATGTTCTACGCCTCCGACTACTACGAGCGCCTGTACGAGCTCGCGGAGGGCCTGATCCAGAAGGGCCGCGCCTACGTCTGCGACCTCACCGAGGCCGACATGGGCGAGTACCGCGGCAAGGTGGGCGAGCCCGGCAAGGAGAGCCCGTACCGCGGCCGCTCCGTCGAGGAGAACCTCGACCGCTTCCGTCGCATGCGCAAGGGCGAGTTCGCCGAGGGCAGCTGCACGCTGCGCGCCAAGATCGACATGGCGTCGCCCAACATGAAGATGCGCGACCCGCCGCTCTACCGCATCAAGCACGCCCACCACTACCGCACGGGCGACGCGTGGTGCATCTACCCGCTCTACGACTACGCGCACTGCCTCAGCGACTCGTTCGAGAAGATCACCCACTCGCTGTGCACGATGGAGTTCGAGAGCGCGCGCGAGCTCTACGACTGGGTCGTGGCCGCGACCGAGGTGCCCCACGTGCCGCGGCAGACCGAGTTCGCGCGGCTCAACCTGTCGTACACGGTGATGAGCAAGCGCCGCCTGCTCGAGCTGGTCGAGAAGAAGCTCGTGCGCGGCTGGGACGACCCGCGCATGCCGACCATCGCCGGCCTGCGCCGCCGCGGCGTCACCAAGGAGGCGATCGCCGAGTTCTGCAGCCGCATCGGCGTCGCCAAGAACCTGTCCATCGTCGACATGGCGCTCCTCGAGCACGTGATCCGCGAGGACCTGAACCAGCGCTCGCCGCGGGTGATGGCGGTGCAGAGGCCGCTCGAGGTCGTGATCGAGAACTACCCCGCGGGCGAGGTCGAGCAGCTCGACGCGCCCTACTGGCCGCACGACGTGCCGAAGGAGGGCTCCCGCAAGGTGCCGTTCTCTCGCACGATCTACGTCGATCGCGACGACTTCCTGGAGAACCCGCCCAAGGACTTCCATCGCCTCTCGCCAGGCAAGCGCGTGCGCCTGCGCCACGCGTACGTGATCACCTGCAAGGAGGTGGTCAAGGACGACAAGGGCGAGGTCGTGCGCCTCGTCTGCACCTACGATCCGGCCACGCGCGGCGGCTCGGCGCCCGCGGGCGAGAAGGTCGCCGGCACCATCCAGTGGGTGAGCGCGGCGCACGCCCTCGCCGCCGAGGTGCGCGTCTACGACCGGCTGTGCCGGGTCGAGAGCCCCGGCGACGGCGGCCGCGACTTCCTCGAGGACCTGAACCCGGAGTCCCTCTCCGTCGTGCAGGCCAAGGTGGAGCCCTCGCTCGCAAGCGCGACCGAGGGCCAGCACTACCAGTTCGAGCGGGTCGGCTTCTTCTTCGTCGACCCCGACACGCGGCCCGGTGCGCTGGTGTTCAACCGCACGGTCGCCCTCAAGGACGGCTGGGCGAAGCTGGTCGGCAAGAACGAACCGGTGAAGGCCGAAGCGAAGCCGAAGGAGGCCAAGGCCGCTGCGCCGAAGGGCGATGCCAAGGAGCTCACGCCCGCCGCCAAGGCCCTCGCCGACCGGCACGCGCTGTCGGCGGACGAGGCCCGCGTGATCAGCAGCGAGCCCGCGCTGGGTGCGCTGTTCGAGGGCGCGCTCGCGGCCGGCGCCGCGGCGAAGCCCATCGCGAGCCTCCTCGCCAACGACGTGGTGCGCGAGCTACGCGCACGCCGTCTCGAGAAAGCGCCCTTCGACGGGGCCGCTCTCGGGGAGCTCCCGCCGCTCGTGGCGAGCGGCACGCTCTCGACCAAGCTCGCCAAGGAGGTGCTCGCCGAGATGTTCGTGCGCGGCGCGCGCCCCTCGGAGATCGTCAAGGAGAAGGGGCTCTCGCAGGTGAGCGACGCCGGGGCCGTCGAGGCCGCGGTGGCCAAGGTCCTCGCCGACAACCCGGACACCGTCGCCCGCTACAAGGCCGGCAACGCCAACGTGGTCGGCGCGCTCGTCGGCATGGTCATCAAGGCCTGCCAGGGCCGTGCGAACCCCAAGGTGGTCAACGAGATCCTGAAGAAGCAGCTCGGCTGACCGCTACAACGTCCAGCCGAGACCGACACTGAGCCGCCGCTCCCCGAGGACGGCGGCCTCCAGCAGCCCGTCGAGGTGCGCGCCGAGCGCGAACGCGCTGCCCACGCCCACGTGGTAGCGGGAGGCGTCCGCGCCGTGTGCCCCGCCGACGCTCCAGTCCGTGCCGGCACCGAAGACGCGCCCGACCACATAGGGGGCGACCCGGCCGAAGACCACCTTGCCGATCGAGAGTCCGATCCGCCAGTCCTTCGAGGTGAACGCCGCCTCGCTCGCGTCAGGCGCTCGGGTCGTGGTGCGCGCGACCGAGTAGGTGAAGGAGGCGTGGGCGAAAGGCAGCGCTCCGCGCCCGTCCAGCAGTCGGTAGGAGACGCCGACCCCGCCGAGGTAGCCCGGGCGCAGATCGTGCCGCACCCCACGAAAATCGACGCGCCCCCCGAGGGCGGCGCCGAACGCTGCGCTCAGGGTGAACGCGTCGCGCGGTGAGACGTCGATGGTCGCCACCGCGGCGCCCTGCTGGAGGTCGGCGTGCTGCTCCGCGAACTTGATCCTCGTCGCCGTCCCCCCCGTCGAGAGCCCGACGCGCACCCGTATCGTCGAGCCCTCGCCCCTACACACGCCGGGCAACCCGTTCGAACCCATCGGCGGCGAGAGGCCGCACGCGTCGGACGCGACGGCGGTGAGCGAGGGGACGAGCAGGCCGACCGCGAGCGGAACGAGGCGCATGACCGGAGATACGTCGCCGGAGGCTGCTCGTTTCTGGCTACAGCTGCGGGAGCCGCTCCATGGCCTCGGCCATGGAGCTGTCGTCGGTCACCGAGAGCTCGATGTGCAGCGGGGCGTAGGGCTCCGACTGGTAGACCCTCGTCATGCGCAGGCGGGTCATCTCGAGCAGCGCGAGGAAGGTGATCACGTACTCGAAGCGGGTCTGCGCGCCGTCGAACAGCTCGTCGAACTGCACCTTGGGCTTGCTCTTGAGCGCTTCGCACAGCTCGTGGATCCGCTCGGTGATGCTGATGCGGTCGGCCGTGACCTCGTGCTGGATCTTGACCTTCGACTTCGAGAGGACCGACTGGAACGCCTCGAGCAGCGAGAACAGCGGTATCTCGGCGAGCGGCGCGTCGGCCGAGCTGCCCTGCGGCGTGGGCGGGCGCCCGAACACGTCACGGCCGGCGACGTCACGCTCGCTGAGGCGCTGCCCGGCGTCCTTGTACTTCTGGTACTCGAGCAGGCGCCGGATGAGCTCCTCGCGGGGATCGAGCTCCTCGCCCTCGAGCGCGTCCTCGGCGTCCTGCTTCGGGTCGGGCGGCAGGAGGGTCTTGGACTTGAGGTGGGCCAGCGTGGCCGCCATCACGAGGTACTCGCTCGCGACGTCGATCTGCAGCACCCGCATCATGTCGAGGTACTCGAGGTACTTCTGGGTCACGAACGAGACCGGGAGATCGACGATGGAGAGCTCGTGCTTCTGCACCAGGTGGAGCAGCAGATCGAGGGGGCCCTCGAAGGCCACCTGCTCGAGCGCCACCCGGTAGGTGGCCTCGCCGTGGTCCTGGAACGGCGGGCGCTCCTCCGGCGCGGCCTTCGCCGTCGCCGGCTCTTTCTTGCGCGCGCCGCCCATCGACCCGACGAATAGCCCGAAACGTGGCCGGGATGAAGCGCCCACGCTAGGAAAGCCGCCTTGCGGTCCCTTTCGCGGCTCCATCGCGCGATTCTCTCGATCGCCCGCCTGCACGCCTCGCCGGGTCGGCTGTTCGCGGCCTGCGTGGTCGGCGCGATCGTCGGGAGCACGCCGCTGTTCGGGCTGCACTTCTTCGTGTGCCTGGGGCTCGCCACGGTGTTCCGGCTCAACGTGGTCGCGATGTACGCGGCCGCGAACATCTCCATCCCGCCGCTCGCGCCTTTCCTCGGCGCGGCGTGCGTGGCCGTCGGGGGCAAGCTGGTCTTCGGGAGCGCCCTGCCCTTCGACCGCGCCGCGCTGCACGCGAGCTCACCGTTCGCGGTGGCCCCGCGCCTGTTCGTGGCCTGGCTCGTGGGCGCGCCCTTCGTCGGCGGGGCGATCGGCGTGGCCATCGGCGCCTCGGTCGCCGCCATCGCCCGACGACGGGCGGCGGTCGGGCGCGACGCGACCACGCTGGCGCTGGAGGAGACGGTCGCGCGCTACCGGGGGGCCCCCCCCGGCCTCCGCCACTACGTGACCTGGAAGACCCGCCTCGACCCGGTCTACCGCGCGATCGCGGCCGAGCTCCCCGACGCGATCACCATCGTCGATCTGGGCACCGGGCTCGCCACCCTGCCGATCCTGCTCGCGCTGCTCGGCACGCGCCGCACGCTGTTCGGGGTCGAGTGGGACGCGAGGAAGGCGGATGCCGGGCAGGCGGCCGCCACCGGCCTGCGGGTCGAAGTCACCCAGGGCGACCTCCGCGACTGCGCGATCCCCCCCTGTGACGCGATCACGCTCGTGGACGTGTTGCACTACTTCCCGCTCGAGGAGCAGCGCGCCGTGCTCGCGCGCGCCCACGCCGCGTTGCGACCGGGTGGGTGCCTGCTCGTGCGGGAGACCGACGCCGACGCCCGCAGCGGAACCACACGGTGGATCGAGCGGGTCGCGGTGCGGCTCGGCTGGAACCGCGCCGAGGCCACCCACTTCCGGCCGGCGCGGGAGCTGACCCGGGATCTCGAGGCCCTCGGCCTGCGGGTCGAGCAGCGCCCTGTCGCCGGCAAGCTCCATCCGGGCAACGTGCTGCTCCGCGCGACGGCGTGCTAATCGCCGATCATGGATCCCCGGCTCGGCGCGCTGATGCTGTCGGCGGTCCGGTCCGCGTCCGACACGTGGCTCCGGCGCGCCCTCGGGTACGTCCGTGACCTCGGCCGCCTCGGCGTCGCCGTCCCGCCGACCATCGTGCACGACGTCGGGCTCGTGCTCGCGGCGCCGCGCGAACAACGCATCGTGGGCGCGCGGCGCGCGGCGGAGGCGGTGATCGCCGGCCGCGCCCAGGCCAACCCTGCCCACGCGCGCTATGTCGCGGCGATCCAGGCCCTCGACGAGGATCCGGCCGTCGAGCAGATCCGCAAGCTGCGGCCCAGCGACGATCTCGTGGTCGTCCTGCTCGTGCGGCTCCTCGGCGCGCAGAGCCTCGGACCCGGCCTGATCCTGACCGACGTGCCCGAGCCGGTCGAGGTCGAGCGCAACCTCGCCTCCGCGTTCGAGCGCCTGCCGCTCGAACCAGAGCTCGCCCTGCTCGCGCGCTTCGTCGAGCGCCTGCCGCGCCTCCTCGTCCTGCTCGACACGCTCGATCTCGACACCCTCCAGCTGCTCACGGTCTACGGCAAGGGCAGCGCGGATCTGCGCGGCGATTCGAGCGCGATCGCGGGCCTCGCGCAGGTCGAGCTGCTCTCGGCGCTCACCTCGCTGCAGGCCAACGACGTGGTCAACTTCTCGCTCGAGCTCCTCCCGTCGGTGCTCGAGACCACGCGGCGGGCGGCGCCGGGCACGTACGCGACCGGCGGCTACCAGGGCCTCACCCGGCGGGGGTCGCTCGACTCCCTCGTGCTCACCGAGCTCGCCTGGGACGACGAGGAGCTCGCCCGCCGGCTGCTGGACGACGAGGTGCTGTTCCACGCGCGCGAGCGCGCCGAGGACCAGGCGCCGCGCGTGCACCTCGTGCTCGTGGACGCGTCGGCCTCGATGCGCGGGGACCGCACCACGTTCGCCCGCGGCGTCGCGATCGCCCTCGCCAAGCGGCTCGAGCTCGAGGGCGAAGAGGTGCGCATCCGCTTCTTCGACAGTCGCCTCTACGAGACCGCCGCCGCGTCGCGCGGGCGCGGCCGGCAGAGCCTCGCGGCGAGCCTCCCGCACGTGCTGTCGTTCCGGGGCGAGCGCGGCCGCAGCCCCGAGCGCGTGCTCCGCCAGCTCGTCTCGGAGCTCGAGGTGCTCAAGAGCCGCGACAAGCGCTCGCCGGTGGTGCACCTGATCACCTCGGCGGCGTTCTACGCGCCGCGACCGCTCGTCGCCGAGGTGCGCGCGCGGGGGTCGCTGTTCGGCGTGTTCATCACCCCCCAGCAGTCTGCCGTCGGCGGCGACGCCGCGCCGCTCGACCTCGACTGGCTCGATCTGCTCGACGGCCACTATGTCGTCGATCAGGCGATCCTCGGCAAGCGCGCCGACCGCAGCGCGCGGGCCAAGGAGATCGTGCGCGGCATGCCCGCGCAGGTGGCCGAGCCGCCGCCCTCCTCCATCCGCGCTGCCACCCTCGGCCCGCCGTCGAGCACGCGCCTCGAGCCCGTCTCGTGAGCGACGCGCGCGACGCCGCTCAGCGCGGGCTGGCCCTCGCCCGCCAGGGCAACACCAACGAGGCGCTGCTGCACCTGCTGGCCGCGGCGGCCGACGTCGACGCCGATCCTCGCGACTACGACGCCGTCGTGCGCGTGCTCGTCGAGGCCTATCGTGCCCTGCAGCGGCCGCGCGAGCTCGCGACGCTGAGCTGGCTCGAGACGCCGGATCCGAGGCTCGGCGGGCCGGCGGACGTGGCACGGGCCCATCGGCTGCTCGGCGACGAGGGGGCCGCGGCCCGCAGCTTCGAGGAGGCCGGGATGCTCGCGCACGCCGCGGTGTGCCGCGAGCGCGCCAGCGATCCCGGCGGTGCCCGTGCCCTGTGGTCCCGCCTCGCGCACGAGCTGTCGCGCAACGTCGACCAGGACCGCAGCGCGAACGGGGGCCTCTCGGGGCACGGCAGTGCCGAGCGCGCCGCCGAGCGGGCCTACGTCCTCGGCCTCGTGCGCTTCGACGTGGCGCGGAACGCCCCCCGTGAGGCGCGCGACAAGGCCAGCCGCGAGGCCATCGTGGCCGCCATCGGCGCCCTCGAGGACGCTGCCCAGCGCTTCGAGAGCCTCGGCCTGCGCGAGCGCGCCTTCGACGCCTACCAGGCGATGGCGGCGATCGGCGAGAACAGCCGCACGTTCGAGCACGTCGTCGAGGGCCGCGTGAACTCGATCCGCATCCTGCGCGAGGACCACCTGCAGCAGTACGCCCTCTCGCAGTACGACGAGGCCATCGCGGTGGCCGAGGCGCACCACGAGCTGGCCGCGGCCGCGGAGCTGGCCCGCGAGGCCACCGCCTACGCCCGCGGTCTCGGCGCCGCGCCCGAGACCTACGGCTACGCGCGCCGCGCGATGGAGCTGCACGCGGCCGCCGGACGCCTGCTCGCGAGCAACGGCGCCCCGCCCGAGCTCACCGAGAACGCCTACCTGGCGGCAATCGGGCTCTCGGCGGAGCTCGATCTGCTCGGCACGGCGGCCAAGCTCTACACCGAAGCGTCCGCGATCCCCGACCTCGACGAGGCGCGCCGCCAACGTCACCGGCGCGCGGCGCAGCGGCTCCGGGGTGCGGCGTACGTGGGCCCGACCGACGTCCGCGATC
>CAZUZY010000044.1:0-35284 GCA_964624885.1 uncultured Polyangiales bacterium | reverse complement strand
GCGGCTTGCCGTCGATCGCCGGGAGCGGCGAGGGCACGGCCTCGAGGGCCGCAGGCGCCGCGTAGGCCGTCGTGGCACCGACCCGCACCGCGAGGAGCGGCTGCTCGAGGAAGGCGGCGCCCTTGACCCCCACGGCCTGCATCGCGACCGCCCACCGGTCTCGCGAGGCGCCGAGGAGGACCGCGGGACCCGCGGGCACGGTCGCGAACGCGCTCTCGTCGAGGAACAGCTTGTCCTCGGGCGGGTAGTTCCAGCCTTCGCTCGCGCGTGGGACGGTGAGCTTCGCCGTGGCCAGGGGCGGCGCCGCGCGCGTCCATCCGTAGGACCCGTCGGCCGCGAGGACGCGTACCGTGTCGGCCCCGACGGCGATCACGAGCGCAGGAGAGCCGCCCGCGCGACGCGTCGGCGGGCCGCCCGCGACCTCGGAGAGCGGGAGGCCGAGGGGAATCTCGAGCAGGCTGCCGATCTCCGCGCGGGGAGCGACGGCGACGGACGCAGAGGCAGACACGGACGTCACCTGCGCGACGGGGGACGGCGCGGGCGCGCGCTTGCAGCCGAGCGAGAGCGCGGCGCCGAGGAAGACCCTTACGAACCGCAACGGCCGCTCAGGAGAGCTTGAGGATCTCGTAGACGCGCGGGCCCTGCGGGGTCGGGACCTCGGCCTCGTCGCCGACCGAGAGGCCGATCAGCGCGGCGCCGAGGGGGCTCGAGGCGGTCACGATCTGGACGCCGCCGGACTTGCGACCACCACCGGCGGGGGCGAGCAGGCACCGGGTGACCTGCTTGCCGGCGCGGAGCTCGACGTAGGCGCCAGCCTCGATGGGGTCGTCGTCGCCGAACGCACGCAGCGCGAGCGAACCGAGCACCGCGTGCTCGCGGTCGAGCTCGCGGACGCGGTCGGCCTGGCCCCGCGCGAGGTACGAGGCCTCGGTGGAGCGCATGTCCTTGTCGTTCTCGGGCTTGTTCTCCTCGTGCGTGGCGGCCTCGGCCGCCTCCTTGGCGAGGCGGGTCATCTCCGCGGCCTCGGCGGCGATCTCGGCACGGATCGCCGCGATGAGCGCGTGCTTGTCCATCAGCGACGACGGCGCCGACCCACGCCGCCGAGGAGGGCGAGCCCGAGGAGCGCGAAGCCCGCGTACGAGGGCCGGGGCGACCCGACCGCGCACCCGCCGGAATCCCCCGTGTCGGTGGCTGCGGTGGGCACGCAGACCGCGCCGTCGCAGGCGTAGCCGGTGGCGCACTCGTCGGTGGTGGTGCAGCGATCGCCGCACTCGCCGGTCGAGCGGCAGCGATAGGGCTCGCACTTCTGCTCGACGCCGTCCTTGGAGACCGAGGTCGTGATGTCCTTGCAGGTCGCGCCCTGCACGCACTTGTTGTCCTTGCAGGAGAACCCGGTGGCGCACTGGCTCGCGTCGGTGCAGGCCTTGAGGCACCCCTTGTCGTCGCACTTGTAGGGCACGCAGCTGCTCGCGCCAGGCGACTTGCAGGTGCCCGCGCCGTCGCAGAACGAGAAGTCGGTGTAGTCGGAGCCGACGCACTTCTTCGGCGCGCAGAGCTTGCTCGAGTCGTTCACGTAGCCGACGCACGACTTGGGGTCGGCGGCGCCATTGCACGTGCGGGCCTTGCAGACATCGCTCGCGCCGTCGTCGCACTTGGTACGGGTGCCGTGGGGGTCGCCGGCGACGCC
This sequence comes from uncultured Polyangiales bacterium, assembly GCA_964624885.1. Lineage (GTDB taxonomy): Bacteria > Myxococcota_A > Polyangia > Polyangiales > JADJMO01 > JADJMO01. The sequence continues at coordinate 33,597 of CAZUZY010000044.1, read as the reverse complement.
CGTGCACTTGCCCACCGCGCCGGCCACGTCGCAGGCTTCGCACTGCCCGTCACAGGCCTTGTCGCAGCACACGCCGTCGGTGCAGATGTCGGAGCCGCACTTGGACCCGAGGTCGCACTTCTCGCCGTTCTTCAGCGTGCAGGTGCCCTCCTTCTTGGGGGCGTTGCAGGCGTAGCCAGCAGCGCAGGTGGTGGCCGGCGCGTCGATGCCGCAGCACACGCCGTCCACGCAGAGGAGGTCGCCACAGGCAGAGGCGTCGCTGCACGGCTTGCCGAGGCCGATGCTGGGCGTGCAGGCGCCGCCCACGCAGGAGTAGCCGGCGATGCAGTCGGTCTTGGCGGTGCAGCTGGTCTTGCACGCGGTGGCGCCGCACTTGTAGACGCCGCAGTCCTTGGGGACGTCCTTGCAGGCGCCCGCGCCGTCACAGGTGCTCGCGTGGGTCTCGATGCCCGAGGCGCACGCGTTGCTGCTGCACGTGGCGGAGACGAGGGGATACGTGCAACCGGTCGTCTTCACACCATCGCAGTACTGGAGCTCACAGGTCTTGCCGGTGCCTGTGCCACAGGCCGTGCGGGCGCCGTGCGGGGTACCGCTGACGGCCTTGCAGGTGCCGACGGACCCACTGGCGTCACACGCTTCGCACTGGCCGGTGCAAGCCACGTTGCAGCACACGCTGTCGATGCAGAAGTTGGAGGTGCACTCCCCAATGCGGCCGCAACCGGTGCCGTTGGCCTTCTTGGGCAGGCACTTCTTGGTGGTGCCGTCGCAGAAGTTGCCGGCGGTGCAGTCGGTGTCAGCGGCGCAGGTGGCGGCGCAGACACCCCCGGTGCCACACGTTGCATAGGGAGCGCAACTCGGATGGCCAGCGGCAGGTGGAGTGGCCGCGGGCTGGTTCGTGCACGTGCCGACCTTGCCGGCCTGGTTGCAGGACACGCAGGACGATGCACACGCCACGTCGCAGCAGACGCCGTCGGCGCAGTAGCCGGACAGGCACTGTCCGGCGCTCGAGCACGCTTGCCCACGATCCAGCAGATAGAGGATGCGAGGCTGTGCACCACCAACGGCGAGGACGCGACCGTCACCCAGCGAGACATGCGAGTAGTTGGAGTTGTCGGAGGGGAGTGCTGTCCAGGCGGACGTCGTCGGGTTGTAGAGGGCGCCGTCTGCCCCGCCGAAGGCAGCGATCAACCCGGTCGGTGTGCTGACCGCTCCAACCTTGAACCCGCTCGACCAGCCGGGGTCGAGCGTCCAGGTGTTGGCGACGGGGTCGAAGATCTGGCCGGTGACCAGCACCTTTCCCGAGGGCAATCGAAAGCAGTGGGAGTCGCCGTATTGATTGTAGGGCCCGTCCTTCATTGCGGCGGTGAAGGCGAACGTCTTGGTGGTCGGGTTGTAGATCTCAGCGGTCGCGAAATAGGTGTAGTCGTCGGGCGCCCCTGCCGCGACGAGGATACGACCGTCCGCCAGTGCGCAGGACTGCGCACCGTCTCGACCCGCTTTGAGCGCTCCGACAACCGTCCACGTGTTCGCGATCGGGTCGAACTCCCAGGCGTCTGCCCGCTTGGCGGGAGTGAGTGAGCTGTTCTCGCCACCTGCCACCAGTACTCTGCCGCTCGGCAGGAGCTCCACGATCGGCGCGTTTCGCTGCGACGGCATCGGCGCGAGGGTGCTCCAGGAATTCGTCGCCGGATCGTACAGCCGGGTCGCCGTGCTCGCGCCACCCACGACCAGTACCTTGCCACTCGGCAGGAGCACCGCGCTGTAGTGGACGAAGTCGGGGTTGGGGAAACTACCGGCTGGACTCCAGGTGTTGGTCGCTGGATCGAACAGCTCCGCGACAGAAGCTCCCGCCGCGAGCACCTTGCCGCTGCCAAGTTTCACGGCCACGAACTGCGCGGGATCCGTCATGCTCGCGCCCGGACCCCACGATGGGTCGAGCGTGATTGGATAGGCGGCTGCCCGACCACGAGGGATCTCCACCTCGAGCAGAGCAGCGTTTCCCTCGACGGAGAGCCTCAGTGTTGGCTCGATGCGCCCGCCGCCGGCGTCGACAGCGAAGATGGGAGCGGAATCGAGTCGCACCGTACCGGCCTGGTCGACGAGTTCCACACGCTGATCGCGAAGGCGCAGACTTGCGCCATCTCCATCGAACACCAAACGGTATCGAGCAACATGCGGTGCGTGCGGCCCGAACAGCACCCGCAGTTCCTCGATGCGATCGCTTGTCCGTACGTAGAGGATATCCATGCCGAGCGCAGCCGAGAAGACTCGGCCACGTGGAGTCTTCCGCGCACTGGCGGCCATCACGTCCAAGGCGCGGACGGACAGCCCATGGCGACCATCGTTGGTGCGAAGCAGGAGCGGCGCATCGGCGGTCGCTGGAACGGTGGTCCTGAGCCACGGCAGCGTGACCTCGTTCTCGGTGAACGGGAGCACGTGGAGGCTTGGCATCGCTGCAAGCGCGAGTCTCTCCGTTCGAGAGGCTGAGCCCTCAGGATCCGATCGCTCAGTTGCGCTCCCACAACTGCACAGCAAGAGAGCGAATCCAAGCAGGGGGGAGCGCATCGGCAGAGCCTAGCGCTGCAGCAACAAAGCGCGAAGGGCGGTGCGCTCACGCACACCGCCCTCCATCCGCTTGCGTTCAGTTCACTTGCAGAGCGTCTTGTCGCCCGGCACGCGGACGGTCACGACGCGCGAGTCGGCCTCGACGCCCGGACCGGGCTTGCCGTTGCCGATGACGACGACGCGGAACGAGAACACCTGGTCGGCGCAGGTGGCCGGCACGAGGTCGTTCTTGGCAACGAGCGTGAAGGTCACGCTGGTGCCCGGGCAGACGCCATCGAACGAGTCGAAGACGCCGTCGGAGCCGAGCGTGCCCGTGGCGCCGAGGTTGTCCGAGATGATCGGAGCCTTGGTGCAGGTCGCCGGGAGCGGGGTGCCGTACGAGACCGGCACGCCGCGGACGAAGAACTTGGACTCGTCGAGCGTGGTGGTCGTGGCGTTGTCACGCGCCTCGAGCCACACGGTGCTGAAGGTCACGTAGGTGGTGAAGCTGGTGATCGCCTTGACGATCGCGTCGTCCACGCCCGTACCATCGCTGGCAGCCGTGAAGACGAGCGGGCAGACGGTCTTGGTCGCGTCCTTCGGGTCGGGCTTGCCGGCGATCAGGGCGCCAGCCAGGCCGTTCGGGCACTTGCCCGCCGAGTCGGCCGGCACATACGAGCCGGTCTTCAGCGCGAAGTACTCGAGCTGGGGCCGCGGGTTCTGGTATCCAGCCGGCGGCTCGGTCCCCGTCGTGTTGACGCCGATCAGCTTGGCGCCGATGGCGACCATGGCGTCGACGGTCTGCTTGACCGTGTGCGGCTTGGTGTCGTCGGTCGAGCCGAAGTTGGTGAGCGCGTAGATCTCGTCCCCGTAGCCGGACGCGTTGTCCGGGTCACCGGAGATGCGGTGCATCGAGATGTCGGTCGAGAGGACGAAGAACGGAGCGGCGTCCTTGCGGAAGCCGGCGCCACCGATCTTGCCGTGCCCCTTGGTCGCGTCAAAGCCGGTGTCGGGCGCGAAGGCGGGCGTCCACACGGCGGTACCAGCCTTGTCCTTGAAGCCGGTGCCGACGGCCGTCTGGTAGAGACCCTCGATCTGCGACTCGGAACCGTCTGCACCGCCGCCGGCGGCATAGAGGTTCAGTGCGCTCTGCACGTCCGTCAGGACGGTGGTCACGCGCTGACGGAGCTTGAAGGGCCAGTCGCCAGTGCTGCCGTAGCCTCCCACGGGGAAGTCACGGTGATCGCCCACTGCGAACGCCGTGTCCGGGACCTTCGCGCTCAGCTTCGTCGCGGTCGACGACAGGGTCGTCTTCAGCTTCGTGATCGGACCCGACATCGAGCCCGTGGTGTCCGTCACGAACGCGACGTCCGCCTTCGCGATGCTCGGCTTGAAGGTGAGGTCCTGCGAGCGCGGCAGCCCCTTGTACGGCAGGTCGAACGAGAAGCCGCCGATCGTGCCGGGGTTGCTCGTCGCCGACAGCGGATCCGTGCCCGCCGCGACCTCCTCGAAGTCCGTGTAGCCGTCGCCGTCCGTGTCCGGCTTGGTCGGCGAGGTCTTGTACTTGGTGACCTCGTCCTTGTCCGAGAGGCCGTCGTTGTCCGAGTCCGTGTCCTGGAAGTCGGGCTTGCCGTCGCCGTCCGTGTCGACCGGCGGGGTGACCGGATCCGTGTCGCCGGCCTCGTCCTTGTCGAGGATGCCGTCGCCGTCGCTGTCGTCGTCGAGGTAGTCGGCCTTGCCGTCGCCGTCGGTGTCGACCGAGCTGGACTTGCCCTCGTGGAAGTTGCTGATGGTGTCGCCGTCGTCGTCCGTCTTGTCGGGCGTGCCGCAGCCGCCGCCGACGCAGGCGACGCCGAGCGTGCACTTGTTGCCGCACTTGCCGCAGTTGTCGGGGTCGTAGCCGAGGTTCGTGCAGGCGGTGCCGCAGAGCGTGAGCGGCGAGGCGCAGGAGCTCGAGCACTTGCCGGCGATGCAGGCCTCACCGGTCGCGCAGGCCTTGCCACACGCGCCGCAGTTGGTCGGATCGCTGTCGAGGATGCGGCAGCTCTTGTCGCACTTGGTGCTGCCGGTCGGGCAGGTGACCGTGCAGCCCTTGTCGCCCGCGCACACCTCGCCGTCGACGCACTTCACGCCGCACTTGCCGCAGTTGTTCGGGTCGAACGCGGTGGCGACGCAGGTCGTGCCACAGAGCTCGGTGCCCGAGGGACAGCCACCATCGGTCGGCGGGATGCCGGTGTCACCACCCGTGTCCACGGTCCCCGAATCGACGTCGGTGCCGATGTCGGTGGTGGAGCTCGAACAGCCGAAGCCGAACGCGAAGACGAGGCCCGCGACCAGCGAGACGGCGGACCGCTCGGTGAGCGCGGAGAAGTAGGTGGTGCGACGAAGCATGAGGTTTCCCCTTTTGAAAGTTGGGACGACGCGGTGGCGAGGTGGCCAGCGGAACCAGCAGTTGCCCTTCCTGCGTTGCAGGAGGGCGTGGCGGGGTTCGTTCCGAGACGAGCCCGACGCGCCGTTATTCAGCCCGCGGGTTGTAGCAGACCCCGCGGTTCCGTCGAGCAACTGCCGTAGGGACGGATGGGCTCAGGACCCTTCGAATTCCTTGCAGAAAACCAGGGCGTCGCCCGGTCGCAGCGGCGACGCGCCGCGGCGTGAGAGACCCGGCCAGCCGTGGTTGCAGGCGGGCCCCGTCGGGCCCTCGCCGAGGTGGACGCAGTCGTCGCAGGTCCACCGCAGATCGAAGCGCTCGATCTCCTCGACCAGCCGCAACGTCACCCGCGTTCGCACGCGACGATCGACTCCACGTGGCTCGTGCCAGGAAACAGATCCAGGGCTTCGATCGCCTGGATCCGATACCCCCCACCGAGGAGGACCCGCAGGTCGCGGCCGAGGGTGGTCGGGTCGCAGGAGACGTAGACCACGCGCTTCGGGCGCTTCTCGACGATCTGGGCGACGGCGCCGCGCGCCCCCGTGCGCGGTGGGTCGAGCACGACGAGGTCGGCGTGGACCGGGAGGGAAAAGGCCTCGGCGTCGGCCTCGATCACCTTCACGCGCCGCTCCAGCTTGCGGAGCGCCACGTTCTCCCGCATGGCCACGCATGCGGCGCCGACCTGCTCGACGGCCGTCACGTGGACGGCCTCGCGGGCGAGGGCCACGGTGAGGTTGCCGCTGCCCGCGAAGAGCTCGAAGACCTCGAGCCCCTCCGCGTCGCAGAGCGCCACCACGCGCTCCACGAGCACCGCATCGCCGCGCTCGCTCGCCTGCGAGAACCCCGCGATCGGAGCGAAGAGCGGCCCATCGGGCAGCGCGGCCACCGGTCGCGGATCGCCGACCTTGGCGGGGGCGCGGGCGCCGTCGAGGTGGAGGGCGACGCCGGCCAGCTTGCCGGCGGTCACCAGCTGCTCGGCGCTGCCGAAGACACGCGGCGGCAACGCACCGCGCCACGCGATCGAGAGCGCGGGTCGACCCCCGACACCCAGGGCCGCGTGCACGTCGCCCTCGCCCTCGGCCCCCACGAGCAGCTCACGGGTGAGGGCGAGCGCCGCCTCGAGGCGCGGATCCAGGGCCTGGCAGTCCGGTACGCCGACGATCGTACGGCTGCCGGCCGCGTGGTAGCCGACCATCACGTCGGGACCGATCCGGCGCGCGTGCCAGCGCACCCGCGTGCGGCTGTGGAGCGGCGCCGCCTCGCGGTAGACGATCGGCTGGTGCGCGAGCCCACCGAGGGCCTCTTCGAGGATGCCGAGCCGCGCCGCGCGCTGCGCCTCCGGCGTGAGGTGCAGGAGATCGCACCCGCCACAGCGCGTCACGTGGGCGCACGCCGGGGTCACACGCTCGGCGGCTGGTTCGAGCACCTTGAGCAAGCGGCCCGTCGGGCGCCCGATCTCGAAGGCGACCCGTTCGCCGACGGCGACCTGCGGCACCAGCACCACCTGCGAGGGCAGGCGGACGAGACCCGCGCCACCCGCGACGATCTTCTCGACCCGCCCCTCGGCGCGTGCCGGGGCGGGACCCTTGCGTGTTCGTTTCATGGGTCAGGGGAACGGCTGCGCGGGCCCACCGCGCTGGTAGAAGAACTTGAAGTTGCCCTGCAGCTTGCCGTAGCTGGTGGCGGGCTCGCCGACGGGGTGACGAGGATCCTCGAGGACGACGTCGAAGGTGCCTTCGATGCGCTTGTCGTTGGTGTCGGCGTCCACCGGGTCGCCGCGGAGGATGTGGGTGAAGGTTATCTTCCCGCTGACTGCGTGCAGCACGACGCCGTTGGGATCGCTCGGACCCACGCGCCCGTTGCCACACGACTTGCGCAACGTGAGGCTCATGCGCACGAGCGGATACGGCACGCTCGGCGCGGAGCCGGGCGGGCGCTCGAGCTGCACCTCGATGGGCACGCCGTCCTGCACCTTGGCGGTGTCGGAGACGGCGATGGTCAGCGAGTCGGAGTACTCCTGCAGGTCGCCACCCTTCTGGATGCGGATGGTGAGCTGGGTGAGCGGCGGCTTCTTGGTGCCGACGGCCATGCCGGCGAAGAAGTCGGGGTGCATGTCGAACTGGGCGAGATCGGCGTCGCACACAGGGACGACGAGGCTGCCGGTGACCGAGCCCTCGCCGCCGCCGACCGAGCAGGCGGATGCGGTGGCCGTGGCCACGATCGCAGCGGCGAGCCAGCGTTTCATCGGACGGGAAGCGTAGCATGACCTCAACGGCGACGACGCTTGCGGGCGGGGGCCGCGAAGTACCGCATGAAGCGGTCGTCCTCGGCCAGGATGTGGTCGATGGCGTGGAAGCAGTCCTGCTTGCGTGGGTGGGCCAGGGCCTCCTCGCGCGTGAGCATCGGGCCGAGCACGCCGAGGTCCCCCCACGGAGAGTCGTCAGGCCCGACGAGCATCACCTGTGGCTGGCCGTCGAGCACCCGGACCTTGGTGACGAACGCCTCGCGCGCGCTCGGCGGGGCCCCATCGGACCAGTCACCGAGCGACACGACGATCGTACCCTCCTGCGGCTCGTGGCCCTCGGTGTAGCCCGCGAAGTAGACGCCGACGGGGCCGTCGTCGCTCAGGAAGCCGCGGAGCGTGTGGGACTGCTTCCCGCAGCAGCCGCAGCGGTGGATGGACTCGTTGCCGCGCTCGAGCTGGAGCATCGTTCTCCGACCTAGCAGCGACCTCGGCGCGCGTCCTGCGCAGGCCTTCGAGGTGGGTGCCTTCCTCATCGAAGCCGTCTTTCACGAAGAACCGCAGCCGACCCGAAGCGGGTCAGATAGGCCCGATCCACGTCCGGGAGAAACCGCATTTCGCCGGGCCAGGTCGCGCTCGGGCTGGCGACGGGGATTCCCCCGAACTGGCCCGCTGCCGTCTCTCGGGCAACAGGCAGGAGCTCGAGCACCGAGGTCGAGGACTGGAGGATCTCGTGGCGTGATCGGCGAGGTCCGCACGTGTGAGCAGTCTCACAAGCATCGCGCGATCTGACTCGATGTCCGGTGCTTGCTTCGTGGTGAGAGACCGCTCGGTCTACCGTGAGCAGCTTGGCTCGCCCGAAGGCCTGCGCTAAGCCGCCGGCCATGGCGAGTGCGACTCCGGACGCGATCTACGCGAGCGAATCCGTGTTGGCCGAGCGTTGCCCCACGACTGCGGCTGCGACGCAAGTGCGGGAAGGTTTCGCGTTCAGCGCCACCGACGATCGCCTTTTCGCCATGGGGTGGCCCCACGTTCGCCTCGTCGTGGCCGAACACGAGGACGACGACGATCCCGTCACGCCGATCAAGGAGATGATCGCCGACGAGGAGGAGCGTCCCTACACCGTCACATGGCCGCTGAGCGTTGCCCGTCGGTTCGTTCGCGCGCTCGGAATGCCCATCAAGTACGTCCAGCCGAAAGACGCCGCGAGCGTCCTCAAGAACGGCGCGCCAGTGGGCACGGACGAGGCTCGTGCCCTCTTGACCCACGCCGTCAGCCGCGTCGGCTACCACGACGGAGAGTTGATCATCCATCTCGTCCTTCTGCTGGAGGCGATGGTGGGTCCAGAGGTCGTCCTCGATGCCGCGGTCAGCGCGCTCGAAGCACTGCCCCAGGCTTCCTGGGCGCAGCGGAACGGCGACGCGGCTCACGTGATCTTCCAGCTCGGCTTCGTGCTGCTGCGGGCCTCCGCAACCACCGCGCCTGGCTACTTCGAGCGACTTCGCAAGCTGTATGGGCGAGCGACGAGCGAGACGCAGCCCAAGAGCGAGCAGCTGGATGCTCTGGATGCCGTCGTGAACGGGAGCGAGGGTGCTCGACGCGGTGGTGGAAAGAATCGCGAGTTCTACGCCCACGTGACGGAAGCGCCCGAGCTGATTGCGCAGGTCGTCGCGGACAGCGACTTCGCGCCGGATGTTCGGTTCGTCTTCCTCGGGGGCGATCCGGTCGTCGAAGCTCTGGCGAGCCAGTGGAAAGAGTACGACCACTCTGACTTTCTTGCCGACCTGGGTCGCATCCAGTCTCCGCAGGTGGTCAACATCGTTGCGGCCATGGTCGCAAGCTCCAAGGTGAAGAAGCAGGCCAAGACCTGGCTCAAGACCCATGCGGTGTATGCACGACCTGTCTTGGAGCAGCGAGCGAAAGGCAAGGGCAAGGACGCCACTCAAGCGAAGCTAGCGCTCGAAGAACTGTCCAAGTGAGGTCACGCCGCCTTCAGTTCAGCGGGCAGCCATCTGGGCTTTGGCAGATGCTTTCAACTCCTTGATCGAAGCAGCACTCGCGCCGCCAACCAGACCGCCCTGCTTGTTCGAGCAACCCGGGCAGTGCGGATATAGCCGCATTTCACCAGGCGTATTCTTGCTGATCAGGCTCTTCGGAGGCTGGTGATCTCGACGCCAGGTCTTGAAGCTCTTGCCTGTGTCCTTCTTGTACTGCGCTTTCGTTCGACCACAGGAGTGGCAGCCATGGGCATTGCCGGCTGCTTGGACCGTGGCCTTCTGCGCTGCGGTGAAAGCCGTCGTGGTCTTGGCCTTGCCGGTCGCGACCGCGAAGCCGGGCGGACTTCCATTGCCCGGCTGGGCATTCGGACCTGGGACCACGAGCTTCTGAAGGTCTGGGTCGACCGCTGAATTCGCGGGAAACGTCGTCCCCGGGGTGGGTGTGGGGGTCAACCCGAGCGGGTCGATCCACTTGAGGGGATTCGGGGCGTAGTCCCGAGGATTGGCGGTGCCCTCCAAGAACAGTGGGTCGGCGGTCACATATTGCCCAACCCTCGGATCGTACCAACGAAACCTGTTGTAGGTCAGCTCGACGTCGGGATCCCAGTCTTGATTGGCAAAGCGTGCAGAGATCGACACCTGTTCGTCAGCGACATTGACTGCGCCATAGATGGACTGCGTCTCGGCACGCCAGACCACGTTGCCACGCGAGTCGTAGGCCCGCATGGGCGACCCGATCGGGGAGGTCAGATACCAGGTGGGGATCTCGACGCCATCGATCAGATCCACGTGTCCGAACGGGCACCACTGCTCGTCCTCCCTGAGATACGTGCGGCAGGTCCCGCGAAGGTCATCGACTTCGCAGAGCAGGATGTCACCGGTCCCTGCCCACACATAGCTGCGAGCAGTGATCAGCTCACCATCTCGCAGCACGCGCTTGCGGATCCTCCGACCGAAGCCGTCGTAGTCCATCTCGACGATCGCATCTGGGCGCTGCACACGCACGAGGTCGTCTTCGTCTGCCCACTCGTACGTCCAGTCACCAGCCGCGGTGTGGCGGACCGCGAGCCGTCCCTGTAGATCGTACTCGAACGACTCCTCCCCCACCGACGCTGGTCGCACCAGGTCGTCGTATTGGACGTCAGCCATACGAGGAGTGCCCGCCAAGTCGTAGGCGAGTCGCTCTTCATCTATCTGAACGCCCGCGTTGAAAAGGCGCCGAGCGGTGATGCGGTTCGAGAGGTCGACGTCGTACTGGACCGTCACACCATCCGAGTGCTGCTCGCGGACGAGGTTCTGGTTGCGATCGTATTCGTAGCTCGACCAGAAAACCACGTTGGGGTCGGCGGTCGTGGCCAGTGCCTCGAGGGGAAGGGAGCGATCGAGCAGACGCGCCAACACTTGGTATTCCATGAACCCGTTGGGGCCACGGCGTTGCCGCAACACCAGAGACTCGTCGAAGACGGCGAGTGATTCTCCGTTGGGCAACGACTGGAAGCGAACGGTCCTCTCACCAGCGTTCAGAGTCGCGAGTCGTCCGTTGCGGCGACCATAGCGAAGAGCAACCCCGGCATCCGCGCGGGCCGTCTCGACCACGCCACCAGCCCAGGTGACTGCGACCTCGTGGTCCTGCTGCCGCGTGTGGATGGGCTTACCATCCCGGTCGTACTGCGTCTCGAGCACGATTCCGTTGTCGACACGGGTCGGACCACTCGCCCCGTACTCTATGGCTACGACTCGACCATCAGGACGCTCGATGTTGATGATCCGATCGAGGGTGTCGTTGGTCAGGAGTCGACGGCCATTTGGCGTGCCGATCCAGCTCCGTCGACCGGCCACGTCGAAACCGCCCTCGAACTCCACGCCTTCGAAGGTTCGGCAGCCGATCGGACGTCCAGCGACGTCGAAAGTCTGCTGGAAGACCTGGCCACGAGGATTCTTGACCCAAACGACATTTCCTTCGAGGTCGTAGCGATACTCGGTGGTCTCGCCACTCGGGCCCGTCGTTCGTGTGATCCAGCTCTCGCCACCATACTCGATACGCCAGACTCTCCCTTGGCCCTCGTCGACCTTGACTGGCTTGCCGTGCCCATTTCGTTCGATGTGTATGGTCGAGCCGTCCGCGTCGCGCTTCCAGACAACTTCGTTTCGTCGATCCCATCCCCACTCGGTGCGGAGCCCGTTTTCGTCGACGTGCAGAATTCGTCGGCCCAGGAAGTCGAACTCCTGGCGAACGACACGGCCATCCGCCCACTCCATGGCGATGCAATTGCCTTGGTCGTCCCATCGAAAGAACGTTTGTTCTCCGGATCGGCTGACCCTTCGTACCGGCAAGCCACGCGCCTCGAATTCGGTCTCCTCGAAGCTGTGGTCCGCGTGGCGCACGAACGTCTCGTTGCCGCAGCGGTCGTAGCGGCGGAGTACCACAGCCTGGCTGGCCTCGTCGAAGTGGACTTCGGTGCCATCGTCCTCGGTGAAGACGATGCTTCTTCCGCCTTCTCCAGCTGCGCCGACCGGTGTCCCCTCGTCATCGTAGTCGATGCGATGAACCGAACCGTCGGGATAGGAGACCTCGGCGACGTTCCCGGACATCTCGTCGAAGAACGTCTCCTCGACACCACCCGCAGCATCGACCTCTTTCAACACGCGACCGAACTCGTCACCGAAGATGCGCTCCACACCCCCGAGTGCGGTCTCGACCTCCGTGAAGTACTCGTCTTTGACGTACGTGAACCGCGTGTGGAAGAGCCCCTTCCTCGTCCGGTTGTCCGGCAGGTCGGGAAGGACTGGCGAGATGGGCTCTGCGAGAGCTAGGTCCGCACGCCCTGGATACTCACACCACGTCTCGACGCAGTAGGCTTCGGAGGTCTCGCCATCGTAGCGATAGAACGCCGTCAAGCCCTCCGCGTCACTGTGTCGGACCAAGAGATGGTTCGAATAGGAGTAGTTGGACGCGTGCTCCTCGGCATCGACCACGCGAACCAGGTCTCCCTCTGCCGAGTACTCGTAGCCGGCCACCTGCATCCATTGGGTGCGCGCGGCGTCCGTTGCGACGTACACACCACGTATCCGCTGGCCGTCACCGTCGATGCGATAGGCCCGGCCGGCGCTGTCGATGAGCCCGTGCAGACGTCCCTCTGCATCACGCTGGAGCTCGATCCGGTTGCCATTGCGATCCGCGACTGCAGTCAGCAGGTGACGGCCGCGGACCGCGGGCCCGAAGTGGAACCGCTTGCCACCCTCGTCGGGGATTCGCAGCAACAGTCCTGTTCCCTCGCGACAGAGCAGCCAACCCAGCTCGCTCTGGACGTACTCGTCCGAGGCCGGGAGCTCGGGGAATCCATGGGCCGCCGCACCACCCTCGAAAACGGTGGCACCCCTGCGCTCGATGACGGCCGTCCAGCCAAACGAATGGGACCACCCCCACCCGAGCTCCGACGCGACATCAGAAGCCTTGGAGTCGTAGCTCCTCTCCCACCGCAGAGGAGCTGGCCCGGCGAAAGCGAAGTCCAGATACTGGATGAGGACGGCACCGGTGACCGGACAAACCGGGTCACCCTTGGTCTTGCCGCCCTTCTTGTTCTTGCCCTTGGCCGCACCCTTCTTGCCGCCCTTGGCTTGCTTCTTCCCCTTCTTCGTGGGGGCCTTCTTCTTCCCCTTGCCCTTCTTGGCCTTCTTGCCGGCCCCCCCGCCACCGCCGCCCTTCCCTGCTTTGACTGCGGGTCCCCCATTCATTCCCGGGAGTACCGGGGCATTCGGCGCAGGCGCGGTTCGCGGCATTTTTGGGTTCCACGAGGCTATCGGGGATGGTCCCCGAGTCCAAGGCTCCTCTCTTCTGGGTAGGCCAGGGTGCGTCCCCGTTACCCGGCCTTGACACCGGCCCCCGTCCCGCTAGTGTCCGCCCCCCCTGAAAACCGGCCCGCGAGGGCCTTTCCCTGAGCTGGTCGAGCCCATCGGCCACACTGGCTCCGCGGAGGACGACACGATGCTCCACGCCGACAAGAAGACCGCGATCATCCAGCAGTTCCAGCAGAAGGAAGGCGACACCGGGTCGCCCGAGGTCCAGGTCGCCCTCCTCACCGAGCGCATCACCTACCTGACCGAGCACTTCCGCACCCACGCCAAGGACCACCACTCGCGCCGTGGTCTGCTCAAGATGGTCTCGAGCCGCCGCCGTCTGCTCGACTACCTCAAGAAGACCAACCTCGACCGCTACCGCAAGGTCGTCGCGGCCCTCAACCTCCGCAAGTAAGCCTGCGTCGAGATCCGAGGCCGTCCCCCCGAGGCTGTCCCCAGAGGGCGGCCTCGTCGCTTTTTGTCCCCGACGTAGCGGCGCGCAACGGAGCGGACGTGCTATGAGCGCCGGTCAATCGAGAAGAACACCGACCCCCTGGACGGTTCGTTCGCTCTTCGATGGATGCTCGGCACCCAACTCCGAGCGGCGATTCGTCGTCGTGGGTGGCGGACATGCACCGGGGAACGAAGAATCCCGAAGGGGCACCGTCGGCGTCGCGGCGCACGCACGCGCCAGAGCAACGGGTCTTGCCTCCATGTCCAGCAACTTCGTCCGCGAGTCGGTGATCCTCAACGGCCGGCCGCTCACCCTCGAGACGGGCCGCATCGCCAAGCAGGCGCACGGCGCGGTGCTCGTCACCTACGGGGAGAGCGTCGTCCTCGTCACCGCCGTCAGCTCGAACGACGAGCGCCCCGGCATCGACTTCTTCCCGCTCACCTGCGACTACCAGGAGAAGACCTTTGCGGCCGGCAAGATCCCGGGCGGGTTCTTCAAGCGCGAAGGCCGCCTCCGCGACGAAGAGGTGCTCACGAGCCGCCTCATCGACCGCCCCTGCCGCCCGCTGTTCCCCGACGGGTACAAGAACGACACCCAGATCATCGCGACGGTGCTCTCCGTCGACAAGCAGAACCCGACCGACGTCATGGCGCTCACCGGCGCCGGCGCCGCGCTGCACATCAGCGACATCCCCTGGGCGGGCCCCATCGCCGGCGTGCGCGTCACGCGCGTCGAGGGTCAGTTCATCGCCAACCCGACCTACGAGCAGATCGCCGCCGGCGACATGGACGTGGTGGTCGCGGCCAGCAAGGACGCCATCGTGATGGTCGAGGGCGGCGCCGCCGAGATCAGCGAGGCCGACATGATCGACGCGCTCATGTTCGCCCACAAGAGCGCGCAGCCGATCCTGCAGCTCATCGAGGCGATCCGCGGCGCGGTCGGCCGGCCGAAGCGCGCGTTCACCGCCAAGACCCTCGACGCCTCCATCAAGGAGCAGGTCAAGAGCCTGGTCGACGGCGAGCTGTCGCGCGCTTCGCGCATCCTCGGCAAGCACGAGCGCTACGACGCCTACGGCGCGGCCAAGAAGAAGATGGCCGAGACGCTGAAGGCCTCGCTCGGCGAGGAGAAGTACACGGCGAGCGAGAAGCTCATCAAGAACGAGTTCGAGGAGCGCAAGGCGTACATCGTCCGCGAGATGGTGCTCACCGAGAAGAAGCGCATCGACGGCCGCGACTCGGCCACGATCCGCCCGATCTCGTGCGAGGTCGGCCTGCTGCCGCGCACCCACGGATCGTCGCTGTTCCAGCGCGGCGAGACCCAGGCGATCGTCGTCGCCACGCTCGGCACCTCGAGCGACGAGCAGAAGATCGACGCCCTCATCGGCGAGCGGTGGAAGGGCTTCATGCTCCACTACAACTTCCCGCCCTACTCGACCGGCGAGACCAAGCCCATGCGTGGCCCGGGTCGTCGTGAGATCGGGCACGGCAACCTCGCCGAGCGCGCGCTCGCGCGGCTCATGCCGGACAACGAGAAGTTCCCCTACACCGTGCGCATCGTCAGCGAGATCACCGAGTCGAACGGCTCGAGCTCGATGGCCAGCGTGTGCGGCGGCTGCCTCTCGCTGATGGACGCCGGCGTGCCGATCAAGGCGCCCGTGGCCGGCATCGCCATGGGCCTCATCAAGGAGGGCGACCGCGTCGCCATCCTCTCCGACATCCTCGGCGACGAGGACCACCTCGGCGACATGGACTTCAAGGTGTGCGGCACGGCCCGCGGCATCACCGCGATCCAGATGGACATCAAGATCGAGGGCCTCTCGCGGGAGATCCTCGACACCGCCCTCCGGCAGGCCCGCGACGGCCGCCTGCACATCCTCGACCGCATGCTCGCGACCCTCGCGTCGCCGCGCGCCGAGATGAGCAAGTGGGCGCCGCGCATCACCAGCGTGAAGGTCAAGCCCGACCAGATCCGCCTGATCATCGGCCCGGGTGGCAAGACCATCAAGGGCATCGTCGACCAGACCGGCGTCGCCATCGACGTCGAGGACGACGGCACCGTGAACGTGGCCAGCAACGATCCGGAGGCCGTGAAGAAGGCCCTCGCGATCATCAAGGGCCTCAC
Source organism: uncultured Polyangiales bacterium (assembly GCA_964624885.1). Classification (GTDB taxonomy): domain Bacteria; phylum Myxococcota_A; class Polyangia; order Polyangiales; family JADJMO01; genus JADJMO01. The sequence goes on along the minus strand of CAZUZY010000044.1, from coordinate 17,974 downwards.
CGCGGAGCCCGAGATCGGCACCATCTACAAGGGCCCGGTCAAGCGCGTCACCGACTTCGGCGCGTTCGTCGAGATCCTCCCCGGCACCGACGGCCTGCTCCACGTGAGCGAGCTCGCCCACACCCGCATCGACCGCGTCGAGGACGTGCTCAAGGAGGGCGACGAGGTCGAGGTGAAGGTCCTCGAGGTCTCCCGTGACGGCAAGATCCGCCTCTCGCGCCGCGCGCTCCTGCCGCTGCCCGAGGGCCCTGCCGGCGAAGAGGCCAAGCGTCGCATGGAGGCCGCGCACAGCGGCGAGCGTCCCGAGCGCCCCCGCGAGGGTGGTCGCGAGGGTGGCCGCGGTGGCGACCGCGACCGCGGCGACCGTCGGCCGCGCCGCTAGCTCACCCGCGCGGCGGGCCCGAGCCCCTCTGCAGCACCTGCAGGGGGGCTTCGTGCTTCTCTACGGCAGGCACGTGCAGGGGGTGGCGGCGCCGGTCGAGTAGGTGCAGTCACTCCACCCGTCGAGCAGGCAGTTGAGCAGGCACGTGTAGTCCTCGAGGGGCAGCTTGCAGCTACCGCTGGAGCAGTAGCTGCAGGGACCGCCCACCGTGCCGGTGTCGAGCACCGTGCCCGTGTCGGGGTCGCTGCCCGTGTCCGGGTCGCCCGTGTCCGGGTCGGTGCCCGTGTCGGGATCGGTGCCGCTGTCCGTGATCGTCGAGTCCTTGGTGACGCCGGTGTCCGGCGTCGTGCCGGTGTCCTTGGCGTCGGAGACGCTGGTGTCCTTGGTGCCCGTGTCGCCACCCACCGCCGAGTCCACGCGGGCGCGGGTGCCGAGGTCGGCGTCGGTCTCGGCCGAGACGCACCCGACGAAGCCCACGCAGAGCACCCCCGAAAGCCACAGCCTCCTCCTCACCATGCAGGGGAGCGTAGCGCGAAACCGACCCCACGCTCCCGGCGTAGGTCCCCGCATGGATCGACGCACCACCCTCTTGTCCTTGCTCGCGCTGGTCGGCTGTCGCCGCCCGCAGCAATCCGGGCCGGTCCCCGCGGCGAGCGCCCCTTCGGCCGCGGCGGATCCGATCTCCGGAAAGGTGGTCAAGAGCGAAGCCGAATGGAAGAAGGTGCTCGCCCCCGACGCCTTCCACGTGCTGCGGGAGAAGGGCACCGAGCCGGCCTTCAGCGGCGCCTACCACGACGCCCACGGGCCCGCGGTCTACGTGTGCGCGGGCTGCGGGCAGCGACTGTTCGACAGCGACCACAAGTTCGACTCGGGCACGGGCTGGCCGAGCTTCTACCAGCCGCTCGTGCCGGCCGCCGTGCTCGAGCTCGAGGATCGCTCGTATGGGATGGTGCGCACCGAGGTGGAGTGCAGCCGGTGCGACGGCCACCTCGGGCACGTGTTCGACGACGGCCCGAAGCCCACCGGGCTCCGCTACTGCATCAACTCGCTGGCCCTGCAGGCGGTGAAGAAGGCCTGATCGGCTACTCGCCGGGCTTCTCGGTGTAGAGGATCGTGGTGAACGAGGTGCCGACGACCTTCGCGAACACGCCGTTGCCGTCGATGTCCGACATCGCGGTGACGACATACCAGGGCTTCTTGATGAGCGAGCCGTTCATGCCCGTCCAGTTGAGCGCGGTGCCCTCGATGGTGACGACGAGGCCACGGCAGTCGGGATCGCACACGTCTCCGTCGGCCACCGTGGCGTAGCTGAAGAACACCGGCGCGGTGGTGGCGACGCCGAGGCGGCTCCAGTCGGTCTTGCACCAGGTGCACGCGGCGCCCCAGGGCGTGGTGCCCGGGCCCGGCGTGGGGCGCGGATAGAGGTGCGGCGGCGCGAGGCCGTTGGACACGTCGAGGTAGCGGCCGGTGTGCGAGAAATAGGCCTCTTGCGCCCCCTTGGTGGCCTGGATGATCTCGCTGGCCTCGGCCATGCGCGCGGTCTTCGTGTAACGGGCGTAGCCCACCGCCGCGAGGATCGCGATCACGCCGATGATGGCGACCACGACCATCAGCTCGATCAGGGTCATGCCCCGCGCGCGCGCTCGCCGACGACACAAGCGGGACCGGAGCGACCAGGCCGATCGGTTCATCGCCCTCGATGGTAGCACCCGCGCCCGCGCCGCAGGGGCTAGTCGCCCGCGAGCCCGAGGCGGCGCATGACGCGGCGGAAGTTGGCGCGGTCCATCCCCGCGCGACGGGCGGCCTCCGAGACGTTGCCCTCGGTGCGCCGCAGGAGCGCCTGCACGTACTGCCGCTCGAACGACTCGACGGCGCGCTCCCGGGCGTCGGTGAAGGGCAAGGTGGTCAGGAGGTCCATGGCGGGGCTGGCCTCGGTGATCGGGAGCGCGAGGTCTCGCTCCTCGATCGACTCCGAGCCGCTCAGCACCACCGCACGCGTCACCACGTTCTCGAGCTCACGGATGTTGCCAGGCCAGGTGTAGCTGGCGAGGCGCGCGCGCGCCCCCTCGCTGAGGCCCCGCGTGGTGCGCCCGTGGCGCTGGGCAGCGCGCTGCACGAACGCGTCGGCGAGGAGCTGGACGTCGGCGCCCCGCTCGCGCAGGGGCGGGACCGAGACCCGCAGGACGTCGAGGCGATAGAACAGGTCTTCGCGGAAGCTCTTGGCGCGCACCGCCTGGGCGAGGTCGACGTTGGTCGCGGCGACGATGCGCACGTCGAACGGCTGCTCGAGGGTGGATCCGACGGGGCGGACCACGCCCTCCTGCAGGAGCCGCAGGAGCTTGCCCTGCAACGGCAGCGCGAGCTCGCCCACCTCGTCGAGGAACAGGGTGCCCCCGTTCGCGTGCTCGAAGAGGCCCTTGCGGTCGGAGACGGCGCCCGAGAAGGCGCCCTTCACGTGGCCGTGGAGCTCGGCGTCGAACAGCTGCTCGGGCACCGCCGCGACGTTCACCGCGACGAACGGCCCGGTGCGCCCGCTCGCCGCGTGGATCTCGCGGGCGACGAGCTCCTTGCCGACGCCGCTCTCGCCGACGACCAGCACGGTGACCGCCGACGCGGCGACCTGCCCGATCTCGCGGCGCAGACGCTCGATCGGCGGCGAGTTGCCGAGCATCTGGGCGGTGCCCACCGCGACCCTCTCGCTGGCGCGCGGGGCGATCGCGCGCTGGAGCGCGTCGATGACGACCCGCGTCCCCTCGAACGGCTTCTGGAGGAAGTCGAGGGCGCCCTCCTTCATGGCGCGCACCGCGGTGTCGATGGTGCCGAGGCCGGTCATCAACACCACGCCGAGCTCGGGCCGGCGGCGACGGATCTCGCCGAGCAGCTCGAGGCCCCCGAGCACCGGCATGGACACGTCGAGGAGCGCGGCGTCGAACGGCTCGAGGTCGAGCGCGGCGAGCGCGTCCATTCCGTTGCCCACGCTGACCACACGCATCTCCGCGCGGGTGAGGGCTCGTTCGAGCAGAGTGCGAACCCCCGGGTCATCGTCGGCGAGGAGCACCGTCGGTGCTGTCACCATCGCTCCACTCTAACGGTTTTCCGTCGCGGCGTGGCGGAGCGCGAGCGGAGAAGCTCGCCGTTCTTGCGTACAGTGTCACCCCGCGAACGGGTTGACGAACGGGGGGCTCGGGCGCGCGAACAGGTACCCCTGCATCCACCGCGCGCCGAGATCCTGCAGGGCGTCGTCCTCGGCCTGGGTCTCCACCCCCTCGAGGATGGCGAGGGTGCGCTTGCGGGCACACACCTGCAGCATGGCCGCCACGATCTGCTGGCGCACCTCGTCGCCGTCGATGCCCCGGACCAACGACATGTCGACCTTGACGAAGTCGGGCGCGAGCTCGACGAACAGCGCCAGGCTCGAGTAGCCGGCGCCGAGATCGTCGATGGCCACGCGGTAACCGCGGGCGCGCAGGGCGGCGAGCGCCGACTTCACGTCCGCGCGGCCGTTGAGCCGCGCCTGCTCGGTGAGCTCGAGCACCACCCGGTGGGCGTGGGGCGAGAGCGGATCGTCGGCCGAGAAGAGCAGCGGATCGGTGAGGTCGTCGGCCTGCAGGTTCACGAAGAGGAGCGGGCCTTCGGGCAGGTTCTTGGCGGCCTCGCCGATGGCGGCGCGCACCCCGCGGGAGAGCTCACGGCTCTTGTCCACCCGCGCCGCGTCGGAGAGCAGCGCGAGCGGCGAGCGGTACGCGACGTCGTGGCAGCGGAGCAGCGCCTCGTAGGCGAACACCCGCCGGTGGCGGACGTCGACGATCGGCTGGAACAGGCAGTAGATCTGCCCGAGGGCCGAGGTGACGCGTCGGTCGAGCTCGGCGAGGCGCGCGTCCTCCGAGCTCATGATCGCCGAGACCGACGGCGCGGGCGCGCCCTCGAGCGCGAGGATCAGGGTCTCGCGCAGCTTGGCGAGATCGATGGGCTTGGTGAGGACGCGGTAGGCGCCGGCCTCGAAGATGGCGACCGCGTCGGCCACCTTGCTGGTGCCGGTGGCGACGACGATGCGCACGCCGGGGAAATGGTGGCGCGTGGCCCGGATGACGTCCATGCCGCTGCCGTCCGCGAGGCCGAGGTCGGTGAGCACCAGCGCCGGGCTCGGGCCGTCGGCGAGCCGACTCTTGGCCTCGGTGGCGGTGGCGACCCACTCCGAAGGCAGACCCATCTGATCGAGGACCGCACGATAGACGCCAGCGAGGGCCTCGTCGTCCTCGACGACCAGGACGCGTTCGTTGGAGTGGTGGACGAGACCCATGATGATTGCCTCCACCTGGCGAACGGACCGGCGGCGACAAGCTTTATCGGAGCCGACCAATCATCGGCTCAGGGCGCGGGAAGGCCCGAGAACAGGTCGAAGATCCCGCGAGAACCGGCGCTCGCCGGGTTCTTCCCGACCGCGCGCAGGGTGAGGAGATGCCGGCCCTCGGCGAGCCACCGCGGCGCGCTCGGCGTGCCGACCCGCGCTGCCACGGTGGGCGCGTAGCCGTCGACCTCGAACAGACGGACGTCGTCGAGCTCCACCGCGAACACCCCGAGGTCGGGCCCGACCAGGCCGTCGAGTCGCAGGGTGTAGGTGCCCGCGCGCGCAACCGAGAACGGGATGCGCAGGGTCGCGCCCGGTCCGACCGCGAAGAGCTCGAGGGCGGCATCCCCGCTCGCGTCCACGCCGCAGCACTTCTTCGGGTGCACGATGCGGGAGCCGAGGCCTTCGGGGCGCACCCAGCTCGGCCAGGCACGCTCGAGCTCGAGGGTGACGCCGGGCCGCGGGGGAGGGATCACCCGCGCGTCGTGGACGTCGCCGACCAGCAGCGAGTGCACGCCGAGATCGGGCCGACGACGGCGGAGCTCGAGGAGCCCTGAGCCGTCGAAGCGCACGAGGAGGCGGTCCGGGCCGTCGGCCCAACTGTCGAAGGCGCCGATCCAGGAGAGCTCGTCGGCGGTCACGAAGATCCCGCGAGCGATGGCCTGCTCGTCGACGAGCTTGCGCAGATCGACGCGGTCGGCCTGGAGGTGACGGACGGCGATGGCGCCGAAGCTCCACCGCGGCACGGCGGCCAGCGCCGCCGCGAGCGGGAGGGTCACGAGCAGGCGCGGCGCGGCGACCAGGGCCCGCGCGGCGAGCAGCCACAGCAGCGGCGCGAGGGGGAACAGGTGCCGCGCGCCGAACACTGGCGCGTTGCCGTAGTAGAAGAGGCCGTAGGCGAGCGTGAACACCAGCGCGCCGGCCGAGAGCGCGAGATCGCGGCGATCGCGGCGCAGGAGGGGCGCGGCGAACGCGAGGAGACCGAGCGGCGCGAAGCCGAACAGATCCCCCGGCAGCCCGGCCGCGCGCTCGCGGACGACCCGCAGCGCGTCCCGCGGTCCGTACCCGTCGGGGCCGAACGAGAGGCGCTCGGTCTCGTGCTCGACGAGGCACCCGACGTCGGTCCCGAAGCCGAGGCGGTGACAGGTCGGGGGCCAGTCGCTGCGGGCGAAGTGCTCGGCCTGGGTGGGCCGCAGCAGGTGTCCGGTCGAGACCCACTGGTGGGCGAGCAACAGCGCGACGAACGGCGCGGCGCCGACGGCGACCAGGACGAAGCTGCGCAGGGGCACGCGCCGCACCACCAGGAACCCGAGCACGAGGCCGGCGATCACCACTCCGTCGAGGAGCCGCGCAGCGAACGCCCAGCCGAGCGCGAGCCCGAGGAGGAGCGGGTGCAGCGCCCGGGCCCGCCCCTGATCGATCTCGACGGCCAGGGCGAGCGCATAGGCGCCGAGCGCGGCGACGAACGCGTGCGAGAGCAAATCGCCGGTCTCGAGCGCCCGCGCGAACGAGGGCAGCGAGACCAGCACGGCGACGCGGGCGGCGCGCGCCTCGGCGGGGGTGCTCGACAACGCGCGGCCGAGGCGGCACTGCGCGAGGGCCAGCAGCGCCGCGACCAGAGGGCCCGCGAGCAGGGGCGCGCCGAGGGCGACGAGCGGCGCGACCAGGAGCGGGAACCCCGGAGGGAACACGCCGTGGAGTCGGCCGTCCGCCCCGGCGAACAGGAAGCGCCCCGAGAACGCCTGGATCGGCTCGGGGACCGGCATCCCGAAGTGCAGGTGCGAGAGCGCCCGGGCCTCGAGCAGGTAGACGTTGGCGTCGATCGACAGCGCCCGCGTGTGCAGCGGACCGGTCACCAGCGCCGCCGAGATCGCGGCGGCGACGGCCGCCACCCCGAGGGCGAACGCGCGGTCGGAAGGGCGCTCGACGGCCCGCAAGGCGAGCGTCGCGAGACGCGGCGCGAAGAACACGACGAGCAGCGCCGCACAGGTCCCGAGGACCACGAGGAGCGTGGAGCGTTCGCGACCCGGCGCAAGCCCGCGGAACGAGAGGCCCACCCAGACCGCGAGGACCGTCGCGCCGGCGAGCAGGGCTGGATCTTTCCGAGGGAGCGCGAGTTCCACCGATCGGGCGGCGCGACGATACCACGCTTCGTTCGCCCGACGGGCCGCGGCTCCCGCGCTCCGCCGTCCCCCACCGACAGCCTTTGTTTGCGGGCCCCGTGCCGCCGTGAGAACGACGGGGCATGGAGGTCGACCGCAGCGGGAGAGGACACCTCGCCATCGCCCTCGTCTCCGCGCAGGTGCTCCTGTTCGAGGTGCTCGTCACCCGCGTGCTGAGCGTGGTGCTCTGGTACCACTACGTCTTCCTGTCGGTGTCGCTCGCGATGCTCGCGCTCGGAGCGCCCGGCGTGTGGCTCGGCGCGCGGCGGCCAGGACCCGACCTCCTGCCCCGCGCGCTCCTCGTGGCCGCGGTCCTCACGCCGCTGTCCGTGCTCGCCACGGTGCACGCGGGCCCGGCGCAGCGCGGCTCCATGATCTACTGGACCCTCGTCCTCCTCTTGCCGCTCCTCGCGGCGGGCACAGCGGTGGTCGCGCTGCTGCTCGAGGTGAGCGGCAAGGAGCTCGCCACCCGCTACGGCGCCGACCTCCTCGGCGCCACGCTCGGGGCGCTCCTGGTCACGCCCCTGCTCTCCGGGCTGCCGACCCCGCGCGTGGTGGCCGCGCTCGGGGTCTTGCCGGCCGTCGCGGTGCTGCTCGTCGCGCCGCGCCACCGTCGGGCGGCCGCCGCCACCATCGTCGGCATCGTCGCGCTGGTCTCCTTCGCGAGGCCGTTCGCGCTGCGATACACCAAGATGTACGACGAGAGCGTCGCGCCGCTGCACGAGCGGTGGACCCCCACCGCGCGCCTCGCGGTGTTCCCGAGCCAGTTCATCCTGCGCGACCAGGGCGACGCGTTCGGGTGGGGCATGGGCGCGCTCTGGGTGAAGGCCCCCCTCGAGCAGCTGTGGCTCGAGCAAGACGGTTCGGCCGGCACGCCGATCACGCGCTGGGACGGCACGGCGCCGCTGCCGCACCTCTCGTTCGACGTGACGAGCGCGCCCTACCAGGCACTCCTCCCCGAGCGGGTGTGCATCCTCGGCGCGGGCGGCGGGCGCGACATCCTCACCGCGATCAAGCACGGCGCACGCTACGTCGACGCCGTCGAGCTCAACCCGTACACGATCGACCTCGTGAGCGGCCCGCTCAAGGGCTACTCGGGCGACCCGTACCACCTGGCCGGCGTGCGCGCGGTGGCCAGCGAGGGGCGGAGCTTCCTCACCCACACGACCCACCGCTACGACCTGCTCCAGATCTCGCTGATCGACACCTGGGCCGCGACCAGCGCCGGTGCCTACGCGCTCAGCGAGAACGGCCTCTACACGGTGGAGGCGTTCCAGCTCTACCTGAACCGCCTCACCGAGCACGGCGTGCTGACGGTGAGCCGGTGGGCTTCGGGCGCGCGCCAGCTCGAGATGAGCCGGCTGATGCTGCTCGCCAAGGAGGCGCTGAGCCGCGAGGGCATCGTCGACGGCAACCGCCACCTCGTGCTGCTCACGGCGGGCGAGGTCGGCAACCTCATGGTGCTGCGCGCGCCCGTCGACGACGCGCTGCTGAAGGCGCTCGACAAGGTGGCGTTCGCGCGCGGCTTCTCGCGACGGTGGCCGTTGCCGCCGGGCGCGCCGCCGCAGGGCATGATCCAGATGGCGATGGTGCACGGCACCGCGCCGTTCACCAAGGCCGGGTTCGATCTCTCGCCGCCCACCGACGACCGACCGTTCTTCTTCCAGACCCTCGACGTGCGCCACCCGCCCGACCCGCGGATGCTCGCCTCGATGTCCGAGAACGAGCACGCGGTGATGCAGCTGCGGCGCCTGTTCGTCATCGTGGCCGCGATCACGCTGGCCCTGTTCTTCCTGCCCTTCGTGCTCAGCAAGCGGCTGCCGCGCGCGCCGGGGTTCGGCGCCGGGACCGCCTATTTCGCCGCCATCGGGCTCGGGTTCATGTTCCTCGAGCTGCCGCTGGTCCAGCGCCTCGGCCCCTACCTCGGGCACCCGAGCCGCGCGACGGTGGTGGTGCTCGGGACGATGCTCGCGGGCGCAGGCCTCGGCTCCCTGCTGTCGAGCCGGGTCGAGGCGGGCCGCGCGCTGCTCGTGCCGCTGCTCGTGCCGGTGCTGGCCTTGATCCTCTCCCGCGCGCTCGGGCCGGCGATCGCCGCCACGCTCGGCGCCTCGCTCGCGGCCCGCGTCGCGTGCTCGGTGGCGCTGGTCGCGCCGGTGGCCTTCGCGATGGGGTTCTGCTTCCCCGTGGGCATGGGGCGCTTCGGCGACGAGAACCGCGGCTGGTTCTGGGCGGTGAACGGGGCGACCAGCGTGCTCGCCAGCGTCTCGACCCTGGTGCTCTCGCTGGCCTTCGGGCTCTCGCGCGTGCTCCTGGTCGGCGTGCTCTGCTACGGCGTGGCGGCGCTCGTGCTCCGCGTCGGTCGTCCGGCGGACGAGGCCTAACCGCGCCGGGCCGGGTCCTGCCGGTAGTAGTCGCGCAGCTGCGCGTAGAGCGCGGGGTGCTTGCGTTCGAGCTCGCGGCCCCGCTCGAAGAACGCCTCGGTCACCACGGCGAAGAACTCGGCGGGGTTGGTCGCGCCGTACTCGTCGAGATCGCTCTTGCAGTGTCGCTCGACGGCCTCGGCGAGCTGCTCGTAGTCGTGTCCCAGCACGCGCGCCCAGGCACCGTACTGGCTGCGGCGGTCGAGGATCGGCGCGCCGTCGGCGGCACCGTCCTCCTGGTCCAGCTGGTGGGCGAGCTCGTGCAGCACCACGTTGTGTCCGTCGTGGGTGAGCCGACCGCCCAGCAGCACGTCGTCCCACGCGAGGACCACGGTGCCGCGCGCGGACTCGCCGAGGCGCGCCTGGTCGCCCTCGACCACCACCCCCCCGTCGGCGCGGTGGGTCTTGGCCCGGAACGTCGAGGGGTACACCAGGATCGACGCCAGCTCCGGGTAGAGGTCGCCGTCGCGGTGGAGCACGAGCAGGCAGGCCTGGGCCGCGATCGTCACGCGCATCTCGTCGGTGAGCTCGAGGCCGCCGCAGCCCTCGAAGGACTTCTCGGCGAGGAACACCTGGACGAGGCCCTCGAGCTTCTGCCTCTCTGCATCGTCGAGCTTGCGCAGGTAGGGGACGTTCCGTTCCAGATGTGCGCGGAAGTCGGGCGGGAACGGCTGGGCCATGAGCCTCTTCCGGCGGCGCTGACGAAAGAATCCGAACACGCAGCGAGGGTAACGAAAGCGTCGCGCGCGCTCCGAAAAAACGCACTCGGGGGGCGGCGAGAACGTATGATGCGCGCCTCATGCGGATCGGCGTGCCCAAGGAGTCGGCAGCCGGCGAACGCCGCGTCGCGGCGACACCGGATTCAGTGAAGAAGTTGCGAGACCTCGGCTTCGAGGTCCTCGTGGAGCGTGGCGCCGGAGAGCGCGCGGGCACGAGCGACGAGGCCTTCGTCGCAGCCGGCGCGGAGCTCGGGGATCTGGCCGCGGTCTTCGAGTGCGACATCGTGGCCAAGGTCCGGCCGCCCTCCCCGGCCGAGGTGGAGCGCCTGCGCGAGAAGTCGCTGCTCGTGTCGCTGCTGCAGCCCGAGCGCGCCCCCGACCTGCCGGGGCTCGTCGCCGCGCGCAAGGCCTCGGCGCTCGCCCTCGAGCGCATCCCGCGCGTCACCCGCGCCCAGAAGATGGACGTGCTGTCGTCGATGGCGAACCTCGCGGGGTACCGCGCGATCGTCGAGGCGGCGGCGCAGCTGCAGTCGTTCTTCGGCCCCCAGGTCACCGCCGCCGGCTCGAGCCCACCCGCGCGGGTGCTGGTCATCGGCGCGGGCGTCGCGGGCCTCGCGGCCGTGGGCGCCGCCAAGGCCCTCGGCGCCGAGGTCCGCGCGTTCGACACCCGAGCCGCGGCGCGCGAGCAGGTCGAGAGCCTCGGCGCGAAGTTCCTCGAGGTCGAGCTGAAGGAGAGCGGCGAGGGACAAGGCGGCTACGCCAAGACGATGAGCCCCGAGTTCATCGCGGCCGAGATGGCCCTGTTCCGCGCCCAGGCCAAGGAGTGCTCGGTCATCGTCACCACGGCGCTGGTGCCGGGCACCAAGGCGCCCATCCTCGTGCCGAAGGACGTCGTCGAGGCGATGGCCCCGGGCGGGGTCATCATCGATCTCGCCGCCGAGCAGGGCGGCAACTGCGAGCTCACCGTCCCCGGCGAGGTGCACGAGCACAACGGCGTGCGCATCGTCGGCTACACGGACCTGACGAGCCGCATGGCCAGCGTCGCGAGCAAGTTCTTCGCGACCAACATCGTCCACCTCCTCACCGACATGCTCCCCAAGGGGGCCAAGGCGGACGAGTGGCGGATCGACCTCGAGGACGAGGTGATCCGGCCGGCGATGGTGGTGCACGCGGGCGAGGTGCTGCCGCCGCCGCCGAAGAAGGAGCCGAGCCCCGCGCCCGCGCCCGCGGCCAAGACCGGCACCAAGGCGCCCGGCGCCAAGAGCGTCAAGCCCCCTCCCCCCGAGGCCAAGCCCAAGCAGGTCGAGATCACGAGCCCGACGCGCAAGGCGTGGGGCAACACGGTCGGCAGCATGGTGCTGATCATCGTGGTGTTCCTGCTCGGGCGGTTCGCCCCCGAGGATTTCCTCAAGCACTTCACCGTCTTCGTCCTCGCCTGCTTCGTCGGCTGGCAGGTCATCTGGTCAGTGAGTCCTTCGCTGCACACGCCGCTGATGAGCGTCACCAACGCCATCAGCGGCATCATCGTGGTCGGCGGCATGCTGCAGGTCGGCGGCGCGACCCCGGCGTCGTTCCTCGGCACGGCGGCGGTGCTGGTCGCCACCATCAACATCGCCGGCGGGTTCCTGGTCACCCAGCGGATGCTCAAGATGTTCCGCAAGGACGGCCGATGAGCGACTTCTTCATGTCGGGCGGCGTCATCATCGTCGCCTACCTGTTCGCCGGCGTGCTCTTCATCCGCAGCCTCGGCGGCCTCTCCAAGCAGGAGACGGCCAAGGACGGCAACCTGTTCGGGATGATCGGCATGGCGCTCGCCGTCATCGTCACGGCGATCTCCTGGTTCAAGGGCTCGCCCACCCCGGTCGCGATGACCATGCTCGGCGCCGCGGTGATCGGCGGCGCCGCCATCGGCGGCATGCTCGCGCGGCGGGTCGAGATGACCGGCATGCCAGAGCTGGTCGCCATCCTGCACAGCTTCGTCGGCCTCGCCGCGGTGCTGGTCGGCATGTCGTCGTATCTGTCGCACCAGGACGGCGTCCATCTCGGCGGCGCGGTGCGCACGGTGCACCTGGTCGAGATCTGGATCGGCATCGCGGTCGGCGCGATCACCCTCACCGGCAGCGTCGTCGCGTGGGCCAAGCTCCGGGGCACCCTCTCCGGCAAGCCGCTGCTCCTGCCGGCGCGGCACGCGCTCAACGCGGGTGTCGCCCTCGCCATCATCGGGCTCGCGGTGCCGTTCCTGCGCGCCAGCGCCCCCGCGGGCATGCCGTTCGTGCTCGCGATGACCGCGCTCGCGGGTCTCCTCGGCGTCCACCTCGTGATGGCCATCGGCGGCGCCGACATGCCGGTCGTGGTGTCGCTGCTCAACAGCTACTCCGGGTGGGCCGCGGCCGCCGCGGGGTTCGTCCTCTCCAACGACCTGCTCATCGTCACCGGCGCGCTCGTCGGCGCGAGCGGCACCATCCTCTCGATCATCATGTGTCGCGCGATGAACCGCTCGATCCTCAACGTCGTGTTCGGCGGCTTCGGCACCGGCGACGTCAAGACCAGCCACGCGGCGGTCGAGGGCGAGGTGCACGAGATGAAGGCCGATCAGGTGGCCCAGAAGCTCGCGAGCGCCAAGGAGGTCATCGTCGTCCCGGGCTACGGCATGGCCGTCGCGCGCGCGCAGAACGCCGTCAACGAGCTCACCCAGATCCTCCGCGACTCGGGCGTGAAGGTGCGCTTCGCCATCCACCCGGTCGCGGGCCGCCTGCCCGGCCACATGAACGTGCTGCTCGCCGAGGCCGGCGTGCCGTACGACATCGTCCTCGAGATGGACGAGATCAACCGCGACTTCGTCCACACCGACGTGGTGCTGGTCATCGGCGCCAACGACATCGTGAACCCCGGCGCGCTCGACGATCCGGGGAGCCCCATCTACGGCATGCCCGTGCTCGAGGTGTGGAAGAGCAAGCTCGTGGTCGTGTTCAAGCGCGGCATGGCCGCGGGCTACGCCGGGGTGGAGAACCCGCTGTTCTTCCACGAGAACTGCCACATGCTGTTCGGCGACGCGAAGAAGTCGGTCGACGCGCTCGTCGCCGCGGCCCGTGCCCACGCCGAGTGACCGCGGCTAGCGATTGAGCTCTTCGACCAGCGTCGCGGCGAGCGCACGGCACGCTTCGGGGTCGGGCGGTAGCGCGATGGCGCCGACCACCGCGTGACCGCCGCCGCCGTGGGCGCTGCACATGGCGGCGATGTCGTGCCGCCGGGCGATGGGGCACCACGGGTTGTAGCCGATCGAGATCTTGCAGCGGCGATCGGTGCGCGTGAGCACCACGCTGTAGGGCAGGTCGGGGGCGTCCGCGTAGGTGGCGAACTTCGCCACCACCTCGATGGGCTGGTCGAGGAGATCGACGTAGACCACGTGGCCCCGGCGCTCCTCGCGGGCGCGGATCCGCGCCACCTGGGCCGCGTAGGCCGCCTCGAGCGGCGCCGCGCGGGCGGCGAGATCCGCATCCCGGGCCACCTCGCCGAGGGGTCGGATCGACAGGCGCTGGACCAGATCGCCGAGCAGCCGGTCGTCGCCCTGTTGCTCGAGGACCGAGACCAGCTTCATCCGCGGATCGGTGCGATCGACGGCGGCCTCCGCGGTGGGGAACGCGGCACGGTCGACCATGTCGGCGAAGGCCACGAGCTCCGCGTGCGCGGTGAGATCGACCCCGAAGCGGTCGCGCGCGACGCGATCGATGAGGATGGTGCACGAGCCGGCGTCGCGGTCGAAGAAGCCGCGCCCCCGCGCCTCCAGCGCGGCGAAGTGGTCGCTGTCCGCGGGGGTGGGGAACGCCGTGCGGTGGTGGTCGAAATACCAGCCGAGCGTGTCGACCGCGGTGTAGCGGTAGTCGAGGATCGCGCTGTCCGAAGACCCGGCGAACGCCCGGGGGTCGACGCCGTTCTTGCCCGGATCGTAGGTCTGACCGAAGTAGACGAAGCGCGAGTCTGCGCCGACGACCGCCCGGTGCAGGGCGGTGAACAGCACGGCCGACGCGCAGCCGTCGAGGCAGTGACCATGGGTCGCGACGACGACGGGGGCGTCCATGGGGGCGGGCGAATAGCACGGCGAGCGAGGTGAGGCCTCGACCCTCGACAGCGGGCGGCGCGCCGACGATCATCGCGGCGTGCCTCGTCCGATCTCGTTGGCTGTCGTGCTGGCGCTGACCGCGCCCCTCACCCCCGTCGTCGGCTGTCAGCGCGACGAGCAGAAGCCGGCGGCTCCGGCCGCGTCGAGCGCCCCCGCCAGCGCCGCGCCGTCCATCGAGACCAAGACCGCGGCCGGCACCCTGCGCGGTAGCTGGCAGCTCGATGGCTTCGAAGCGGCGCCCGCCCCCTCGGGGTCCAGCAGCGCCGCGGCCTTCGAGAAGGAGAAGGAGGCCGCCCACGTGCAGTCGATCCGGATCGTCTACACGGGCGACCAGGTGAAGATCTACGAGCCGGGGCAGCCACTGCTGTCCTCGAGCTACGAGGTCAAGGAGTCGCACCCCACGTGGTGCCGCTTGCTGTCGGGCAAGGACGAGGTGGTGATCACGTTCACGGACGACGATCACATGACGATCGACCGCAAGAACAACGCCTACGGCGCCAAGATGAAGATGAAGCGGGCCCAGGACGGCCCCGGCACCGGCAAGCCCTACGCGACGCCACCACCCCGCCCCTCCGGCTCCGGCTCGGCCGCGCCGTCGGCTCCCCCTTCGGGGTCGACGAAGCCCAAGCTGTAGTTCTACCGGCTGAACGGCATTCGGTGCCGCGGGGCACCGGCGACCGGGTACGGCTCGGGTATTCGTTGCATGTCGGGCGACGCCAGCTATCGTCAACCGGCTTTACGGCTGGACTGGGAAGGAAAGGTTTTCGCCATGACGGGTCTTCGTTGGTGCTTGGGTCTCGCGGCTTCGGTCGGCGTGGTGGGGTGCATCGCCGTGGGCTGCGGTGGCAAGTCGCAGGACGGCCCCGAGCTGCCGCCCGAGGACACCGGCGCCGTCGACACCGGCATCGCGGTCATCGAGGCCGGCAAGGACAGCGGGAGCGCGGACAGCAGCACCGCCAAGGACACGGGCGACGTCCCGGGTTCCCTGTTCGACGCCACCCTGCCCGACATCGCCTTCGAGGGCGGCAAGACCGTCGGCGGTTGCTACGACTGCACCAAGACCCTGTGCAAGGACGAGCTCACCAAGTGCGACGCCGACCCGCGCTGCCGGGGGCTCACGCTCTGCATCCTGGTCGAGTGCGGCGGCAGCACCACCGACACCACCTGCCTGTTCGGCTGCGCGCTCAAGTACGACGTGACCAGCCCGACCGATCCGGTCGCTTCGCTCGCGCTCGGCGTGGCGAACTGCACGCAGGCCAAGTGCACCGACAAGTGCCCGACCGCTCCGGACGCGGGCGCGGACGCCAAGTCCGACGTGAAGACCGACAGCGCGACCGTCGAGGGTGGCGCGGGCGGTGGCGGTGGTGGCACGCCGGCCAGCCCGGCTCTGCCGGGTGCTGGGCTGCCTGGCGCGGGTGGCGCCAAGAGCGTCGACCCGAAGGTCATCGAGATGCTGAGCGGCATGAACGCCTCGTTCGCCTCCACGCCCGAGGCCACCTCCGGGGTGGTCGACGTCCTGCAGTCGCACAAGTGATCGCCTAGCCCGGGTGTCGGCGTGCGCCTCGACTCGGGCTTTCCGCCAGCGGGGAGCTGGCCGCCACCCAGCGGGCGTTCGTCCGTCGATCTGATCGAGCGGCGGCGAACGCTGCCGCTCGTCCCGCCGGCGCCGATCGCGGTCGTCGCCTTCGCGCTGCTCGTCACCGTGGTCTTCGCGGTGCTCGGGCTGCGACAGATCTACCACCAGGCCGAGACGAGCACGGCGGAGAAGGCCGAGCTCCTGGCCGCCACGGTGGCCGCGCGCCTGCTGGGGCTCGGTGAGGCCTCCCGTCACGACCTCGTCGAACGCGCCGCGCGCCGCGGAGCGTCGGCGATCTGGGTGCTCGACGCGAAGGGCAAGATCGTGGAGGAGGCGAGCGGCACGCAGTGGCCGCTCGATCTGCCGTCTCCCCACTCCCTCAAGGAGGGCGCGGGCTCGCTGCTCACGACCAAGACCACGCTGCGCTTCGTGGTGCGACCGGTCGAGTACGAGGGACCGACCGGCAAGGCGCCCGCGGCGGACCTCGAGCGGCTGTCGGTGGTCGTCGCGACGGAGGTGCCGGAGTCTCCGGAGGGGATCCGCGACTTCCTCGTGGCGCTCGCGACCCTCGCGACCCTGCTCACCGGCGTGGCCGCCGCCGTGGCCTTCGCCGTGGCCCGCGACGTGCGCGTCGACGTCGAGGACCTGAACCTGCGAATCCGGGAGATCGCCGGGCGGGGGCGCGACACGACCGATCGCGCACAGGACACGGTGCCGGTGCAGGCGCTCGACGAGGTGGGCGAGCTCGCGACGGCGTTCAACGGGCTTGTCGAGCGCTTCGCCACCGCCGAGAAGACCTACGCCGACGCCCTCGCGCGCATCGAGGAGATCGACCGCGAGCGCGCCAACTTCCTCGCCACCGTGAGCCACGAGCTCCGCTCGCCGCTCAACGCCATCCTCGGGTTCGCCGACGTCCTGCTCGGCGAGGTGGACGGCCCGCTCGAGGGCGAGTCCCGCGAGGAGGTGGCCATCATCAAGCAGTCGGGGCTCCACCTGCTCGGGCTCATCAACGACATCCTCGAGCTGTCGGCGATCGCGTCCGGACAGCTGCAGCTCCAGCGCAGCCGCGTCGACCTGCGGAAGATCGCCGAGGACGTGGTGCGCGAGGCGGTCGGGCAGCTCGGCAGCAAGCAGGTCGAGCTGCGCGTCGAGTCCGCGAGCCCCACCTGCGAAGCCGACGCCGATCCGCGCCGCGTGCGGCAGATCCTGCAGAACCTGGTGGGCAACGCGGTGAAGTTCACGCCCTCTGGCGAGGTGATCGTGTCGATCACCAGCGACGCGCACTACGCCACCCTGCGGGTGCGCGACACCGGCCCGGGCGTGCCCCCGCGCGAGCGAGAGGCGATCTTCGCGGAGTACCGGCAGGCCGGGGACGTGCGCTCTCGCCGCCGCGGCACCGGGCTCGGGCTCCCGATCGCGCGGCGCCTCGCCATGATGCACGGAGGCACGGTGCGGCTCGAGAGCGAGCCGCGGGAGCGGGGCTCCACGTTCGTGCTCCGCTTGCCGGTCCGCGCGCGCGGAGGGCTCGCGGGGTGAGCGCGCTCGGCCTGCGCCTGCAGCTCGCGGCGTTCGCGGCGCTCGTCGCGGCGTTCGTCCTGCGCACCCTGCTCGCCCCGGGCGTCTTGCTGCTCGAGCCCGGCATCGCCTCGGCGGCCCTCCTCTCGAGCGCGTGGGTGTACCCGACGGTGCTGGCCCTCGCCGTCGCCGTCACGTTCCTGCGGGTGCGCACCCTGCGCCCTGCGCTCTCGCTCCTCGAGGAGGGTGAGCTCTCGTCCATCGACGTCTCGGTGGTGCGCCAGCTGCACGCGCTCCCGATCACCTGGACGATCCAGATCGCGCTGCTCGGCACCGGCGTGGTCGCGGCCACCCTGCTCCCGGCCGCGCGACCGCCCGCGATCGACCTGCCCACCCAGGTGTCGTTCGTGATGCTCACGGTGACCATGATCGCGGCGGTGTCGCTGCCGCTCTACGTGGTGGCGCGCGCGGTCGTGGCCTCGGCGATCGAGGCGATGCCGTGGCGGCTGATCGAGGAGTCGATGCGCGTCGACGACGATGCGCCGCTGGAGGCCCGCTTCGCCGGGCGCAAGGACTCCCTGGCCCGGGCGCTCCGGAGGCCGCCGAGCCGGGTGACCGCCCGCCTCACCGGCGCGGTGGCGATCTCGGTCGCCATCGTGGCCTCGGGGGCGACGCTGCTGGTGGACGCGCACGTGCGCGCCCGCGAGGCCCGCGACCGCCGCGACGACGCTT